>JAZDHF010000204.1:0-7915 GCA_043806315.1 Planctomycetota bacterium | reverse complement strand
GTTGCTTGGAACGTAGTTCTCCTTCACAGTCAAGTACGCAAAACGAGGGGGCCCGGTTTTTTACATCTCTGCCAAAACTGCTCTTTTCTCAGACTCTTACTGCTCTCCAAGCGAGCCCGAAGGGCCCGAGCAACAGCAACTACCTAGGTAGTTTTGCTTAGGGGAATGCCCTATTTCGAGGCCCGCGTGGGGGCCAGTCCAACAGCCTCACCGCCGCACGCGATGGGTGTTGCGTGGCCCACCGAAGCCTCGTCCTCTCTACCGTGTTGGCGAGATGCCACCCGAAGGAGTCGTCGTTGTCTGCGAGGGTGAGAAGGCGTGCGATGCCGGGTGGTCGGTGGGTCTGCCCTGCGTGACCAGCGGCGCGGCGGACTCAGCGCGGTCTGCCGATTGGACCAGCTTGCGCGGGCGGGACGTCGTAATCTTGCCGGACCACGATGAGCCAGGGGCGCAGTACGCGGAGGAGGTCGCCAGGCAACTCAAATCGCTCGAGCCCGCGGCCAGCGTCAAGATCGTCGAGCTGCCTGGGCTCAACGAGGCTGAGGATCTCCACGACTTCATCAACGAGCACCGAGACTCGCGCAGAGCCGACGAGATCAAGGCGGAAATCGTCGCGCTTATCGCAAGCACGCCGGTGTACGACGCACCCAACGTCCCTGAGGCGCGGGTTGCCCTAGGTAAACCCAGCTCGGAGCGCGTTCCCCGCGAGCGCTCCCCGGTCGTCCGCTGCGTGGCGGACGTGAAACCCGAGACCGTTGAGTGGCTATGGCAAGATCGCATTGCGATCGGCAAGGTGACGCTGATTGCCGGGGACCCGGGCCTGGGGAAATCCGTGGTCACTCTGGACATCGCTGCCCGCGTTAGCTCTGGAGTGCCTTTCCACGACACACAAGCAAGGCCAAATCCGCCTGGCGGAGTCGTGCTGCTGTCCGCTGAGGATGACGTTGCAGATACCATCCGGCCAAGACTGGACGCGGCGGGGGCGGACGTTCGGCGAATCGTCATCATTGACGCGGTTGCAGAAGCGGACGCCCATAAACCTTCCACGTGCGCGCGTCCGTGGCGGTCCGCTCTCGTCACTCGCTGTCAAAACGGACGGTCGGTCGCACGGACGAAGAGCGTTCGCCGGCACCTCGTTCGTCGCGCCCCCGGCCGCGAAATCCGGCCGTTGTGAGGCCTTTGTAACCCCGCCGGAACGTTGGGAACGCGGTTTGGCCGCGGTTTCTTGACAGCCTGCCTCGGCCGCGCTACCGTACCCCCAGAAACGCTCGCGGGTGTAGCTCAGTGGTAGAGCGTCACGTTGCCAACGTGAATGTCGAGGGTTCAAGTCCCTTCACCCGCTGTCGTTGACCGCCGTTGCCTACGAGCGACAACGGCGTCCTACCTTTGTCGGGGGCGCGAGTTACGACGCTCCCGGCACGCGTTCCGCAAAGGTCCGATATCCCGCTTATCCTGCCAGCGAGTGCCCCAACGTGACACCCGTGGACGCGCGTACGTGGAAGGTTTAGTGCAAGGTAAACGGGAGGCCGAGGGCGGCCCGGCCTACGCCGTGGCCCACGAAGGGCCGCCCTACGATGCCACTTCGGCGGGTCTTTCGGCGTTCTGCGGCGTGAGCGCCAACGCGGGCAGGGCGGCGATCGCTCCGGCCACGTCGAGGAGCTTCGGATCGGTGTAGATGTTCGCGGTCAACTCGGGTTTGGAATGCCGCATCGCGGCTTGCGCCGTGCGAAGTGGAACGCCGGCGGCGCAGAGGTGCGTACCGAAGGTCACTCGAAACGCGTGGACGTCGACAACGCGGTTTCGCTCGTCCCGCTTCGGGATGCCTGCGGCAGCCAAATCGCGGTCGAGGATGCGCGTCAGTCCGGAGGGGATGCGGAACCAAGGCGTAGAGGCCGGGAGGCGCATCGGTATCGGTTTCCCCTGCCTTCGAGCCTCCTCCTGCAGCTCGTGGAGCCGCCCCCCAAGCCACGATGACAACTCAGCCGCCACGTCGGGTCTCAGTGGGATGTTGGAGCCTTGGCGGTTCTTCTCGTCGGCAGCATTCAGGACGGCGTACGCCACGGGACCGGTGAGGTCGAGCTGTCCAACGGTAAGCGACGCCAATTCACCCTTCCTCAGGCCGGTCAAGACCAGCGTTTTGTAGATCATCGCGCGCTCGTGCCCAGTTCGTTCAAGTTGGGCGATCAGGTCAGGGTTGTCCTTCAGCGCCACTCGCGCCCGCTCCACGGCCGCGTCGATGTTGTCAACCGTCAGAGATCCGCGCTTCCACGTGGCCCGGCTGCGAGGCGTTCGCTTGGGGTTGTCCTCCGTCGAGATGACCTCGCGGCCGAACTCAGCCAGAGGGCGCAGACGGGCGACCTTGAGGAGGCGCATCAACTCCACCTCCGTCAGCGCCCGACGATGATGTCGGCGGTCCACGTTCTGGTCGGCGCGGGGGACATCGGCGAAGGGGTTATGCGTCAGCCGGTGCGTACGGCGGCACCAATTGCCAAAGCACACGAGGGCTTCGCGATAGCTGTTGCGGGTCGCGGCACCCATGCCGGCTTCGGCCCGTTCGACGAGCCACCGCTCCACAGGCCCCGCCGACATCTTGTTGAGCCGGGAGAAGCGGCACTCGCGAGCCAGCCGCTCGAGTCGCCGGCGAAGCATCGAGATTCGGCGCGGGTCACAGCCTTTGGCGCGAAGATGTCGCTCGTAGAAGTCCAGGTGCCGAGAAAGAGGCGCTCCAGCATGGTCGGCCGCGTCACTCTCGGCTGCTGTCATCACGCCCGACCGGATCAGTTCGGCGCGGCGTTCAAGCTGCACGAGTACGGCGCGGGCCGCGACCTCGTCCTTGCAGTTCGTGGCAACCTCGACGACTTGACCGTTTCCATCGCGGTAGCGGGCCATGTACAGTCGAGATTGACCGCGAACGCGGAGCTTGCCGTCCTTGCAGTCCACGACCTCCGCTGAGCGAGGTTGTCCGTTGCGGAGTCGCCAACGGGCAATCCGTCGCCCGTCGCGCTCAGCGATTTCTGCACCGACCGGGATCGGCATCGTGTAGGCTTTTTTGAAGATCATTCCCATCGGTCACATCCGTCCCCCGGACCATCCCGGGTTACCCCACACGGAGCGGCAAGTCGCGGAGGAAAGCAAGGCCGTGTTTTCTGTGATTCTGATGGTGTCCGCGCCGTGGCCTGTATCCGGGAGCGACGCTGGGAACGCCGCGCTGGGATTGCCGCGGAAACGCCGTCATTGCCGTCACTGCCGTCATCGAGCCACTTCTGGGCCGTTTACGGCGGTCCCGTCGCCATCAGCGCCGTCACCCGAATGCGAATCGCCGTCACTGTCTGGGGATGTGCCGTCACCATCCGCGTCCGGCGGACCCCCGACAACAGCCCCGGAGGCGGGATTTGGGTCCGCAGGTGACGGCAGTGACGGCGATGACGGCATATCCGGGGGTTTGTTGTTCTTGCGAATGACTATCGTGCGACGCTTCCCGGTGCGGGGGAACTGCACATCAATCCCCTGGCGACGGAGATTCGGGGCCAGTTCTCGAAGCTTGGTTCCGAGCGCCTGAGGTTTCTTGGGCCAGTCGGAGTCCTTCAACGACTTCTCGTCTACGCCGGAGGAGAGGATCTGCAGAAGCTGTGTGGCCGTCCCTTCCAGCTCGCCATCTCGCTCAATGCGATCCTGGATGGCCTTGCCTACGGGGCTCGCCTCGATGACGAACTCGTCTGCTTCCCGGCGTTGCTCGTCGAGGGCGGCCAGGAATGATCCACGGGGCCAGGGGCATGCCGGTTCGGCGGCGACCACCCAGCTCGCGATGTCTGCCATACGAGGCAGTTTCGTGAACCGCACATTATCCTGGTACCGAAGCGCAGTGCTGACCGCATCCAAGAAAGCACCGAGGATGGCGGGCTGCTTCGCTTCGAACGCTGACCAGATCGCCCTCTCCGTCCGGCGCTGTTCTTCCGGAATCGTCGGGAGGGTCAATCGCACTGAGCGATCGATCAGATCGCTGCGATTGGCCACCTCGCCGATGCCGTTGATCATCACCGGTCGCTTTGCGTCGAAGATCACCTCATCCTCATCTGTGTACAACTCTCGGGTCGCGAAGCCTCCACCCGTCGCAAGTCGGCACAGAGCGTTGGACACGCGCTCGCTTATGTGCGACATGTTGTCCAGGCCCACCATCCACGAATTGTTGGCGGCGATGGCGAGATCCCGATTGTCCTTGGGTTCACTGCGAAGCGGTGCCTTGTTCGGGTCGACGAGTGCGCGAGCCAATCGACAGAGCGTTGACTTGGCAGAACCTGGCTCGCCGTTCACAAGCAGGATGATGAAGGGCCCATTCGGGTTGAAGCACCCGATGATGAATGCGCAAACGAGGACGAATTCCCTGACAGAAGGAACGTTCAGAAAGAACCGCAGGTCATTGATCGATCCCCCGCGGACCGGGGCCGGAAGTGGAAGCATGCCGCGAGTGCGGCGAAACCGAACAGGAGATTCGTCGACAACCCGCCAGCCGTCGCTGTCGATCACCACTACGCCCCATCGTTCATCGCACAGGTCGAGGACGACTTTGTCTTCGTATTCACCGATCCGTACAAAGACGCGCTCTTCGGGGCCGTCGTAGATCGCGAGCCCCTCGAGCGTGGCGATGGCTTCCGTTCTTGCAGTGGTTGGAAGGCCTGCGCCCGTGGCCTTGTAGAACCGCTTCCCTAAGAGGAGCCCAAAGTATCGGGACTTCACGGGAAGGGTCCGCGCGACTCCGCCCTCTCGCACCAACACGAACGCTCGGCTTTCGTTATCGTGGAAGAAGTGGTCGCTGGCGTCCTTGCAGAGCTGCAGAAGTGCCTCCCGCGCGCCACGGTCATCGAAGCGCGGACCAGATGTTGATGATGGTGGGCCCTCCAACGCCGCCGCGGATTCGAGGCTCGCCAGGAGCTGCCGTCCTGCCTCGTGGCACGCGGCCTCGTCGTTTGCGTCAAGACCATTGGCGATGAGGTGCTGGAGGTACGCACGCACGTCCTTGTGCTCTGCGGGTGGAAGGGTCCAACGCACGCCTCGCTTCCAAGCCTTCGCCAGCTTTCCGGCGAGCTGCTGGGCGCCGTCACGTCCGGGCCAGGTGCCTGCGGGATTCTGATCGTTTTCGCCAACGACGAGCACCTCGCGCCGCGCAAGCAGTTGCGCGATGAACCTACCGCCCGACGTGTTACTTGGTCTGCCAACTGCTGCGAGACCAAGTGTCTCGCACGCGGCAACGTCGGTGGGCCCTTCGACGAGTAGGACAGGGTCGACCCTGTTCGGCAGCGTCGAGGGAATGCTGAGTCCGCGTCTCGCGCCGATTTTTCCACTCGGTGAGCCTTTGCGACCGTCCTCTGTGCGGAAGCAGAAACCAACGATGGCACCGGCTGCGTCGCGCTCAGGGAATGAAAATACAGTGGGTGGGTAGGCCTCTCTCCACCCTTCACCACTCGCACGAAGTTTCCTGAGGTCGTCGGCACTTGCGCTTCCCATCCCAATGCTGTCGAGTGCCGCCGTGCTCACGCCCAAGCGGTTAGCGACGCTCGTCCTTTGCTCGGGAGCGAGTGCGGCGCGGAACCTGAGATTCTCGGCCGTAAGGTCGACCGCGACCGGCCGCACTTCGCCCTGACGCGAGTTCCGTTGCGATTGATCAGACTGCCAATCGTCTGGGCGACGGTACACCGCGAACCCGGCAGGCGTGGTCGCGATGCGTGTGTAGCCCTTCATAGTCGCATCGTTGACGCGATGGCATTCGTGCGCGCCGTCCGTCGTGCGCCGACACCAGTCCTCTTTCCCGCAGATTACGCAAGGCTCACTGGGGGTAACGGCCCGAAAGGCGTCAGCCGCACTCATCGGGCGGGTGCCTTCGCTGGCCGGGTCGGCGGACAGCCGGCGGACATCCAGTCGAGCACCTCTGCGCGGCGCCAACGGATCAAACTGCCCAGCTTTAGCGGCCGCGGCATCCGGCCCGCGTCCGCCAACCTAATGACATGCCTGATCGAGCACCCACCCAACAGTTGGGCTACAGCACGGACGTCTAAGAGTTCCGCACTCACGGGGGGTTGCGCCTTGGTTCCGTCGATTCGCTCGGCGGCGGCGTCATTCATGGTCGCCATCTTTGCAGGCTCCGGTTCTGTCAGTTGCTGGCGTGCCGGCGGAAACCACCCGCCGACCTCACACGCCCGCCGATGACCGGAAACCGGAAGGGGCGGAAGAGGCGGATTTCCGCCTGCGCCAAGATGAAAACGCCCCTGGCGGTCAGCCACGGGCATGGAACGCCAAGGGCGGAAATCCAAGATTTCCGGTTTGTTTCCGGTTTGCCTTCGTTATTCGTCAACAGGCTTTGGGCGAATTCGGGTCGGCAAGTGCTGAGGTTCAATCTGGTCAGGCCGAACGAGCCCCCCCGCACTCGTTCCGCGCCCGGCCCGTGGTTTGTTCTTTTGCTGGCCGGTGAGCCGCCGGTACTCCCGCAGGTTCCGTTGCCAGGTCGCGAAGGTCGGCAAGTCCGCCTTTTCCCCCGAGATCTCCATCGCGGTGGTGAGCTGGTCGAATACTTGTTGATCGGGCGGGTCGGGTACGCCGAGTGCGTCGGCAGCCTGCCGGTATTGCTCGCCAGCCTTTTGGGCACGGTTGGGGATGCTGACCTTCATCGGCGTTTCGGTCGCGGGTTCGCCTAGCGAGAGTTGGGTCGCGTGCTGTTGCGGAGAGGGGGGTCGTTGAGCAAGACATAGTGAATTTGGCGGTCGGACAGCGGCCAGTAATCACGGCGCTCCTCGATCACCCGAAGCACCGCGTCAAGCATTTCCTGTTTCTGGGCGCTGATCCGTTTGCGCTCCCTTCGGCCGGACATTTCAACCGTGGCCATCGGCCGGTCAGACAAGTCTGACTGCTGCCGGCGGTGCCCCAACAGCCGGGCATAAGCCAGGTCAGGGTCGACCGAAACGACCTCCTCGCGCAGCATCTCATCCACGCTCTTGACCCGCTGCCGGTTGTGCTCGAGAAGGAGACGGAGAACCTTGTCCGAATCGCAGTCCTCATAGCGGATAGGCTCGATCCGGCAGGGGAGGTACTTCAGGCCGGCCAGCCTGGCGGCCGTCCAACGGCGGTGACCAGACAGGAGGTAACTGTCCTTGGTGATGACCAAGGGCTCGCGGACGCCGTGTTCTGCGATGCTTCGGGCCAAGGCCTGCACATCCGCGTCATGCGGGTCCACAGGCCGATAGAGTTGGGCGTTCTCCTCCGATGGGCGGATTCGATCGATGCGCACCCGGCGGACACGGTCGGCAGTGTCGAGCTTCTTTTTGACCGTCGTTGGGACCATTAGTGTTGCGTCAACTCGCCTCCGTCATCTGGCGTCGTCGCTCCCGTAGAGCGGTCCACCAGGCGTCCTTCCTTGCCACCGGACGCCCACAAACGCCGCCCGGGGCCAACGGGGCGACGGAGACGTAGGTCGGTACGCCCCGGCGGCGTTCGTTCGCCCGCGTTCGCCCCGTTTGCGTCCCGCAGTCTCACGAAAGCCCGACGGACTGCGCAACAAACCCAGTCGATATTCGCGGCGGTTCCCGCGGGTGTGTTCGGACGTCTTCGCTTTGGAATGAACCCTGAACGAGCTTCTGTCGGTTCTGTCAGTACGTCCGAGGCGTGTTCGCGCGAAATCCCCTGCCGGCGCGACGGGCTTTTGTCAGTCTTGTCAGTGACCCCCAGGGCCATATCCAACGCTCTCCGGACGCGCCAGTGCCTTCACGCGGCACTCGAAAACCGCCGACATTCACCGCGTGTTTCAAGCGTATACAGATCGGTACGCTGAGAGCAACCGCAATTTGGGTTCGCCGAGGAGATTTATGTTCGCCTCGTTGTCAGGAAGTGACTCGCATGGACTGGAGCGCCGCAGGCATCGCAAAAAACT
>JAZDHF010000203.1:0-6362 GCA_043806315.1 Planctomycetota bacterium | reverse complement strand
TGCCGGAACTCAACACGGACGTCAGCGCGTCGGACATTGTGGCGGTGGTGGACGCGTATAAGGGCTTCGCCTATCCGTACGGCGGTCCGTGCCCGTGCCCGTCGCTGGTGACCTGCGGGGCTACCCCGTGTTCGGGTGCGGGCACATGCACCGGCTCGGGGCTTCCCGGCCTTGGCCCCGAATCCATGTGCGTGAAGACGTGCAGCGGCAGCGGCGATCCGTGCATCGGCAATGAGCACTGTCCATCGGGTGAGACGTGCGGCACTCCGTACTGCCGCGACAAGTGCGGGCGGTGCACCCCGTAACTCTGGGCACGCGCCCCATGAATGGGGCGGGTCTGCGACGGCCGCGACCGGTCCGGACAGGACGCCGATCTGTTCTTTGTGTAATATGCCATGAAGTTCTGACGGCGCGCGGCGCGGTCCACGGAATTGATCCATCGAGTGAAGGAGATGATAGGCATGAAACGAGTGAAGAGGTGGCTCTTGGTTCTCAGTTTGTGCGGTCCGACGGTGACGAACTTTTCGTGCCCAACGATGCTAGGAAGCGCGGTTCGCGATGCGGCGATCAAGGGGGCGTCGGGCTTTGTGGAGGACACCACGGGAACCCTTCTGGACCAGTTGCTCGGGCCTGACGCGCCAACCGGGCCGTAGGCTGCCGAGGAAGCAGGGAATAGCACGCTCGAATCCGGCACAGAGCGGCCCTGACATGGCGGGGTTGCGTTTGGTCATGCGCCTCCTCGTTCGCTCCGCGCACGAGCACCACCAAGGACGACGGGCACACACCCGTTGGTCAGACGCCGCACGATCTTGTAGGATGGCGGCAATGATCGTTACCATCGACGGTCCAGCCGGGTCCGGGAAGTCGACGGCGGCACGGAAACTGGCCGCCCGACTTGAGATCGCCTACCTCGACACCGGGACTATGTATCGCGCCATCGCCTACGAGGGCCTGCGGCGAGGTCTGAACTTCGGCGATGAGCGTGCCGTCCTCGACGTGGCCCGGTCCGTTCGTCTCGAGCTGGACTGCGGACCCACCTACACCCGTGTCCGCGTCAACGGCCATGACGTCAGCGAGGCCATCCGAACCATGGCGGTCAGCGCTGTGACTTCACGGGTCGCCCGCCTCCCCTCTGTCCGTGAGCTGCTCGTCAAGCGGCAACGGGAGATCGGTCAGAAGCTGGGTTCCTTTGTCACTGAGGGTCGCGACCAGGGAAGCGTCGTATTCCCCGAGGCCGACGTGAAGTTCGTGCTCGACGCCAACCTGCAGCGGCGCTCAGAACGACGCTACCAAGAGCTACTAGCCGACGGTGAGAGTGTATCAATTGCAGAGGTAACGGATAATTTAGCGGCTCGTGACAGGGTGGACGCCAAGCAGTGGGAGCCGTTGCTAGCATCCGGTGCGGCCGTCGTCATCGACACGACAGACCTGACCATCTCCGAGGTTGTGGGCCGAATGGAAGAGTGCCTCGCGGCATCGTCACGTCGTCGGGATAAGACCTGATCGCTCGCGGCATGGTCTGATCGGTTACACGGCTGACGGGCGAACCGTCGCAATCACAAGCGGGTGGTTTGTGTACAACCCGTTAGTGACGTGCGGACGTTTCCGCGCGCACAGGGCGTAGAGAACGGCGGTTTGACCGCGGAATGGGATGTGGATACGGTACAATGTGGGGAAAGCGTAGTTTTTCTAGGACATTAGCGCCCGTTCAGTACCAGGGAGGGTCTGACCGTTTGGCGACGTCTCCATCGCGCCCGTCGCGGTATCGTGGCGAGCATCCTCTCGTTCGGACCGTGTTCCCTTCGCGAAGCGCCGCAGGGTTGTCTGAGGGAAGTCCTTGATGCCTAGCTTCAACTACAAAGCGGTCAGCAACGCGGGAAAGCACGTCGCGGGCGTGCTCACGGCGGAGAACTACCAGGTCGCGCTGCGCATGCTCGATGAGCAGGCACTGTACCCCATCCGTGTGGCGGAGGGCGTCGAGACCGGCACGCGGTCCTTCGGGCGACGGCGGCGGATTAAATCGTCGCAACTGACCACCTTCTACAGCCAGCTCGCCGATCTTCTGAAAGCGGGCGTGCCCATGATGCGGTCGCTGGACGTGTTGTCCGGGCAGGGTTCGCAGGGGGCGATGGCGCTGATGGTCAAGGAGCTACGCGAGGACGTGGCCGGCGGTATGTCGCTCGGCGACGCGATGGCGAAACATCCCCGCGTTTTCTCGCCGCTTCATTCATCCATGACCCGCGCGGGCGAGCAAGGCGGCTTCTTGGAAGACGTGTTGCACCGTATTGCGATCTTTTGCGAAAAGCAGGACGAGCTGCGCAACAAGGTCATCGGGGCGATGATCTATCCGTGCATCCTGGTGTTGGTCGGCGGCGCGGTGATCACGCTGCTGCTGGTTTTCGTGGTTCCCGCGCTGGGTCAGCATTTGCGCCCCGAGACGTACAACGTCCTGACCAAGGGCGTTATGGCCATGAGCTACCTTCTGCGTAACCACTACCTGGGTCTGGTGGTCGTGGTGGGCGCGGTCTTGATGTTCCTTTCCTGGTGGATGCAGACGGCGTCGGGGAAGAGGGGTTTTGAACGGTGGAAGCTGCGGGCGCCGGTCTTCGGGAAGATCATCACCATGGTGGCGATTTGCCGGTTCTGCCGCATCCTGGGGACGATGCTGCACAACGGCGTGCCGATCCTCCAGGCCTTGAAAATCTCCAAGGACTCCGCCGGCAACGACATTCTCGCCAAGGCGATTGAGGAGGCGGCGGACAGCGTGAAGAAAGGGGCCGCCTTGTCGGCGCCGCTGCACGATTCGGGTCTGTTCCCGGCGACGGTCCTGGACATGATCGCGGTGGCGGAGGAGGGCAATAATCTGGAGACGGTGTTGGTGCAGATCGCCGACACGAACGAGGCCCGGACGGCGCGAGCGATCGACCTGGGCGTGCGGGTCCTCGAACCGTTGTTGTTGGTGATGATGGCCATGGTGGTGTTCTGCATCGCAGTGGCGTTGCTGCTGCCCATTCTGACGATGGGAAGTGCGGTGCGTGGATAAGGCGGAATGTCGAATGGCGAATTGCGAATGTCGAATGTCGGTGTCGGGTACACGGAGACATTCGCGCGTTTGAGAGGAATGGTGTTATGCGACGGAAGGTTCATCGAAGACGATCAGCGTTCACGTTGATCGAAGTGTTGCTGGTGGCGGGCATCCTGGCGGTGCTCGCGGCGTTCATCGTGCCCAATTTGTTCGGGCAGGCGACCAAGGCGAGGATCGACATCTGTAAGGCGGCCGTGCTGCGCAACGGCTCCATCGCCAAGGCCCTGGACAGCTACAAGTGGGACATGGGCAAGTACCCCGAAACCGACGAGGGGCTGGCGGCCTTGTTCCAACCCAAGGAAAAAAAGCGGGATGACGAACGCTACAACGGGCCGTACATGGAGGGCGTTTTCGAGCAGCTCAAGGATCCGTGGGGCAACGCGTTTGAATATCGCTGTCCAGGCGAGGTCAACGAGGGTTGGTACGATCTCTGGAGCAGAGGCCCGGACACCAAGGACGATGGAGGCAAGGAAGGAAGCGACGACATCGTTAACTGGGTTCGGAAGTAGGAGAATGGCGTGGGTTGCCAATTGCCGACTTCCAATTGCCGATCGGGAGCCCGGCCCGGCTCGCGTCTTTTATTTGGCAATCGGCAATTGGCAATTGGCAATAACGACGCTCACAAGACCTGGATCGTGAGACGGACAGCTCTGCTTGTCTCACCCGCCTTCACGCTCCTGGAAGTGACGTTGGTGATCGCGCTGCTGGTGGTCATCAGCGCGATCGCCATCCCCAACTTCGCCCGTCAAATCGAACGCGAGACGCTGCCGGGTTCCGGAAGGCAACTTCGATCCCTGCTGGCGCTTACCCGCGCCAACGCCTCGTTTGAAGGCAAGCGCTATCGGGTCCGTTTTCCGAAGGACGAGGAGGAGGATGCGCTGGGGGGCGATCGGCAACCGCTGATTGAGCGCGAGGATGATCCCATCCACGAGCCGGAGGTGTTCAAGCCGGTGACCGCGCCGTGGGCCGTGGGGAACACGCTGCTTGGGAAAGTCTGGTGTGCGGAGGTACGGATGGGACGGCCGACCATCGACGACCTGCGCAAACGGCGCACCAGGATCACCAAGGCCGCCGAAGATTTACTTCGGCAGAAGGAAGAGTTCGACCCGGAGCGCCCGCCGCTGTTCATCGAGCCCGAGGGCAGCTCGGAGTGGGCGACGTTCGTGCTCACCGACGCCCCGCGGCGCACGAAGATCGAGGAAGTGGACGACTACCCGCGCGTCGATCTGATCGTCGAGGGGACGACGGGTCTGGCCTGGATTCAGCGACCGTTCTACGACGAGGAGCTGGACCTGTTCGAGGAGAAGGGTTGGCCCGCGGTGTTGCGGCAGGATTTTGTCGATCCGCGGGTACTTACCGAGAACGACGTTCTTGAATTACGTGAGATCACGATTCGACCATGAACACGTCTCGACGGGGATATGTCCTTCTGGAAACCGTCATCGCCACGGGTCTGCTCATCGTGGGGCTGGCGGTGATCGGGGCGGAGATCCAGGATTCGGACACGGCCATCCGGCAGATGCGCCTGCGCCTGCGGGCCATGACGCTGGCGGAGCAGCACCTCGCCGAAATGGACCTCGGGTTGATCGAGCTCGATTCGGTGGATGAGGTCCAGGACGGGGATTTCGGACCGCGCTACCCGGACTTCGGCTGGCGCTTGACCACCGAGCCGACCGCCATCGAGGGTCTGTTTCGGCTTACGTTAGACGTGATGCATCACATCCGTGAGAGCCCGTACAAAGAGGATGATTTCGAGGTCGAGACAGCGGAGAAGATTTTCACGGCCTACGCCTTCCGGGCCGCGCCGCAGTCGCTCGATCTGGGCGCCGATTTCGGATTGAAGGACGACAAGCTCGAGCAGGTCAGTCAAAAGCTCAGCGACGCGGGCGTTCCTGGCCTGACCGCGCAATCGTTCGATCCCGCGATCCTCGCCAAACTGGACTTCGAGCAGATGGTCCAGGTCCTTCCGGTAATCCTCGACGCATTGGGAGTGGAGTTGGGGGACCTTGAGGCCATGATCCCGCCCGAGGTGTTGGAGGAACTTAAGAAGAGCGGCGTGCTCGACCAGTTGGGCGGATCGGACAAGCCGGGAGTTGGCGGCGATTAGGGAGACGGCAAAGGTGGACCGTAAACGACCGCCGCGGCGACGCGGCGTGACGCTGCTGGAAATCCTCCTCGCCATGAGCCTTCTGGTGACGCTCACATCCATGACCTACTGGTTCTATTCCTCGTCCCTGGACACGAGCCGCAAGGGAACGACGGAAGCGGACAAGCTGCGGTTGGCACGGGTGGTGTTGGACCGCATCGCCACGGAGATTCGGCAGGCGAATTCGGCGACGGCCGAGGATCGCATGGGCATCATCGGGGACAAAGAGCGCATTGCGATCTCCACGCTGCGAGTCCCGACGAAGGAACTGTCCAAGCTGCGTCTGCCGCACGATCCGCCGCCGCCGGCGGAGTTCGACCTCGTTGCGGTGCAGTATAAGATCGCCCGCCACCCGGACATCCTGCATGAGGACGGATACGAGCTGCCCCTGGGGCTGGCGCGGGTTGAGGTGTTGATCCCCCGCGCGGAAATGCCCGGAGCGCCCCAGCCGGTTGCGGATCAGCAGCCTGCCGCGGAGTCGCAGGAGGACAAGGGGCTGACACCCCAAGCGGCGGTCATGGATCAACTCTTCGCGGACGACGGGACCGAACGCGAGGACCTTTCCTTGCAACCGGATATCAACTGGGAGGAGCTTTACGCCTCCGAAATCCGGTATCTGCGGTTCTGCTATTTCGACGGCTACAAGTGGTGGGACGACTGGCAGGTCGCCGGGGAGAACCCGCTTCCGCAACTCGTGCAGATCACCATCGGGTTTGAGGGACATGCGCCTTGCGACGAGGCGTTCGAGCAAGACAAGACCAACGAGGAGTTCTGCGAATGTATGAACAAGGACCCGGTGGAATGTCTGCCGCTGGCCAGGGACCAGTTTTCCACCGTCGTGCGCCTGACCGGGGCCGACCCGCTGTTTCGCTCTCGGGTCAGTCGTGAGAGCCAGTCCGTGCTCGAAAAGGCCGCGGCGGGTCCCAGCGAGGGTAAAGACGATAAGAAGGGGAAACCGTAGATGACGAAACGGGCTCGGGCCGTCATTCTGCCGGTGATCCTGTTCGTGCTCCTGCTGTTGGGGCTGTTGGGAGCGATGTTCTCGTTCCGCATCTACGCGGACGTGTCCGCGACGCGGGTGATCGGGGATCGGTTACAGACGCGGCTGGCGGCCGAGGCCGGCGTCGAGGC
>JAZDHF010000202.1:0-9887 GCA_043806315.1 Planctomycetota bacterium | reverse complement strand
TAACCCGGTCTTTCTGAAGAAACCGAACGAGTTGTCGTTCGTTCTCCGCCGGGCGAGATCCTCTACGAAAACCTCCTCTTAACTCGCCGACAACGACAAAGGGCAGGACAACCCGATGCGCGGAAGAGATGACCCTCTGAGCCTCCTCAACGCCGCGAAAAAAATCGGAATAGCGATTGGCATCGACCGCCAGGTTCAGCGCCATAGCTCTTCGTCGATTTGGTCCTGTTCGGCAATCGCCTTATCGAATTCGGGATCTTCGACCCAGGTACCGACAAACTCGTCCAAGTCGGTATACACCCTGGGTTTGTCCAGTCCCAACGCCTGTTGCAACGCCTCCAGCGCCAGTTGATTGAGGCTCTTGTTCTCTTTCTTCGCGCGGGCGCGGATCGCTCGGTCCACGAACGCCGGGACGCCACGGATCGTGTATTGAACCACCTTGGTTCGCTTCATGCCTACATTATACGCCATCATTGCCTACATGTCAAGTAGGCAACTCGCCATTCACGCAAAAGCCTTTTGCCTTCGTGGCCTTCCAAGCTGAACGTTGACGGTTCGAGTCCGTTCGCCCGCTGTGTGACATGCTGTGGCACTGCTTCGCGAGTCATCGCTAACTCTCGCAGACGCAATGACTTGCGTTTTCGGCGCTTCGAGATGGCGGCGCGCGTCGTTGTCGTACCCCGTCGCACCCCGAAGCCGTGAAAAGCACTCTGACTGCCGGGGATTCTGCTGGGGGGGGGCCGGCCGCGCTTTTTCGTGCGGATCGGCATCGTACATGCCCGTCGCCGCGTCCCGTTCCTTCGTTGCAGGCGAGTCAATCCTTGGCAGTTGTCGAATCGCACTCGCCGCGCCGGTCGGAGCCGCCGTCAGGTACCACTCCCTACGGCCACGAGTCTCGGCAACAGACAAGAGCGGCGAAAGCTCATCCTCGGTCAACGGACGACGCACACGCCGACGATCTCGCTCTTCGTCCAACTTTGGAATGGCCCGGATGACCGGGAGCTGCGCTGTCTGTCACCATTGCACACCGGATGGATTGAAACGTCCGGCCTGCAAGACGTGCCACGGGGCGGATGAGGGCATCGTCTTCCCGAACAAACGTCCCGGCAGCGTCCTTCGCGGGGCGGGGAGCTGACGGGACCGGAAAGCTCCGCCGGTCCTTCGCGTATGGGCGCACCCTCTTGCGGCACGCTGTTTGCACGAACGTCGGGCGGACGGAGCGGACGCCCGGCTTCACCGGTATAATCCGCAACTCCAGGCCGTGGCTCTACCAATGAGGAGATGTGGGTGCGCGAACGTGAGGGACAAACGATCTCCAACCCGCCGACGGCCCTGTGGCGGAACGGGATGACCGTCGGCGGCGGTGCGCTTGCGGTCCTCGCGGGCCTGTTCATCGTCGGCTTTCTCATCATTGACGTCACGGCGGGTCAGCCGAGTCCCTATATCGGTCTGTTCACCTACCTCATCCTTCCGGGAATTTTTGCGGTTGCGGCGGGGATCATGTTCGTCGGGTTGCTGGCCGCGCGGCGGCGCTTCCGGCGATGCTACGGCGGCGTCGAAGGCGCGCAATACTATCCGCGCATCGATCTCAACGACAAGCGGCACCGTCGTATGCTGGGCGCGGGTGCGGCGACGGCGGCGACCGTGTTCCCCATAATCGGCGTACTGAGCTACGAAGGGTACCACTACACGGAATCGAACCAGTTCTGCGGAGCGGTCTGTCATACGGTGATGGAGCCGCAGTTCACCGCCTATCAGCAGTCGCCGCACGCGCACGTGAAATGCGCGGAGTGCCATATCGGCGCGGGAGCCAGTTGGTATGTGAAGTCCAAGCTGTCGGGCATCCGACAAGTTCTGGCCGTGGCGGCGGACTCGTTTCCCCGTCCGATCCCGCCTGCAATTCAGGAGCTTCGACCCGCGACCGAAACGTGCCGGCAATGCCACTGGCCCTCGAAGTTCTACGGCGATCAACTGGTCACCATCGACCGCTACGCCTCCGACGAGGCCAACACGCACGGACGACTCCGCATGTTGCTGAAGACAGGCGGCAGTGATCCGACAACGGGTCCGCCCTCGGGCATCCACTGGCACATGGCGTTGGGATTCACGGTGGAATATGTGGCCGTTGATGAACACCTGCAGGACATTCCCTGGGTGCAGACGACGGACCACACAACGGGGCGTACGGGAATCTATCGCTCCGACGGACGTCCCACCATCGACCCTCCGCCCCAAGGAACGCGGCGGACTGTGGACTGTATGGATTGCCACAACCGACCGACGCACATCTTCCGCTCGCCCGAGCGCGCGGTGGACAGTGCGCTGAACGTGGACCCCGGTCTGCAGGACCTCCCCTTCGCCAAACGCGAGCTGGTGGCGGCGCTGATTCAACCGCACACGACTCGGGAGGAGGGGTCGGCCCAAATTGCACTGCGGATCGAGGGTTTCTATCAAGACAAGTTCCCGGCAGTGTGGAATGGACGACAGGCCGACGTGAAACGGCTCATCGAAGCCGGGCGGGGCGTTTTTCGCACGACTTCGTTTCCGGAGATGAACGTCAGTTGGCGAACCTACCCCGACAACATCGGGCATAAGATTTTCCCCGGCTGCTTCCGCTGTCACGAGGGCCGTCATGTGGATGACGCGGGGAAAGCCATCAGTCATGAATGCGGGACCTGCCACGAATTCCTGGTACCCGCCGGAGGAGATGCCGCCTCGCCCGTGGTGCGGACGGGCGGGTTCGTCCATCCCCTTCCACTGGCGGGGATTCACGCGACGCTGCGCTGCGACCAATGCCACACGGGCGGAGCGGAGCCGGATCGAACGTGCACGGGATGTCATACGCTCCAGGCCGGTTTCCGGGCGGGGACGGTGCCGGCCTTTCAGCGTTTCAAGATTGCGGCGGACCCGATGGCGGAGGCCGTGGACTGCGAAGCGTGTCACGATCTATCCCGGCCGCGAACGCTTGAAGCGATCGACGAGAACTGTATGGAGTGCCATTCCGATGACGAGACCCGCTACAAGGGGATGCTGCGCTCCTGGAAAATGGAGATCGACGCGTTGTTTCTTGAAACGGGATTGGTCAAGGACGGAGAAAGGGCGGAACTGCTGCGCACGCTGCGGAAGGCGGGACCGCTGCACAACATTGAGGCCGCGCGGGTGATCACGCGGGCGATTCTGGGCCGTATGACGGGAGCGCCGACCGGCAAGGACGACAAATGAGACCGCAGACGCGAGTCGAGCGATGGGGCCCGACGCTGCTCATCGCGTCGGCGTTCGTGATCTACTTCCTCATGAGCCGCCCGGCCCCCGCTCCCGCCGGTTGGGGCGACGATTACGCGAGCGGACTGAAGGACGCCGGCGCCACCCGAAGGCACGTCATCATCGCATTTTATTCCGAGGGATGTCCTCCCTGTGCGGCCATGGACCGCACGGTTCTCGGCACTCGTGAGGTGCGAGAGGCTTTGATTGACTACGTCCCGATCCGTCTCGACGTGAATCGCGACCGCGAAGCAGTGCAACGTTATCAAGTCGTGGCCACCCCGACGTTCGTCGTCATCAACGAGGCCGGCAGAGTACTCGCCCGGCGGGAGGGGTATCAGTCGGTCGAAGAACTCGTCGCGCTTCTGAAGGACCACGCACCGCTCGGCGCTACGAGGCCTGCGAGCGTCGCGCCATCCGCGTCAACCGCTCCTTGAGAAACCGGCCGGTATGGCTCTTCGCGCAGTCGGCGATGAACTCCGGCGCTCCCTCGACAACCACGAATCCCCCCTCCGCTCCCCCCTCCGGGCCCAGGTCGATCACCCAGTCGGCCACCTTGATGACGTCGAGGTTGTGCTCGATGACGACGACGGTGTGCCCGCGATCGACGAGGCGGTTGAGCAGGACGAGTAGATTGCGCACGTCGGCGAAGTGCAGCCCCGTGGTCGGCTCGTCGAGGATGTACATCGTCTGTGTGTCGGGCGAGCGGTGGAGCTCGGACGCGAGCTTCACGCGTTGGGCCTCGCCGCCGGAGAGCGTGCTCGACGCCTGTCCCAGTGTCATGTAGCCCAGCCCGACGTCCTTGAGGGCCTGCAACCGGCGGCTGATGTTGGTGAAGTTCTCGAAGAACTTGGCCGCCTCCTCCACCGGCATGTTCAGGACGTCCGCGATGGTCTTGCCGCGATAGCGAACTTCCAACGTCTCGCGGTTGTAACGCGTGCCGCCGCACTCGCCGCAAGGCACGAAAACGTCGGGGAGAAAGTGCATGGCGATTCGTTTGACGCCCTGCCCTTCGCACAGTTCGCAGCGTCCGCCGGCGACGTTGAAGCTGAAACGCGCCGGGCCGTAGCCGCGAATCTTCGCCTCGCGGGTCCGGGCGTAGAGCTCGCGGATCAGATTGAAGACTCCGACGTACGTGGCCGGGTTACTGCGCGGAGTGCGTCCGATGGGCGACTGGTCAATCTCGATTACCTTGTCCACGAGCGAGCTTCCGACGATTCGCTCGAACGGTCCGGGACGGGGGCCGCAACGGTCGATGCGGCGCTTCAACGCCCGCTGAAGGACCTGTGTGACAAGCGTGCTTTTCCCGCTCCCGGACACGCCGGTGACCGCGACGAAGCAGCCCAGGGGGAAGCGGACGTTGATGTTCTTGAGGTTGTTGGCCGACACGCCGCGGACCTCCACCGCGCGATCCCAATCGACCCTCCGCCGCTCTTCGGGTAGGGGGATGCTCGATTCCCCGGTCAGGTATTTGGCGGTGATGGAGTGCGGACACGCCCGCACCTCCTGAGGCGTTCCTTGGGCGACGAGATAGCCGCCGCTTGCGCCGGCGCCGGGGCCGACGTCGATCATGTGCGCCGCGCCGGCGATCACTTCCTCGTCGTGCTCGACGACGATCACCGTGTTGTCCATCGCCGCCAGGCGTTGGAGGATGGTCGTCAGACGACGGGTGTCGCGGGGGTGCAGTCCGATGGTCGGCTCGTCGAGCACGTAGCAAATCCCGGCCAGAGCGCTGCCGATCTGCGTGGCGAGGCGGATGCGCTGGAACTCGCCGCCGGAGAGCGTCGAGCCGGCGCGGTCCAGTCCGAGATAATCGACGCCCACTTCGCAGAGGAAAGCGAGTCGGTTTTGAATTTCGCGCAGCAAGGGTTGGGCGACGGCGGCGGCCTCGCCGCTGAAGTTCAGCGTCTTGAAGAATCCCGCGGCATGGGCGATCGTCATGCGCGAGACATCGACGATGCTCCGTCCGTCGATCTTCACACTCACGGCCTGCTGATTGAGGCGGGCGCCGCGGCAGCGTCCGCAGGGCGCCTCGCTGAGAAACCCGTGCAGGCGTTGCTTGGCCGACTCCGACTCCGTGGTCCGCCAGCGTCGTTTGAGGTTGGGGAGAACGCCTTCGAATGAGGCGCCGTACTGCCGGGCATCGGCCTCGGTCGTCCCGTTGAGGAGAAGCTCCGTCTGCGGCTTGGGAATGTTGCGGAACGGAATGTCCGGCAGCACGCCGAAGCGATTGCAGAACCCGTGCACCATCTGGGCGTAGACCGCGTTGAGCCGCCGGCCCTGATGTCGCCACGCCGCGATCGCCCCGTCGTTCAGCGAGAGCGCCGGGTCGGGAACGACCAACTCCGGGTCGAACTCCAGCGCCGTGCCAAGACCATGACACATCTCGCACGCTCCTTGCGGGGAGTTGAAGCTGAAAAGCTGCGGAGACAGCTCGTGCAGCCGGACCTCGGCGTGCACCGGGCACGCCAGGGCCGCGCTGTACGCCTGGTCGGACCAGGAGCCCGCTTCAACCTCCGCGCTGATGATCACCCGCCCGCCCGACAAGCGTGCGGCGAGTTCGATGCTGTCCGCGAGCCGCTGGACGATTTCCGGCTTGATGGTGAGGCGGTCTACGACGACCTCGATGGTGTGGCGACGGTTGGGGGCGAGCGGTTCGGCCTCTTCGAGCATCACGACCTGCCCGTCGATCCGCGCCCGCACGAAGCCCTCCTTGGCCATTCGCTCAAGGATCGCCTTATGTTGACCGCGCTGCTCGACGATCAACGGAGACAGCACGAGGATCCGCTGCCCGACGGGTCCGGCCAGCACAGCATCGACCATTTGCGAAGTCGATTGTCGGACGATCGGTCGATCGCAAATCCAGCATCGCGGTTGACCCACCCGCGCAAAGAGCACGCGCACGAAGTCATAAATGTCGGTGGCGGTGGCGACGGTCGATCGCGGACCGGCGGAGGTCGAACGCTGCTCGATGGCGATGGTCGGGCTTAGGCCCTCGATCCGGTCCACGTCCGGCTTTTGCATCTGCTCCAAGAACTGACGGGCGTAGGGGGAGAGGGATTCGACGTACTTCCGCTGACCCTCGGCGTAGATGGTGTCAAACGCGAGTGAACTTTTTCCCGAACCGGAGAGGCCCGTGACGACCGTCAGCGCCCCGCGGGGGGCGTACACGTCGATGTTCTTGAGGTTGTGCTGGCGTGCGCCAAAGACGCGGATACACGAACGCGGCGTCATACGCCTCTCCTGAACCGGCGCCCGCCGTCGGATTCCATGACAGAATTGATGCTCAACATGCGTCGTTCCTCTTGGGGCCGAACTCCTCAGCCTACGCTGGAGCAAGACGCGGTTCAAACCGGTCCGGAACCCAATCCCCGCCAACCCGGACCGACTGAAACCCGATTAGTGCTCGGCGTGTCCGAGAATGTCACCGGGGCCGACCGGTGCACGCCGGGGGAACGCCGGACTAACCAAGACCCGCCGCCCAGCCGAAAGCTGGGGGTATGCCGCCTCGGAGGGTTGCCCCTCGTAAGGAAACGTCTCAACAGGCAACCACCCGTAGACCTAAATCGTATGAGGTCTTATACTAGAATAGATTGTCTACCGGGTCGGTAGTTCGATCGCGGAATCTGGGAAGGAGTTGTCATGGAACGTAAGCTGTACCGCGCTGAAGGATGGGGGCGACGGACCCTGCTCGCCTGGGCATGGATCGTCGTGGGGTCGGTCGTCTACGGCGCGGACCAGCAAGGGGCCGCCGCAACGAAGCCGGATGACCTGTGGCGGCGCGGGGTCGAGCTTGTCGCCAAGGGCGACTTCATCCGCGCCGCGGACCTGGTCCACCAAATCGCCGGCCGCGGACAGGTCATTGGCCGCGTCCAACAGTGGCTCGACGAATACCAAACCAAGCAGTCGGCCCGCAAGGCGATGGACCGGGCCGATTTCGAGAAGTACGTCGGTTACGCCAAAGCCCGCATCGAACGCAAGGAATACGCCCTGGCCCTCGACAAGTCGCTGCTCGCCGCGGACGTGGTCGACGACCGCGAGGCGTTCCTCCGCAGCGACTGGCTGCAGCAGCTCGTCAACGACGCCCTCGCCAAGGCGGCTGAGCTTCGAAAGAAAAGCGACTGGAAGAGCGCCTGGCACATCTACGCCGACTTGGGAGCGCTCTACGAACGCGAACCGCGTTATCAGAAACTCGAGCATGAGGTCCTTACGCACCTGCGCCTCGACACCATGTTCAACGAGGACAGCCACTGGCAGGAACGCATCGAGAAGGTGGAATGGAAAGACGCGGAAAGCGCCATGGAGTGCATCGGGCTGTATTACGTCGAGGCGCCGGACTTCAAAGTCATCACCGAACGCGGGCTTGAGCAACTGCTTCTGCTCGCGGAGTCGAAGAGCGCGCAGAAGACGTTCGAGGGATTACGCAACGAGGACGACCGCCGGGACTTTAAGGCCAGACTCCAGGAGAATCTCGATCAGGTCCGGGCCGCTCCCACGTTGGACCGGCGGGCGTGCGTGGAGCGCTTCCGACGCGCGGTGCACAAGATCAACAAGGAAACCGTCCGGCTGCCGGAGGAGTTGGTCGTCAGTGAGTTGATGCGCGGGGCGTTGGAGCCGCTGGACGACTTCACCACCATCATCTGGCCGCAAGACATCGACGAGTTCGATAAGCACACCCGTGGCGACTTCGTCGGGGTGGGCATTTCCATCATCAAGAACCGCCTCGGCGAGATCGAGGTGGTGACGCCGTTGGAGGATACGCCGGCCTTCCGCCACGGCGTCCAAGCGGGCGATATCATCACCAAGGTCGACGGCGTGCCCGTCAAGACTTACTCGCTGAACAAGGTCGTCGACACGATTACCGGAATGAAGGGCACGCCGGTGACGCTCACTATCCGCCGCGGCGAGTCGGAGATCGAGTTCCCCCTCGTCCGCGAA
The DNA here is from genome assembly GCA_043806315.1 of Planctomycetota bacterium. Lineage (GTDB taxonomy): Bacteria > Planctomycetota > Phycisphaerae > UBA1845 > UBA1845 > SBAX01. The sequence goes on along the minus strand of JAZDHF010000202.1, from coordinate 1,688 downwards.
CTGGTGAAGATCCAATCGGTAAGGGGGTGGCAGCGCCGACCGGACAGCAGCTGGAACCACTTTGCCGACGAGGAAAACAAGATCGGGTACATCCGCATCCAGAATTTCCAGAAGAACACGGCCGAGGACCTCGCTAACGTGATGAGCGAGCTGCAGGCCAAGGGGCTCAAAGGCTTGATTCTCGACCTGCGCTGGAATCCGGGTGGGTTGTTGGACTCCGCGTGGCAGGTGTCGTCCCTCTTCCTCCATCGCGGCGACGTGGTGGTCAGCACCAAGGGCCGCAACCAGGGCGAGGACCAACATCTCAACGCCCCCAGCGAAGGCCCCTACGCCGACGTCCCCCTCGTCGTGCTTGTGGACGAGGGCAGCGCCAGCGCCTCGGAAATCGTCTCCGGGGCCATCCGCGATAACCATCGCGGGACGGTGATCGGTGAGCGGACGTTCGGCAAATTCAGCGTGCAGAACTTGATCCCGCTCAGTTCGTCCAACGCGAAGCTGAAGATCACCACCGCCCGGTACTATTTGCCGAGCGGGGTGTCGTTGCACCGCGAACCGACTTCCGACAAATGGGGCGTGGAGCCGGAAATCCCGGTCCGACTGGCCCGCTGGGAACGAGTGAACGCCTGGAAGGCACGACGCGACGCCGACTTACTCGGCCCGCCCAAGCCGGAGACCAAGGCCGCCGCCGATGCGGATAAGCCGATCGATCCCTCCACGATCGATCCGCTCACCGGCGAGGAGGTCGCGCCGGAACGCAAGAATGAGGCCGACGCCGACGCCGCCAGAGCCGCTGAATCCACGGGCGACGCCGCCAACGCCGCGCCGGAAAAAACCGCCGACGCGACGACCCCCAAGGAAGAGCAGCTTCCGACGCTCGATCAGCCCGACGACAACAACCGCCCGAAGGAGGATCCGCAGGTTGACACCGCGCTGTTGTTCATACGGGTGAAGCTTCTGGGCATCCTCCATCCGACCCTGGCCAACGCCGAACCGCCGGCGCCCAAGAACACCGCGCGCCCCTGAGGCTCGCGCAAGGGGGGCAGCCGTGTGCTGCCGAAGGGCAGCAAGATCCCCACACGATAATTCGCCGGTCCTGGCGAGTTCAGTCGCCGACTGGTCACGTATGCCGCTGCTCTGCGAGCAGTACTGGTGCCCCGCCGTGCCGTGCATCCCTCACTCGATCGCTTGCAGGTGAGCGACTTCTCTTTAGGTAGTCCGCGACGATGTTGGTAAGGCTCTTTTGCGCTTCCGTGTCCAGGGGGGAGGGTAGCCGGTTATTCCGCTTCTTGGGTCCAGGTTTGACGCCGGAGGCCCTCCGGCCGCCTCATCCCCAACCGAAGGCAACAAGACGGGGGGCGGGCCGATGATGGCCCGCCCCGGTTCTCCACCGTTTTGCTCTTACCTCGCGGGCTGGGCTACGGCGGCGTGCACCGTCCGCAACGGTCGCGGCAGAACGGATTGCCGCACGTCTCACCCGATGGGCAGGCCGTGGCGTCGATGCACGGAGCGCCGCTGACGCTGCACGTCTTCACGCACATGGATTCGGGGCCAAGGCCGGGAAGCGCCGAGCCGGTGCATGTGCTCACACCTCCCGGACACGGGGTAAACCCGCAGGTCACCAGCGACGGGCACGGGCATGGACCGCCGAACGGATAGGCCCGCCCCTTAAACGCGTCCACCACCGCCAC
>JAZDHF010000201.1:0-12364 GCA_043806315.1 Planctomycetota bacterium | reverse complement strand
ATCCGCTGCGCGCACAATCTCCGTCATCGGTGAACCTCCTGTTCAGAACTCCTTCACAGCTCGTTCGCGCGAACAGCGACATTCTTTATTCGGTCCCCGGACCGCAGAAACTCCAAAAGTTATGGGTAAGGGTGAGGGCTTGTACCACAGCCTGGGCCTCAAGGGCGACGGGTCGATCGCGGCGTGGGGAAACAACTACTTTGGACAGGCCGACGTTCCCGCGCCCAACACGGGCTTCATCGCCGTCGCCGGGCGCTACGCCCAAAGTCTGGGTCTCAAGGGCGATGGTGCGATCGTGGCTTGGGGGTGTGGTGATCCCGACTACGACTACGGGCAATGCGACGTCCCCGCGCCCAATGCCGATTTCATCGCCATCGCCGCAGGTACGCGCCACAGTCTGGGTCTCAAGGGCGACGGCTCCATCGTGGCTTGGGGTTGTGGAGATCCCTACAACGACGGGCAATGCAACGTCCCCGCGTCCAACATCGATTTCATCGCCATCGCCGCGGGCGCGTACCACAGCCTGGGTCTGAAGGCTGACGGGTCTATAGTGGCGTGGGGGTACAACGGTCGAGGTCAGACGAACGTCCCCGCGCCCAACGCCAACTTCGTCGCCGTTGCCGGGGGCGCCTATCACAGCCTCGGACTCAAGGCGGACGGATCCATCGTGACGTGGGGATGTGGTGAACCCTACAACTACGGTCAATGGGACGTTCCCACGCCCAATGCCGATTTCATCGGCATCGCTGCAGGTGTGACCCACAATCTGGGTCTCAAGGCCGATGGGGCCATCGTGGCGTGGGGAAACAACAATGCTGGTCAAACTATCGTCCCCGCGCCTAACACTGGGTTCATCGCGATCGGCGCGGGCTGGTACCACAGTCTGGGCCTGGGAGCGGACAGCGATTCCGACGGAGTCCCAGACGCGTCCGACAACTGCCCTGACCTCTTCAACCCCAACCAAGCGGACTGCGATGCGAACGGGGTTGGCGACGCTTGCGCCATCGCCGATGCGACCAGCGTGGATTGCAACGTCAACGGCATTCCCGACGAATGCGACATCGCCGCTTGCACAGGCAATCCAACCTGTAGGGACTGCAACTTCAACCAAATCCCCGATGGGTGCGACATCCACGAGGGCAGAAGCCCCGACGCGAATGCCGACGGCATCCCTGACGAATGCCAAGACGGCGCATGTTGCGATCTTCTTACCGGAGCCTGCACCGAGAACGTGTTGGACGTGGCCTGCCCGGGGGCGCATCGGGCATGGACGGAGGGCGCGGCCTGTGCTGACGTGGAGTGCGAGGCCGTTACGGGCGCGTGTTGTGACCACGATCCCTTCGGGGCCTGCACGGACGGCCTCACGCAAGCGGCGTGCGGCTGCCCGACTTGCGAGTGGGTGAAACTGGGTTCCTGTTCCGAATTGGATTGCGTACACGCTACGATCCCGACCGTCGGGGAGTGGGGATTGATGATCCTTGCGCTTCTCCTGCTCACCGGGGCGAAATTGGCCTTCCGCCGCTCCAACCCGGCCGACCCAGGCGGGCCGAAGCTGGTTGCGACGCCGTGATCCGCTCCGTGCACCGCGTCGTCCGCTCCGTCCGCTTGCGCACGCCTGTCCTTATCTTTCGTAATTTGTAACTCGTAATTCGCGGAGGGTGATCGCTGCGCGATCGCCCTCCCGCCGATCACCCTGCAAGTTATATGGATTGACGGCGCCCGTACGCCCTCTGCGCCCGCTCCGCGCGCCCAGCGCGCGAGATTTGTTTCACGTGGAACAACGCGTCGGTGACACAGACTGGCACTTGCCGGACGTCCCGGCGTCCTTCCGTGCCGGAGCCTGCCCTGGAAGGGTCCCTCCGTCCCCTCCATTTAGGCGTTTCTGCGTTTTTGCGTTTCCGCGTTTGCCCCCGTGCCTCCGTGCCTTGCGCTCACGCCCTTGGATGGGCGTCGTCGTAGACGGCCTTCAGTCGCGGCGTGGTCAGGTGCGTATAGACCTGCGTCGTGGAGAGCGACTGATGCCCGAGGAGTTCCTGCACGCTCCGCAGGTCGGCGCCGCGATTGAGCATGTGGGTGGCGAAGCTGTGCCGGAGCGTATGCGGACTGATCGTGGGATCCAATCCGCACTCGGCCAGGTACTTATCGAGCTTGCGGCGGACACTTCTTGTGCTGAGCCGCTGGCCGTGCTTGTTGACGAACAGGGCGCTCTGGTCGAAGTTGGTCGATCGCGCGTCCGCGCGACGGAGCTGGAGGTATTTCTGGATCGCGGCCAGGGCCGTCGGCCCGATCGGGGACGTCCGCTGTTTCTTACCCTTGCCGCGCACCCGCACCGCCTGTCCCTCGAAGTCCAGGTCCGCAAAGTTCAGGTCCACCAATTCGCTCACCCGAACGCCGGTGGAGAAGAGCACCTCGAGCATCGCCCGGTCGCGGGCGCCGAGCAGCGTGCTGTCGTCCGGCGTGGACAGCAGCTTGGTGATCTGTTCCAGCTCGAGGAACTTCGGCAGTCGCTTCTCCTGCTTGGGCGTGCGGATCGTCGCCAGCGGATGGGCCTTCACGTACCCCCGACGAAGGCAGAACTTGTAGAAGCTCCGTAGCGTCGCCAATTTCCGCGCCACGGTGGATTTCGAGTAATTCTGCGTTCCGAGGAACGCCAGGAACAATTTGATTTGTTCCGTATCGGCGTCGCGGAGCTTCTGTTGCAACTGAGGTTCGGCCAGGACGGCCGTTCCCCCGCCGGCGGCCGGTCCGCTCGCGGAAATCCGCGACACAGGCGCCGCCCCGGCGAAGTTCTGACGACCCGCCGCCGCGGCCGTGTCCCCCATGAGGAACGCGGAGAACTGCGCGAGGTCGGCCGAGTAGCACTTCGCCGTGTGCGGCGAGAAATGCCGCTCGAACTTCAGGTAGTTTAGAAATTCGTCAATCAATGGATTCTCTTTCATGATCGCAGATACACATCGGCGAAACTACCTGCGTCCGCCGGATTATAATCCCCAATCCGGCGGCGGTCACCGTCCGTGCCCCCGCGCTACGTCGCGATCTGATCGAGCTCCGTCTCCAATCGTCGGCCCATCTGGTAGCTGAGCACCGCGGCGTCGAACCAGTCGAAACTGCTCCCTCGGTCCGCCGCAAGCTCAGCAAAGGCGTCAATCACCCGCGGCTCCTGTCCCGCCTGGTAGCGGAACACAAAGCGCTCCTCGCCCTTCACCAACGACAACTGCCGAATCACGCTCACGGCATCCCTACCTTTCGTGATCATTTCCCACAACCACCGGCCCTCCCTGACCGTTCAATAACGCCCGGATGGTGGCCGAGCAGCAATACTGGATGAAATGCTGCTGGCTGACGACGTACTTCCGCCAACCGTAGGCGCTGCCATCCGCACTCCGCTGTCGGGCGAAGCTTCTGATTTCGTCATCGACGTCGGCGTGCGCGGCGTCGAAACGTCGCTGCGTCTCGGCGAGGAGACGCGTGGACGCTCCACCGGACGCGCTGTCGACGGTCGCTCCGTGATCTGTTGCCGGCGTTGCGGCGTACAGTTGAGCGGAGATACCCACGCGCGGCGGATCATAGGGGTCATACTCCGTCACGGCGAAGACCAGGATCGCATCCGCGCCCACGCGCGACGCGATCTCACTTGCCTGAGCCGGCGATCCCACGCGGTCCACACCCTGGGCCGCCAGGACGCCCAGCACGCGGCTGACCGGGATCACCGAGACGTGCTCGGCGTAGGTCAGCTCACCGGCCATCAAATCCGCGAAGCGATTGGGATCGAAATCCGTCGACCCGCTGAGATTCAGGGCGGGTGCGACCGCAATCGTCACGCGGCCAAGCGTCGGGTTCGGCACGATGACCGGTTCAACCGGCTCTCGATGACCGGCGCAGCCGACCGTCGCCGCGCTCCCGACGAGCAAACACAAAAACACCCATCCGTGGCTCGTTGGAGGCCGACCTCGTGTCATCCCTGACCGTACCTCCATGTCGCCGGCCGCACTCTCCGTGCGGCGTGCCGCTCCCCGCATCTTCCTCCGTGCCGCGGCACTCCCCTGAAAACGTGCTCCTTCGACCTGGGACCCACGATTCATCGTCTATTTCCCAGACCGCCTTGCGTCTGAAGCGACCGTTTTCGGCACATCCGATAAGCCTTCCCTGACGCCCCCGCAGCCGCCCTACGGCGGGTGCGGCAGGGGCTGCGATGGGCCCGCAACTTCCGCGTAACAAGTGCCATGCCGACGTCACCTCGCACGAGTCAAGTGATCGGACGCGACTCCGAACAGCGCACGAAGCAGGCCGCGGCCCGGATTGTCCGATAACATGCCTGTTTATCGGCTTACGTTTGTGCCCGGCTGTACTTCATCGCCGGGCCTGGACGCCGGAATCTCCGCTTGCCCTGGCGGGACGGGTTCCCCAGGGCCGTAAACGACCCGATTTCGCCGCGACGGCTAGAACTCACAACTCCACGCAACCGGGATGCCAGCCATAACCATTTACGCTGAATAAGGTTAAAGAAATTGTGGGAATTGGTCGCTTTGCAGGGTTTCCGCGGCTACACTTTGGCGCAGATTGGAAGCCGCACATCTCCCCAAGTAGATGAACCGAAGGGCCGTGGGAAGGGACGGAAGCAAGCCCCCGCCCTCAACGGATCGTGGAGTTCGGGCCGCATCCATGCGTATCGCGTGGATGTCGCCGGCGGCGTCACGGGGGTAGGAAGATGATCGTACGCAGGAACGGTCGGGCGTTCGAATGCGTCGTTGTCGACATCAACACCCAGCGGGACTTCTGCGAACCCGCCGGCGCATTTCCCGTCGCCAACATTCACGACTTGATTCCGCAGCTTCGACACATGATCGCGTGGACCAAGCGCAACTTCGCGCCCGTCGTTTCCTCCATCGAATCACACCGCCCCTTCGAACTGTCCGACAGCGGATATCCGATCCACTGCGTGGACGGCTCGGGCGGACAACGTAAACTCAGCTTCACCATCTTCCCGCTCCATGCGTGGGTCGAAGCGGACAACACCCTGACCGTCCCCATGGATCTCTTCGGCTGCTATCAGCAGGTGATCTTCCGCAAACGCACCGACGACCTGCTGGGGAACCCAAAGGCCGATCGGCTACTGAGTCAACTGCCGGTGGGGGAGTACATTCTTTTCGGCACGGGTCTGGAGTGCTCGGTTAAGACGCTCGCCCTTGCGCTGATGACGCGGGGGAAGAGGGTGACGGTGGTGGTCGACGCCTGCGGTTATTGGAACCGAGCCACGGCCGATCTTGCCCTCCGGAAAATCTCCGCAAAGGGGGCCCGGCTCGTCACCGTGTGTGAACTCCTTTCGCGGAAACTCGATCGACGATATCGCTATCCGATATCCGTCCGGCTCACGACTTCGCCGAACGGTCGGATCCACGCTCCCGGTCCGCCGGCGTCAAAGGGTCGTCCGCAGAACGGCCCATCCCCAGCGATTCCGCAAGAGGGTGTTCGGGTGATACGGAAGCCCTTGTCATAACCTGGACTTACGGCGGGGCGGCGGATGGCGAGCAAATTCGCATTCGCCGGAGGCTCGACAACGCCGCGTAATCTGACATAATATAAGTATGTCAGACAAGAGCTCGGTCAATCCCCGGTCCAGGATGTCCGCGGTGGAACGCAAGGCCCGATCGCAACTGGCCCAGTGGGTCGCCCGGCGCGGCATCCTTCGGGCGACTCACTTCGATCCGCCTTACCGCTGCGAACGCCTCGGATGTCAAGCCCGATGTCGAGCGCACTCTCGAACGCGCCCTCAACCGGTTCAGCTTCGACGCCGCCCGCCCGTCGAAACGGCTTGCCGAGTTCCTCGCCGTGCAGAACACCTATCTTTCCACATTCCAGTCGCTCGGGGGAATTGCTCTGTTGCTCGGAACTGCCGGCCTCGCCGTCGTACTGCTGGAGAACGTATGGGAGCGTCGGGGAGATCTGTCGCTGATGCGGACCCTGGGGTCCTCACAGGCAGCGATCGCCGGAATGGTTCTATCGGAGAACGCGGCCCTATTGATCGCAGGGATGTTTTCCGCCTGTTTTTCGGCCCTGGTCGCCGTTTCGCCGGCAATCGCCACGCAGCCGACCGCAGTGCGGTGGTGCTCCCTCGCGCGACTCTTGCGGCGGTTTTCCTGACCGGCATTGCAGGGGGCGTCGCGGCACTTGTGCCGGCTATGCGTGCCCTTGTCCTGACAGCGCTCCGCGCTGAATGACTCACCAAACTTCCCCTCGATGTCGGCCCCGCGCCAATGCCCTGCGTCAGTTGAAAGACGACCCATGACGATCGGCTCCTCGTACTTTAAGGTGGCGCTTAGGCTTGTGACGTGCGTCATTGGGTGACATCCGCATGGCACCCTTAGGGAAAACCCTAGCTTGATATCAGCCACGAATATGTGCTATGCGTAACCGTAACGGGTCGGGGAGTATGGGGTCGCGTAACCGCTTGGCGCGGTATGTCGTTACGCAACCGAGCGAACGTCCGGCTCTTGCGGCGGATCACGATCGCGCCGCGGGTGAGGGTGCCTGTGGGCGGATTCATCCGTGTTCTCCACGTCGATCCGTTCCCGGCGTGCTGCAGCGGACTGCCTTGCGTCTTCGCCGCGTCGGCGGACATCCGCGTCGTCGCTGAGGCTGCGGATGCCCGGACGGCGGCGGCGCTGGCGCGGAAGCTCAAAGCAGATGTCGTCGTCACCGAAATCGATGTCCCGGACGAGGATTCGTGCTTCGCGGCCATAGAGTCGTTGCGCCGGCAAGGCTCCGACACGAAGGTTGTGGTCTACACCCGTTTTCTGGATGAACGGTACACCGAGCGTGCCAGGACCGCAGGGGCTTGGGGATACGTCACGAAGGACGCGAGCCTCGATACCCTCTCGCACGCCATCCGCGAGGTGATGGCCGGTCGTCGATTCTTCGCTACGGACAACCGCGATGGAACGGTCCTCGACGATGCGTCCGCCGACGCCCGACCCGCGCCGCACATGTGTGAGGCTCTATCTCGCTGTGAACTGGAGGTCGCCCGGTTGCTCTCCCTCGGCCTGTCGGTCAAACAGGTCGCCGCCAACCTGCACCGCAGTGTGAAGACGGTCGAAGCCCACAAGACCCACCTGATGGCCAAGCTCTCCGTTCACGACCGAGTCGCCCTCACTCGCCTCGCCATCCGTGAAGGCCTCGTGCCCGCTTAACCGGAGGGCCACCTCCCGATCCTCCGCCGCGACGCCTCCCGACATACTCGCCGCTCGTCACGCCCAAACCGTTTGTCGGATACATGGGTCTGCGCCGGGTGCCCCGTCGAATCCTAACTCCTTGCCGGAATTGCACTTAGAGCAATGGCGACCATCCTTTTCCGGTGTGCCTGCCGAAGAATGGGTATCGGTGGCCCAATGGCGGGACAGGCGCGACGTTCGCAAGGTCCGAATTTGCCGATGGTTATGCGCGTTTTTTGGTTGTTTTTTCCTTGCAGTGGAGAAGGCGTTCGGTTACAATCTGAGCAGACCTACGGGACCACAACGGTGAGGCCCGAGTTCGGAACCGTCGGCCCGTGAACGCGATGCCTCGCGGCGTGCCGCGCTTTCGGACGTGATCGGAAAGTTCACCCGATCCTCTTGATCCCGTAGGTTTGGTCGATATAGTATGTAGTGTCTGCGCGACCACCGCGAGGAATGTCGCCAGCCACGACATGCTGGATAAAAAAGCTTCCACTCGCTGCGGCACCCTTTGACCGCGCCAATAACTTAACAGGGTGCCGCACGCCTTTTTACGGGTCGTTGTTTTCCAACAACTCACAACCGACCATTTACCGAACTTCGACGCACGTGTCGCCGGTCGAACCGAACCGCTGGGCGGCGCTGCCTTGATTGATCGCGATCTCCAGGAAGCCCGAGCCGCCGATCAGGGCGAGGGGCGTTCCCGGAGCTGCGTCGCAGAAAGAGGAACGGATCGGGCCGACCGTCACGCCGTTGACCAGAACTTCCCACGAGCGCTGCTCGCCGCGTGGAGGCCGCAGTTGCTCTTCGCGGATGTTGGTCACCATCGTTCCGAAGCGATCGACGTAAATGACTCGGCCCAGCCAGCCGCGCTCCGTGGGTTCGGCGCGGTGGGGGATGGGGAGCATTTCCAAGCGGTTGGTGACGCGTCCAAACGAGCGCGGCTTGACGCCGTTCGCCAGGTGCGCGGCCACAGGGGCCATGATGTCGCGGCCATGAAACGTCGTGGATATCTGCGGCAGGAAATACCGCCGGTCCTCGACGACGTGCATCGCCTCAGGCGGATGCTCACGATGGACCCACGTCAGCAGGCCGTTATCCGGGGCGACGACGAACCGGCCCGCATATTGCCCCAGAATGATCCGCCGCTGCGAGCCTACTCCCGGATCGACCACGGCCAGATGGACTGTGCCTGCGGGGAAACGGGACCACACTTGCTGAAGAACGAAGGCCGCCTGCCGCACGTTGAACGGCTCGACTTCGTGCGTGATATCGACGATCCGGGCCTCCGGGGCGATGGTGAGAATCACCCCCTTGAGTTCGCCGACATAGGGGTCGGCCGTACCGAAATCGGTGAGGAGGGTGATGATGGGCATTCTCGCTACCCTTGAAGGCGCCACTTGTGGACGGCCGAGGGCATCTTGGTTGCGATTCTTGAGCAAGTCAACGGAAATCGCCCTGGGAATGGCGGCGGCGTAGAATGCGATTTGCGGAGTCGCCATGAGCCCGGACAACTCGACAACCGATGCGTGTCTTGCGGCGCGGCAGCGGATGATCGAAGAGCAGATTCGATCTCGCGGGGTGCACGACCCGCGGGTGCTGGATGCGATGGCGAGCGTGCCGCGGGAGCGGTTCGTGCCGCCCTCGGAACGCAGCATGGCCCACGAAGATCGGGCCCTGCCGATCGAGTGCGGTCAGACCATCAGTCAGCCGTTCATCGTAGGGTACATGACCGAGGTCCTGGCCGTCACGCCCAACAGCAACGTGTTGGAGATCGGGACGGGATCGGGGTATCAGACGGCGGTGCTGGCCCGGCTGGCTCGCGTGGTTCACTCCGTCGAACGCATCGACGCCCTGCGGGAGCGGGCGGCGGAGACCCTCACGGGGCTGCAACTCACCAACATCTTCCTTCACTCGGGCGACGGTAGTCTGGGGTTGCCGGCGTTCGCCCCGTTCGATCGGATCATCGTGACCGCGGCGGCCCCGCGCATCCCGCCCTCGCTCGTCGAGCAGCTCGTCGACGGCGGTCGCCTGGTGATTCCCGTGGGCGGTCCGACGGAACAGACCGTCGTCTGCGTGGTTCGCGAAGGGTCGAGGACCGTCGAGGCGCCTATGCTGGCGTGCCGCTTCGTGAAGCTGATCGGACGGGAGGGGTGGGGGGGGCCGGATACCGGGAGGACGTAGGGGGTAGGCACGAAGGCACGGGGGCAAACGCGGAAACGCGAAAACGCGAAAACGCCGAAACGCAGAAACGCCGAAATGGAGGGGACGAAGAGACGAAGCCACGGAGGGACGAAGGGACGGGGGCAAACGCGGAAACGCGAAAACGCCGAAACGCCGAAACGCCGAAACGCCGAAATGGAGGGGACCCTTCCAGGGCAGGCTCCGGGAAGAAAGAATGGTGCCATAGGTTGGCACCAACGTTGTTCCACGTGGAACAAAACTCGCGCTGTCGGCGCGCGGATCAGGCGCAGAGGCTCCACCGGCTCCATGAATACAACGTGCGGGGTGATCGGCGGGTGGACGATCGCGGAGCGATCGGGGGTGTCGCGTGGTTGACCCACCCCGCCCTCGCCGTTACGCGCTGTACGTAGACCGGTCGATCCCTATTCGCCGAAGATGTCGCGGCGGAGCGCCGCGTAAACCGACGCCGTTTGTCGGACGAGGGGCGCGCAGATCCCTTTCATGAAGACGCGGCGGTCACTCCCGAGTTTGCAGTCCGGCAAAAGTTGTTTGGCAGCGTTATATATGTCACCTGCCGGGCGTTTCAGGTCGTCGGCCGGTCCACCGTTCTCGACGCTGTTTCGAAGCGCTTCCGCCTTTGCCTGCAATAACCGCGGTGCCAGCTCCGGATGCCCGAACTTCTCGCACACGCCCCGCAGTACGGAGTCGTCCAACAGAAACGATTCAATTGTTCGGAGAGAGAGCACGCGAACGCCCCGAGCTTCCGACGCACGAATCTCTTCATCCGTTCTATCATCGCGGTCGATTAGCCCCGTGATGCACACGCCGGGCGCGAGGGCGCCCAGTAGCCTTCTCACGCCGCGAGGGTCGTTCTGAATGTCGTCAGCGTTGCCAGCGCCCACGAACACCACATGTGGGTAGTCGGTTTGAAAAATATCATTGTAGCACTCAGCATCGAAATCCTTCCCACCCTTGAGTCGCTCGCCTTCACATAGGACGACCCGTTCTGGTGCTACGCAGCCAGCCAGGTCGTCGAGGGCAATCTGCATCGCTCGCTTCCAAAACGGTCTGTTCGGTTCAATCGGTCGTAGCGTCTGTTGTAAGTCGAAGTCCCCTCCATCGAAATCTAGGAACACCACAGACCCTGCGTTGGCCCGTGCCAGGTCGCGGGCCCTTCTCATCATGCCGATAGAGTGCGTGGCAAGCCAAAGCTGGGAATTCTCGGGGACTGCGCGGAACAACTCGTCCAGGAGGGCGCTCTGTAGTCCGGGCGCCATATGTGCCTCAGGCTCATCGATGAAGAAGACCGTATCATCGAACTCGCGCCGTTTGATCAACAGGTCGAGCAGCAAGTCGAACGCGGCCTTCTCGCCCCCCGAAAGATTCTTGTAGAGAAACGCCTTGCTGTCGCCCTTGTCGAACCGGAACGTCCCCGCCAAAAGAGGATTGCCGAGACTATTGAGTACAAGCCCAGGAAAAAGTCGCCGCATTACGTCCCGGATTTCTCCAATGGACTGTTCGCAGAATTCTCCAAGGGTGAGCTCGCGCGGAGCACGCTCGTAGACATCCTCAAATCCCTCCGACACCAGTCGCCTGTAATTCAGGGTCACAGCTTGATCGTTGTCGATGAGGCGGTTTATCCGGTGTTCCTGGACTGCGGGTGCGACGCGAGAGAGGTTGTCGAGCTGAAATTCAGGATCGTTTCGATACGCCGAGCGCGTGTAGACAGCCTTTCGGCCCTGTTCATCAGTGGCAGGCTGGGGATCGTGGAAGCTCAAGGTTACCAAGTTCTTCCAGGTTCCGGTTACGCCGGTTATCTGCTTGCGATGGTAAGTTTCGTCCCAGTTTCCTCTCTGCGCCCAATGATGCCGATGCCACATGTGGGCAGCGTCAATCAGAGAGGACTTCCCACACCCGTTCGGTCCGACGAGCAATACAAGGCGAGCCGCGACGGGAATATCAGTGATGGTGGTGTCAGTGAATCGCTTGAAATTCGTGAGTCGAATCTCGCGAATTTTCATTGACTTCTCCGTTCTTTATTCGAGGCACCACTGCTCGGGCTCGCGATCATATCCGATTGCAGAGGACGGCACGACCGGCATCATCGGAAGTAATATACGTCCAATACGTCAGTTGAGCGGATGTCGCATCGGGAGGGATCGCAAACAACTGCCACATGGTACCCAATAGGTTGTTACCTGCCGTTCCGTCTGAGTTGGAAACATAGGCATATCCCGGGCAACTTCGGCAACGGTCGAAGCGGGAGTCAGCGTAAAAGTTTCCCGAACGGGCCCAGTCCCCAGGTGAGACGTTGCCCGCGAACGCCCCGTTGCGGATTAACTGTGTTTGGGCGAAGGCGGCAGCCGGTGTCCACGTCAACAATCCCCCGGCCAAGGTCAGGGCCAATACCACGCTCTTACGTGACATGTTGGTTTCCTCGCAAGAGAGAAACGACCGCGTAACGACGTTACGGACGGGCACTATACCGCGCGCCCGGGGCGGGGGGGAGGGAGAAATCGGGGCGATTCGGGGTGGCGGAAGGATTCTCACGAATTGGAATTGGCGGGAGACCCCCTCACCCTGACCCTCTCCCCCGCGCGGGGGAGAGGGGGACGGATCGGGAGTTGGGGAGTTCAAGGGGTTGAAGGGTGAGACGGATCGGGAGTTGGGGAGTTCAAGGGGTTGAAGGGTGGGAAGGATCGGGAGTTGGGGAGTTCAAGGGGCTGAAGGGTGAGACGGATCGGGAGTTGGGGAGTTCAAGCGGTTGAAGGGTGAGAAGGGTCTGAAGGGTGAGAAGAGTTTGAAGGGGCGAGCCAGGACTGAAGGTCCTGGGCTAACCCAACTTCCGCACCCTTGTGCAGAAAATGCTGTAATACAAGGGTCTACGCGTTTTTTCCGTCACTATGCGGCACCTCGCCCTCGGACCAGGTCTTCCTTGGGGCCATGATCTTCATCGGAACGCCCAGGAGCTC
>JAZDHF010000200.1:0-3756 GCA_043806315.1 Planctomycetota bacterium | reverse complement strand
CCGCCTCCACGACAGTCCGTCGCACACCCGACCGGTTATCCCTGGCGGGTCGCACTCCTGCGTGGCCCGCGTCCGTTTCACCGGCTGATCTCGATCGTCGTGGCTCATCGTTCCACCGTCAAGCGGCCTGGGCATCCGCGTTCGCAGGATCGGGGTTCACGGCGCCGGCTTGCCGCGCAGCGCCGCGTCGGGCCTTGCGACGCTCCCGTGCTTCGGCCAGCTTGCGATCCCGCTCCGCGAAGATTTCCGCTTCCCGTCCCTCAAGCTTGTCCTTCGGCGTCACGTAGCCGATGGCACTGTGAAGATGAACCTCGTTGTAGTGGGTCACATATTCACCCACCAGCCGCCGCGCATCCTCCAGCGATAACGGCGTCTCGGGTCGAATGCACTCGCCTTTGATCGACCGGTGCCAGCGTTCCAACTTCCCGTTGCTCTGCGGGTAATAGGGTGACGTTCGCACATGCGTCATCCCGCAAATCCGAATGAACTCCTTGAAATCCTTGGCGATGAACTGCGGCCCATTGTCGGAGATGATCCGCGGGGTGGCCCCGGGAAACTTCTCCCGCGCCCGCTGCAGGATCTGCTCCACGTCGACCTCCTTCATCGCCTCGCGAATCTCCCAGTGCGCCACGTACCGGCTGCAACCATCGAGAAAACTGCACAAATAGTAGAATGTGCCGCAAATATTGATGTGCGACACGTCCACGTGCCAATGTTCGTGCGGCTGGAGCGGCTGCACGAAGCCCGTGCCTTTCTTGCTGGGTTTGCGGTTCCACTTCCGCAAATGCCCGCCCTCTTGCAACACTCGATAGACGCTGGACGGACTGGTCGCCACGAGATCCCGATCCAGCATCATGAAGGCCAGGCGCCGATATCCTTCCAACGGATACTCCCGGTGAAAGTCCACGATGGCCTGCTTCTCCCACTCTTCCAACCAGTGGTCCCGGGGAACCTGAGCGTTGTGTTCGTTGACCTTCCCGTACCGTTTCCGCCAACCGTAGAACTTGCTGGAGGCCAGGCCCAGCCAACCCACCATGCGGTTCACCGCGATCTCCGTCCGCTCCGACCAGCGGTTCATGAAGTCCACCACCGCGTCCCGGGTGTCGGGGGGAACCCAGCTTCCCTTCAGAGCACCCCAAGCGTTTTTTTTAGCGCCACGTGCTCGCCCATCAGTTCGGCCAGCACCTCGTTCTTTTCTTGGAGCTTTTTCTCCAAGGCCTCGATCCGCCGGCTCTCGGCCCCTTGTTGCCGCGCGGACTTCCCTCGAGCCTGCTCAAACACCAGAGCGACGCCTTCAAAGAGCTTCTTCTGCCACTGATAGAACACCGTCGGTTGAAGGCCGTGTTTTTCACAGACCTCCGAAATCGGCACCCGCTCAATCAAGTGCTCCCGCAAAACCGCTCCCTTCTCCGCCCCTGTGAAATTCCGCCTCGTCTTCGGCATGAAAACCTCCTTGTCTGGGTCCCCTCATAGGTGTAACCCAAACCCGGCGGTTCTCCAATTCCGACTGAAGCAGCACAGTCGCGGCGGCGGTTTCCGGTCAGGGTAACAGCTCCCAGACCGCCAGCCTGACGCTCCGATGGTTCGGTTCGCCGGCCGGCGTGTAGCGAATTTCGATCGCATCGTTCTGGAGGAGTTGATCCCAAGCTGGCAGCCCGTAGACCTCCGCGACTGGTCTGTCATTGATGGTCGCGACGACGTCACCATTCTTGATGCCGGCGCGCTGTGCGGGAGAGCCGGCCATCACGCCCCACACGGCAAACCCTTCTTCCTCCCGTTGGAGTCTGAACCCGACAAGACGATAGGGCGGAGGCACGATGGGTGATGTGTCTTCCCGGGCGAACCGGACTCGTGAGTTCTTTTGATCAAGCGTGACGGCGAAGTTCTCGAGAATCCGGCTTCCTATCACAGTGTGGCGGTCGGCGTCGCTGCTCACAACGCCGTAAGGCTTCTCCACGGCATATATCCCAAACTTCATCCGGCCGTTGAGGCGGGCGACGCGCGTGTCAATCTCACGG
Source organism: Planctomycetota bacterium (assembly GCA_043806315.1). Lineage (GTDB taxonomy): Bacteria > Planctomycetota > Phycisphaerae > UBA1845 > UBA1845 > SBAX01. The sequence continues at coordinate 1,738 of JAZDHF010000200.1, read as the reverse complement.
TCAACCATTCGTCTCTTGGGTCCGTCCACCGGGCCGGATGCGTACGTACAACGGTCGGCTATTTCCTTTGTGAAGGCGGCCCAACCGCTCATGCCGGAATCGAGTGCGAAGTCGGCAGGCTGGCCGCACATCTCGACGGCGATCACCGGAATGCTGCGTGCCTGCCGCGGCTGCGTGAAATCGAGAATGTCACGTCCGTTGGCAGGGGGCAGTTCGCCGTGCGTCAGCACCACTTTGGAGGCCGGGTAATCCAACGTAAGCAGGCAATCTTTGAACACACCCATGCCGATGGCACCTGCGATGTCGCTAGGGAACGGAAGTTCGGTGGCTATGACGCTGAGCCCAAGCAATTCGCTATTCCCGATCTTGAGTGATTTGACGAAGTGCATGCTACCCGGCCTCCCTTGGCCTCCGGGCCCGGCGACCCGCACCTGAACGCCCACCCCGCCAAACTCAGGATGGTCAGAAAGCTCCATCTCCTGTTTCAGCCGGTTGTCAACGAGCAACCCCGGGGCGCCCGTATCGATCACAAAACGGTACGGCCCCTTGCCGTTAATCAGGGCCTCGACGATGGCCCAGCCATCGAATCGTTCCATGGGCACTGACACGGAGTCCGCGCCGAGTTTGAGTTCCTTCGGAGAGGGATCGGGACCGGCCATCCGCACCTGGGCAAGGGTTTGGCCCTAACCGGCGGCAAGGACGTACGACGCCGCGAGGAGGACAATCGGTCGCAATGCGGTAGTCTTCATTCCAGATTCCTTTGTGGTCCGCAGGTTGCCATTTGCACAAGAATCCCGCGTAATAGTACTCTTCGTACTACTTGTCAGACGCCACCCAGCGGCGTATCCTGTCAGGAAAGGCGGTTTCCCCGACAGATTCTACCGGAATCCACGAGCATGCATCATGGTGGGCGAACTCGAACACGTGGTCCTTGGTGTGGTGAGGCTGAAACAACCCTGCTCTGCCTATGCGATTCGCATGGTTTTTGCCGAGTCACCGTCGAGCCACTGGAGCGGCAGCGCCGGGGCGATTTACCCGTTGGAACGTCGTTTGGACGGGCGTGGGCTGCTGAAATCGACGAGGCGAAGAGGGGACCGCCGTGAAACCCGCTTGTACCGGCTGACTCCCAAGGGCCGCAACCGGCTGGGCTCATGGCTTCGCCCACCTGTGCGTCCCGAGAATGTCGTTCAGCGCGATCTTGAGTTGTCTTTCAGGCTGGGCTTCGCATTTCTTCCGCCCGGCAACCGGAGACCCGACAATGTGTGCCTTCCGAGGATTCCCGATCTGCACGCGCGGTAAGAAGTGGTACCTCGCGGCATGTTCTCCGATCGTTTTTCTGCTTTCTTCTTGCCAAGGCACTTTTCCCGGAGGTGACGGAGCGTCCCCCACGGAGAAGCCGTCGCTGACGACCGGCCCGCCCGTGCAGCTGACTTCGATGACCGTGGACGCAGCCGGCGGCGAGATCAGCGTGACGGATGACGCCAGCCCGCTGGCGGGGTTCAGTGTGCTCGTACCCGGAGGCGCTTACGCGGAGCCCACGACGTTCCGAATCTCCTACGAGCCCATTCTGGCCTATGACCTGCCGGCCGGCTTTGAGCCTGCCGCTCCGCTGATCGACATCGACCACGGACCCAACCGCGCGGAGACGCCCTTCGGCGTGGCGATTCCGGTCGAGATTCCCGAGGGTTACTTTGGCATGGCGTTCTTCTACGACCGCGAGAGCGGCGCCCTGGAGGGG
>JAZDHF010000199.1:0-8381 GCA_043806315.1 Planctomycetota bacterium | reverse complement strand
GACAGGCATCCTCATCAGGGAAGAAGCGATCCAATTCCTCGAAGGTGCGAGGATAATCGATCCCAGGAACAGGGCCCGCCATGTCTTCCATGGGAGCCCACACTACATGTTGTGGGTACTTGCGTCAACCGGATACCCCCTTTCGGAGTTTTTGAAAATCGAAATACAGCTTGGCTGTACGATCATCCGACAAGCTGCCGGCAAGTGTACTTTCGGGCCTATGCGGAGTACGGTCCTGCTCCGAGTAGCCGACGGACCTGTCTTTCGGTGCTCGACGGCGTCACGCGGGCCGACGACGCGCCCCATCGCCCGGGCTTTCGAGAAATGATGATGGACACGCAGGATCGAATCAGGATCGATCCGACGCCCAGAGACCGCCGATGCGGTGACGATTGGAGCGCTCCGCGACTCGACAACCTTGGGCACGCCCTCGCGGGTCCCGCCGGGATGAGGTTCTCGGTAGCCACAGCGCGTTTGGGCGTGTCTTCCGTAACCGCCGGACTCGGCCCCGTGCAGGCGACCCCGCACGCCCCGCTGTGGCACGATTTCTTATTCAATGGCCCGCGAAAGTCGTTTGAAGGACTGCGAAGTCGTAAAGATCGATGAATTCGCTTTTGTCGACATCGAAGGCTTCACATCCGCCGTCACGCAGACCTCCCGGGCCGGTCATACAACTCAGGAAGTCAGAATAGTCGGAGAGATTGACGGCGCCGTCCTCGTTGCCATCTCCGGGCGCCAGAGGGAACCAGAATCCACCGGTCAACTCAAAGTCACCGCCGGCGAGCACCCCCGCATCCGGTTGGCCGATCGTGCCGGACAGCTCAAAGTCACTGCCCGAGCATCGCATAGCGCCGCCGCCGTCAATGGTAACTCGCACGAGCTCAAAGCCGCTGTCCGACACATCACCGAACGCCCGAACAGCCAAGATCCCTGTCGCCGCGAGCGCCGCACCACCGACCCACACGCCGACGAGCGATGCAAATTGAGAATCCCGTCGCCTCATCTCTTGTCTCCCCTATTTTTCTGTCCGAGCAGACGCCGCCCCAAAAACCCGGGATGCGCCGCTCACGCTCACGGCGCGCACACGCAGCAGACACCGTAGCTGTAGTTCGACGGCGAGCTGCACGACCCCGTGTCCGAAGTGATGGTGCACTCCCGGACCCGCACCTCCGCCACCACCGTGCCCGTGCATATCCCGTTGCAGTAGCCGGGGTTGGGGAGCTGCGCGGCGCCGATACAGATGGCGCTGGTTGTTGTGGGCGGGCCGGGCGGCCCTGCCGGTCCTGTCAGACCCTGCGCTCCCTGGCAGTCGATGATGTTGAACGCACCATCATGATTCATGTCCTCTAGCGGATCGTTGATCCGATTCATGTTCAGGTCCCAGCAGTGGTACCCGGCTGGTCCGGCCGGGCCCGCAATGGTCGCAGTCGTCTGGGTGGTTCCATCCGGGTACTTCACTCCGCCGGTCGTAGACTCAATCGTCCCGGCGACAGTGAGCTTGGACGTTCCCAAGCTGCCGATACCGACGTTCCCGTTGCCGAGGTACAGGCTTCCCCACGTCCCAGGCGCGGTGCGGTCATAGACCTGGACGTAGCCTCGGTTCAATGTGCTGTCATAACCGAGCTCCATGCCCTCGCCCGCGGAAGGCCAGTTCGCTCCCTTGACCCGAGCTAAGCCCTCCACGTCCAGCGTCGTCTTGGGAGCCGCCGTATTGATTCCCACGCCGCCGGCCGCACGGACCAAAAACTGGTTTTGACCTGTGGTCGTGAAATCCGCATCGTTGTAGTCCGCCCAAACGAACGAGCCATGATGGGCGGCGACCGCCCGCCGACCCGCCGCAAGACTGGCCACGCCTTGCGCACGGCTGTCAACCCCCCCTAGAACCATCGCTCCCCAGTTGGTCGTGTGGTTGCCAAAGCCTCCGGCGACCACGGAGTTTTCACCGCTGGCTACGTTGTCGCGACCGCCGCCTACCGTCGAGGCCGTGCCGCTCGCGTTATTGTTCCAGCCGCCGGATACCGTCGCTCGTGCCCCAGAGGCACGATTGCCCCATCCACCACCGATGGTCGAGACCGAAGCACTGGCCTCGTTGGCGTATCCACCGCTGACCGTGGCGTGATCACCGTTAGTGACGTCTCCGTCGTTGGTGCCGGCCTTGTTCCCCGATCCGCCGCTGACGGTGCCGTAGTTGTCGTGCACAATGTTCGGGCGAGGGCTCCCCCCACCCAGGGGCGATCCGCCTCCCGACAGAGTCGCGCCGACTGCGCTGGCGAAGATCCAGTTTCCCCGCCAACCCGCGAGGATGTTCGGAGAGGTACCATTGGGTATCGTTCGCAGATCGCTCAGGGCCAGGGCATAAGGTACGGGCGCCATTCGCTGACGCGGGGACAATACTGCACCTGATCCGCTTCCTGGCGGGCTCTCCGCTTCCACCTCCAGCCAGCGGGCGTCTCCGTTAAACGCTCCGGCACCGAAGTCGAGGTTCACGCTGAAGAGGCCGTTGACCACGGGAACGTTGGCGTAGACTAACGGCGAGGCGAGCCGATTGCCTCCGGCGTCCGCATCCCAGAGTGAGAACGAGAAGGTCGCGGCGCCGTCGACCGGCTGACCGTCCAGCTTGAGCTGCCCCTGGTAGGTAAAGCTCGAACCCAACGGAATGTCCGCCGCTGGGCAACGATCCCCCAGCGCCACCATTACCAGCAACGCTGCTCCAATCTTCATTCCTGTTCGCATTCCTCGGACCTCCTCTTTATTGATGACCACGCCGGCGGCAACCTCACGCCTCGCGGCAGGTCGACGCCTCATCCATGACCCTCTGTACGGGAGACCGTTTGGAGACCTGGAACTCCCGTGGGGTCGCCTATTCCTATAGTCGTGCGCGGTCGCGAAAGGTAACGAGGGATTCCGCGAAGGAAGGTCGCAGACAGGTCTCGACCCAGTGTGGCCTGTCCGATCCGGGCGGATCGGGTGCTGCCGCCCCGGGGACGGGTTTACAACTTCTCGGTCCCGTAGAGGCGTTGGTGCGGCGAGCGAGAATTGATAGAATTGCTGCACATGTACGGAGCCGAAGGACTTTCGGATGAAACGGTCCGCGGCGCCGTTACGGGGGTCATGGCGGATCGGGAGCGCGTAGCCGATGTGCTGCTACCCCAGGTCCGGTTGATGGTTGGGGCGCGACTCAGCCCGGACCCCGGCCACTTCGACGTTCTCGACGACATTGCCCAAGTCGTGATGGTGGCTGTAGCCGAGAGCCTGCCTCGTCTTGAGAATTGCACGGTCGGCGGGTTGCGGGCGCTCGTTTCCGTGATCGTCCGGCGGCGTGTGGCCGACTTCCTGCGAGGACGCAATCACGGCAGCCCAAATCGAAGGCCGATGGTTTCGCTTGAGACGACGGTCGCGGACGCTTCGCAAGCGGGACCGCTCTGGCAGTTTCTGTCCGCCAGCGGCCTGTCCCCCTCGAGCGCGGCCGGGCAGGCGGACCAAATCTCCGTCGTCCTTACGGCGCTGGGACAGCTTAAGTCCGAGTACCGCGAAGTCGTCACGTTAGCGCTTATTGACCAACTGACGACCGGCGAGATCGCCCGGCAACTGGGCGTCACGCGGCGGGCTGCGTCGATGCTACTGCTCCGTGCGATTCGGACGTTTCGCGGGCAGGTCTTGGGCACGAGTGAGTTCGGTGGGACCGATGAAGAACCCGACGGGCGACATGAATAATGACCCCTCCTCGAGTTTCGACGATCAGGTAGACGACGCACTTCGAGAAATGTGGCGAGGGCGCAGCCAAGCGCTCGATCGTTTGGCTGACGACGGCGCGCCGGCGGGCGCCGGCGTAGGCAAACTTCTGAGCGAAATGGCCGGCGTCTCCACGTCGGGACCGGCGAAACGCGCCGGGCCTGCGCGGATCGGTCAATATGAGATTCTTCAAGAACTGGGCCGCGGCGGAATGGGAATCGTCTACGAAGCCCGTCAGAAGAATCCACAACGGCTCGTCGCCCTCAAGGTCGTTCGAGGAAGTCGATCGGCTGATGATCATTACCTCCGACTCTTCGAACGCGAGATCCTGACGCTCGCCCGACTCAACCACCAAGGGATCGCCGCAATCTACGAAGCGGGATGTACGGAGGAGGGTGAGCATTTCTTCGCCATGGAGCTCGTTCACGGGGCGCCGTTGTTGCGACATGTCCTCGGCCACGGCGACGTCGGATCGGAGGCGCCGCTGCCGCTGCGGGCGCGATTGGAGCTGTTCGTCCGAGTGTGCAAGGCCGTCGGCTACGCCCACCAGCGCGGAGTGATCCACCGCGACCTGAAGCCCTCGAATATTCTGGTCGACGCACGCGGAGATCCGAAGGTCCTGGACTTCGGCCTGGCTCGAATCACCGACGCCGACGTAGCGATGACGACGGTCGTTACCGAACCGGGACGGATCGCCGGCACCCTCACTTACATGAGTCCGGAGCAGACTCGGGGGCGCGCCGATGAAATCGACGTTCGTACGGACGTCTACTCCCTCGGCGTCATCCTCTACCAGATGCTCGTCGATCGGCTGCCCTACGACATTTCCTCGTCATCGCTGCATGAGGCGGTGCGATCCATTTGCGAGACGATTCCGCCGCAGCCCAGCCACCTCAGACGGGACTTGCCCGGCGAACTCAGCACGATCGTGATGAAGGCCTTGGAAAAGGAGCCTGCGGGTCGGTTTGCCGGGGCGATTGACCTGGCCGAGGACATTCAACGTTTCCTTTCGGGACAACCCATTCTCGCCAAGCCGCCGACGGCGTTGTATCAACTGCGAAAACTCGTCGTCCGAAACAAGGTTGCTTTTATCCTTATCAGCCTGCTATTCCTCTTGGCGGGCGGGGCTGCCATCTGGATGAGCGTCCTCTACCGGCAGTCCGACCGCCTCCGCGCGATGGCCGAGGGCGCTCGGGCGGAGGAGCGGTCGCAGCGCCGGTTGGCTGAAACCCGCCTTGAGCGAACCGAGAAGGCCGAAGAGGCGGCCCGAAGCGCCGCTCGAACGGCAGAGCGGATCAACAGGTTTCTTCAGGACATGCTCGCCGCCGCGGACCCCGAGAACTTTCCTGGGCGAGACGTCACCGTACGCGAACTACTCGACGAAGCGACACGGACTCTTGACTCCGCGATCGACGACGATCCCACGGTGACGACGGGCGTCCGCAGCGTCCTCGGAACGACGTATCGCAGCCTCGGGCGTTATCAGGAGGCGGAGGCCCAGCTTAGAGCCGCCCTCACGACGGCCCAGGCGCTTCCCAACGACGCGGAGCCCGAATTCACGAGGCGGCGAGCCCGCCTCATGCGTGATTTAGGATCCGTGCTCGCCAATCGCGACGAATTCGCCGAAGCCGATGCGCTGCTTTCGGAAGCCGCAGACGCGCTGAGTAGTACTTTCGGAGCGGACCATCCGGAGGTTCTCGAAGCCCGCGGCCAGCTCGGCGTCCTGAGATGGAAACAGGGACGATTTTCGGAAGCCGAAACAATCCTGAGGGACGCGTACGAACGCTTGCGGGAATCCGTCGGCGAAAATCATCGTGACACGGTGTCGCTGTGCAACAGCCTTGCTTTGGTGCTCAACGATGAGGGGAAGTACGGCGACGCCGAGCCGCTGCTACGACGACTTCTCGACTGGGCTCGGAGCAGGCTCGGCGATCGGCATCCGCAGACGGCCCGGGCCCTCAACAACCAGGCGTGGAACGCTGCGGGATTGGGACGATATCCAGAAGCCGAGACGCTGTACCGGGAGGCGCTTGAAACATGGCGATCGCTCTCGGAAGGACGCCACCCCGAAGCGGCGCTGTGTCGCGCCAACTTAGGCCTTACGCTGATCCTCGAAGGAAGATTCACCGAGGCGCGGGACCTGCTGAGGGAGGCGCTGGAAGTCGATCTCGAGACGCTCGGAGACCGGCATACGCAGACGGCCGATGCCTACATCGGGCTGGCATGGACCCAACATGAGCTCGGTGAACACCGGGACGCCGATGACGCGCTTGGAAAGGCGTTCGCGATTCCGACGGAGGACAGTCCGCGCGCGAATCAATTGCGAGCGCGCGGCTACGAAGTTCGAGGCCGAGGTCTGAGCCTTGAGGGACGCTATGAAGAAGCTGAAACGCCGATTCGCCAGGCTCTTGAGATTCGCTCGCGCGATCTCGGCGAGGATCATCCAGATACGGTGCGTCTTTACAATGAGCTGGCGTTCGTCCTCAGCAAACAGGGCAAATACGACCAGGCCGAGCCTCTGTTTCGGCGAGCACTGTCGAGCAGTCTGCGAACGCTGGGTGAAGCGCACCCGGGCACCCTCGTTCCTATGCACAACGTCGCCTCCGTGCTGGAGAAACAGGGCAAGTCGGCCGATGCCGAACGAATGTACCGTAGAGTAGTAGAACTCGCGGAACACGCGATGCCGCAAGGGCACTGGATGACGGCGGCGTTCCACGGATCCTTGGGCAACTGCCTCACGTCTATGGAACACTACGACGAAGCCGAGCAGCACTTACTTACAGCGTACAGCGGCCTCAAGATTCAACTGGGCGACGACGATGCTCGGACCAAAGCGGTTCGCGCCAATCTGGTTCGACTCTTTGAGGTTTCGCAACGGCCCGAGCGTGCTGCCGAATGGCGCGCGACAGCGTCATCGGAAAAATGAGTGTCGGGTGCATGGTTTGGGGGATTCTTGCGCTGCGCCTACCGGCGAGATTGTTGATGCCGGCGCAGACGCGACGAAACCACTGGAACCCATGCCCGAACCGGCTGGGAGCCGTAATTCCTCGGCGGGCCGGCGGTTGGTCGGTAAAAATGTGTCAGAAGTCCAGGGGTGGTTTGAAATAGCGGCTCACCATAGCAGAATAGGACTGTCGAATAGACGGACTCCCTTTCCTGCGGGGAAAGGGCGAGGCGAAGGTGAGTCGGTTCACCTTGTCGCGTAGTTGTCGCGTAAAGGAGCGTTGGTGATCCATGAACATTCGATCGAAACTGATCCATGCTTGTACGGCCATGATCTCTCTCTGGGCGTCGGGCTGCGTCATCGTTGCGGTGGACGACGGCTGTCGGTCTTGGGGCGGACCGTTGGTCTGGACCGAGGCCGCAGAGGAACGTCCCATCGACACCGCCGGTTTGACCGCGCTGGAGGTGGTGACGCACAACGGGGAGATTGATTTCCAAAGCCAACCGGCGGGCGACGCTGCGTTGGTGACGATCACGAAGAAGGCCGGCGGAACGACAAGGGCGGACGCGGAAGAAGCGTTGGCCGCGATCGACGTCTTTGTCGAGCCGACGGGGAGCGGCAAGACGCGGATCGGCTGGAAGTGGAAGATGCCGAAGAAATCGCGGTGGAGCGGGGACGTGAGCTTCGCCATTCGAGCTCCGGGGACTATCAACCTGGACGTCGAGACGCACAACGGGGCGATCGCGGCGGCTGAGGTGACCGGGGAGGTGCGGGCCGTATCGCACAACGGGCAGGTCACGGTCCGTTCCAGCGGTGGAAAGCTGAATGCGGAAACGCATAACGGCGATGTGGACGTGAAATACTCCGGGCCGCAGGTGACCGTCAGCACGCACAACGGCGAAGCCTCGGTGGACCTGTCGGGATGCGCGGCCGTGACGGGGAGCATCATCTCGCACAACGGCGAAGTCCGTCTCGCGGTCGGCAAAGACACGGCAGCGACCCTGAAGTGTCAGACGCACAACGGCCGGATTCACTGCGACGCGCCGCTGATCGACCGCGAAAAGTCCGCCGGACAACTGACGGGCAAGCTCGGCTCCGGCGGCGGCACGCTCGGTGTGGTGACCCATAACGGCTCGATCCACGTCAAGAACGCCGCAGGTTGAGGGGACCGCTCCTTCGAGGCTCAGGACAAGCCTGGGGGACCGACTTCCTCGTCGGTCAAGGGTCCGCCGCCTACAGTCCGGGTAGGGCGTGCTTGGCAGCCCGAAACGGTGCGGAATCGCTCTTGCAATAAGAGCGTTGGGGCTGTAAACCGCGCGTCATCGAGATCTCCATTGCCAACGACAGGTGGACACGAGGGAGACCTATCATGTGCGCGCTATTGGACCGGGGTTGTGTTCTCGCTCTGCTGACCATGCCCATCGTGGGCGTATCCGCCTCGACCGCCCGCGCCGGCGTCGCCCCTGAGGCCTGCTGTCGGCCCGGGCAGCCGTGCATCGATCTCCCGCCGGAGTTGTGCAGCGGACGATCTTTGGGCGTGGGGACCACCTGCGCCGCCAACGGCGCGGAGTGCAACGTCCCCACCGTCGGCGAGTGGGGTCTCGTGGTCATGGCCCTCGCCGTTCTGATTGCCGGGACGATCGTCCTGCGCCGACGCAGCGACACGACCCCCATCAGAGCGTGGAGCGGCAGCGACACGACAATG
>JAZDHF010000198.1:0-17615 GCA_043806315.1 Planctomycetota bacterium | reverse complement strand
TATACGCGTCCACCACCGCCACAATGTCCGACGCGCTGACGTCCGTGTTGAGTTCCGGCAGGTTCGGTTGAAGCTGCGAACGGAAGTTCAGTGGAGCGCCCGCCATCTTCTTGAACTTGTTGACCAGCGCGGTCACGTCGCCGGCGTCGGGCTGCTGCCCAGTCCCCGGCGGGTTGTATCCCGTCTCCGCGTCGCCGGAGCGACGCGTATACATCGGCACGGCGGCGGACACGTTCGTGCACGTGTCCTCGTTGCCCGTGCACGACGCCGCGTAGGTCTGCACGCTGTACTCCGAGCTGGGCATGATCTCCGCACCCACCACCGTGACGGGTCCGCTCGCGGTTTCCCCGACCCAGTCCGCGTAGAACGGCGAACACTGCAGCCGCGCCGCACGGTAGGGTCCGCTCAACGGCGGGCCTTGGGCCTCGTAGAACGTCCCCGGCTCGCCCACCCAGCGGACGCAACCGCCCGTCTCCCTCGCGGCCGTGCAGGTCGCCGACTCGTACGTGTGGAAGTCCTGCGGCGGACAGCACCCCGCGTTGGGCGGAACCGGGTTTTGCAACTCGACCATCGTCACCTTAATGGCGTTTTGTCCGGCCGAGGCGGTCGCCGTGACCGCGGCCTCCACCCGAAACCCCAGCGACCGAGTCGCCCGATCGGGGCTTAACACATCGGCATTCCAAACGATGAGCGGCGGCTCGCATTCGTCGGGAATGTTGTTGCCATTGCGGTCCTCACTCCTAGCCTCTTGAATATCACACAAATCTTCCACAGCGTTCCCGTTGCAATCTACGAGCATACGCATGCCGCAGATACCCCCGGCTTCGCAGATTTCGACACCGTTACAATGATCGCCGTCGCTGCAGTCGGCGCTCGACCGACAATCGACACAGGAGTTCGACATCTCATCGCATAGCCGCCCGACACATGGGTCAACACCCGCTTCGCAACTGCCATCGACACATCGCTCAATTCCATCACAGAATAGAACGTTCCAGCAATCATCATCGCTTTCACAGGGAGGTTGAAACTCAAACGCCCCCATGTCGACCACCGGAGGATTCCCGGCTCCTGTGTCACTCGTCAATGGATCGTCGCGAAAACGCCAGCGGCCGTCGAAGTCAAATGGTATCGGCTCAGTTGCGTTTCCATCGTTGTCGAAGTCAAGCGAATCGGCGGGGACGGAGGCGTTAGCACCAGCATCGATGCAGGGTGAGCCGGGCGAAAGTCGCAGGTTGTCATCCAATGTGCCTGCCATGCCGTCCGATCCGTTAGCATCGACAAAGAGCGGGTCGGCGCTGACATTCCCGATCCCACCTGCTCCAGTCCAACCGCCTTGGATGCACGAATAATTGACGACGGGCAAATTGGGTGTGGAACTTGTATCGCTGTATATTGGCGACGAGTCGCCCCAGATGATGCAATTGGTTATCTCGGGTCTGCTTCCCAGGAAGTTGTGTATTCCGCTGCCCAACGTAGCCGCATTGCCATTGAATACGCAATTAACCAATGTCGGGCTGCTACCGAGATTATACAACCCACCACCCCCCCCGGCGGAGTTTCCAGCGAATAGGCAGTTCACGAAAGTCGGGTTCCCATAGAAAACGCCGGCTCCGCCTCCGCTATTTCCCAAGAAACGGCAATTCACAATCGTCGATTGCCGCACGTCCAGTCCGCGGCCGATGTTTCCAATGAAGACGCAGTTCGTCAGGGTCGCACTTCCGCTCCCGCGCTGTACCAACCCGCCAGGCACATTCGATTCGAAAACGCAATCCGTCAGGGTGGGATCGCCGCTGGTATACATACCCCCACCATCCAGGTAAGACGAGTTGCCGCTGAACAAGCAGCGGGTCAGCGTCGGACTGCCATCCTGGTTATACAGTCCACCGCCGCCTGCCTGGATGCCTTCGGCAAGGTTGCCGATGAAAGTGCAATCCGAAAGGGGCGGGTCGCCACGGGCGGTGTACATTCCGCCACCGCACGAGATAGCCCGGTTGCTTCTGAAAACCAAGTTGCTAAACACCGGGCTTCCACCCAAGTTGATCAGTCCTGCGCCCGAATCGTTGTTTCCAAGGACGTTGGCGTGACCGCCGCTAATCGTGAATCCGTCGAGAACGGTCGTAGCCGTTGTGTCGAGGCTGGTCACAACGTGATAGCTGTTGTCCTGAATCTTGACGAAGTTGGGTTCGTCATCACCCTTGAGGTCACCGCTGAGCACCGTCACGTTTCCGATCGGATCGCGCTCCTCTCGGGTGTTCTCACCACCGGCGAAACCGCCGTAGACAGCCACACCTTCTACTAGGCGGAATGTGGCGCTTCGATCCCCGTCGCGCTGGGCCGGTGCATAGGTTCCGCGTGCAACCCAAATCTCAGAGGCGCCAGGCCGGCTCGAGGCCAGGGCGAGCGCGTCGCCCAGTTTCGTGAAAGCATCTCGCCAGCTCGTCCCGATGTTCAAGCCTTCCCACGCCCGCCAATCGACAAACATTACCGTTGGAACTGGCTCGTTATCAGACTCAGTAGCGACAAGATCTAGCAGATCGATGCCGGGAGCATTTACCCCAATGGCTCTCGTGCCATTGAAAAGGTCCACGTCCTCTGCTGCCCCAAGGGTAACAGTTTGCTCGATAGAGTAGTTGCCCGAATTGAAAGATAGCACGGCGCCAGAGAGCACAAAGATGTCGGGGTCGCCTTGCAGAGGAGTGATCATGGCGTCCACCGTACCGAGCGGATCAAGCGCCAGCCTCACCGAGAAGGTTGCCGTGCCGCCCTCGACGACGACCACCGAATCCGTGTCGAGAATGAAGTGCTGATGGGGACCCTCGTACGCACCCATGTTCACCGCACCGTCTACAACACGCGGATCGCCGCCAAGGTCCAGCGGTATTTGTTCGGAGGTATCGCCATCCTGATCAAGGTCGTACGTGTCCGAAGGCAGAGCCGTGTTATCACCCGCGTTGATGCAAGGCGACGTCACCATCAGTCCGACGTTATCGTCCTCCGTACCGAAAACGTCGTCCGATCCATTGGCGTTGATGAAGGCCGGGGCATCGCCAATATTGCCGACTCCGCCGAAAGCTCCCGTCCATCCTTGCACAGAACTGTAGTTGATGCTCGGCCGGCTATTAACCCCTTGCTGAAACTGGGCGGACTCACACATTCCGCCACCATCGGCATTGCCCCACAAAATACAGTTCGCAAGTTGCTCTCCCGCCTCGTCACTGAATAATCCACCACCCAATTCGGCTGTGTTGCCGCTGAAAGTGCAATTGGTAAAGCTCGGTGAGCTAATATAAGTGTACACCGCGCCACCCCAGTAGGCCGTGTTGCCGCTGAAGAGGCAATTCACGAGGGTACCTCCGGCAACTAGCCCACCACCCCACCGCGCCGAGTTCCCGAGGAACTTACAGTTAGTGAACGCTGAGCCGCCGTCGATTCCCCCGCCGTACTCCGCGGCGTTCCCAATGAACACGCAATTCACGAAGGTACCGGTGCCGTAGACTCCTCCACCGCTTTGGTCGGTGGTGTTTCCGCGGAACGTGCAGGTCGTGAATGTGGGATGTCCCGGGGGAAGACTATAGATTCCGCCGCCGCCACCCAGGTAGTAATAACCGACTCGGGAGACGTTCTCTCGAAACGTACAGTTCCTCAACGTCGGGCTTCCACCGAAGTTGATCATGCCGGCACCCGAATCGTTGTCTCCCGCTCCAAGCACGTTGGCGTGGCCGCCGGTAATCGTGAATCCGTCTAGAATAGCTGTTACATCCGTGGCAACGCTCGTTACTACGTGGTAGCTGTTGTCGCAGTTGTTCGCGTCGCTGCATAGATTACAACAAAGATAAGCGGCGGCATCTGCGCAGAATTTACTCCAGGTGCTGTTCGTGCAACACGCCGCGTAGACGCCGCAGACTATTTGCTCGCACACCGCATCGTCACAACCGGGCGTCCTATTCTCGGCGCAGCAATCGCTACCGCTGGTGCTCTTCGGTAGGGTATCGTCATTCTTCAGGTCGCCGCTCAGAATGGTTTCGTAGACCGGGATGTCGCGGGCGTTGGGGTCCGCTGCACCGCACCCGGCGTAGCCACCGCGTATCGCCACGCCGTTGACGAGTTCGAAGCTGGCCGTTCGGTCGCCGGGCGTTTGGTTCACGCCTTGATCGGGCTTGTAAGTACCCTGGGCCACGCGGATTTCGGTGACGGCTCCACCGGAAGCCCGCGCCGCGGCAAGTGCGTCCTGCAAGTACCAATACGCGTCGCACCAACTGGACCCGTCGTTTGCGCCGGTGGCGGAATCGTCGACGTAGAGCACCGGCTGCGCCGACCCCACTGCGGGCGCAAACGCGATCGCGGCAAGAAGCCCGATGCTGGCACGGACCTGTCTGTTTCGACACACGAGGTGCTCCCTTTCCACGCCCGGACCCCCCGGTTGACTGTGGTACGCCAGAAGCTGAAGAAACCCAACACCGGATTATACCGCGAGCACCGCCGGATTTGCAACCCCCACCCCCACCCACTCCGAGAATTCAGTGGGCGGTAGACCCCCTCACCCTACCCTCTCCCCCCAGCGGGGGAGAGGGGTTCTAGGATGCATTCTAAGCGGTTTGCAGGACCCCGGCGGCTGCGCGGAGGTCGGCGACGCGATGGGTCTTTTCCCAGGTGAAGCCCGCACCCTCGCGCCCGAAGTGTCCGTGGCGGGCGGTCTCGAAGTAGATGGGTCGGCGCAAATCGAGGTACTTGATGATCTCGGCCGGCTTGAGCGGGAACAACTCGCGCACGATCCGCTCTAACGCCGTCGGTGCGAGGTCGCTGGTGCCCTGGCAATCCACGGAGACGCTGACCGGCGCCGCGACGCCGATGGCATAGGCCAATTGCACCTCGCATTGCCTCGCCAAACCGGCGGCGACGACGTTCTTGGCGATGTGCCGGGCCATGTAGGCGGCTGAGCGATCGACCTTCGTGGGGTCCTTGCCGGAGAACGCCCCGCCGCCATGCCGACCGCGTCCGCCGTAGGTGTCAACAATAATCTTCCGCCCGGTAAGCCCGCTGTCGCCGTGCGGCCCGCCGATCACAAAGCGGCCCGTGGGGTTGATGTGCATGATGATGTCGTTGGACCAAAGCTGCGGGCATTCCCGATAGATCACGGGACGGATTATTTTCGCGATGATCTCGTCCTTGGCCTTACTGCTCATCAGACGCTCGTCTTTCGGATCCAGCGCCTCCTCGGTGTGCTGCGTGGAAAGGACGACGGTATGGATGCCGGTCGGCACGCCGTCGTCGTACGCGACGGTGACCTGTGACTTGGCATCCGGTCGCAGCCAGGGGATTCGTCCGTTCTGCCGAAGGTCCGCCAGTTGCTCAACAAGTCGATGGGCGAGCTGGATAGGCAAAGGCATGAGCGATTCGGTCTCGTCGCAAGCGAACCCGAACATCAGCCCCTGATCCCCGGCCCCCTGCTCCTTATGAAGTCCCTCTCCTTCGGTCACCCCCTGACTGATGTCGGGCGATTGCGAATGAATGGCGCGAAGGACGGCGCAACTGCGGTAGTCGAAGCCCCCGGCCGGGTCGTCGTAACCGATGCGGCGGATGGTTTCTCGAACCGTGTCCTCGGTCCGTCCCAGCGCGTCGCTTGCGGCCTGGTTGTGCACCGTCACCTCGCCGGCCACCACTACCAGCCCGGTCGTGACCAGCGTTTCGATCGCCGTCCGTGCCGCCGGGTCGTGTTCGAGGAGACTGTCGAGTAGCGCATCGGATATCTGATCGGCCACCTTGTCCGGGTGGCCCATGGACACCGATTCCGAGGTGAACAGATACGCTCCGAGAGAGCTGCCTTTTCGCACAGGTTGCCTCCTCCGACGGTCCACGGCCCGCGTTCGCTTGCGGGGATGACCCATCTTAGGGGGCGCTGGGCGGTGTCGCAACGCCCGAAAACCCGCAGACCGGCGACCCTACGTCCTCCGCAGGACGCCGGTTCTCAGCGTAGGCTCCGGGCGAGGCGATCGGCGTGATGAGGTCAGGTGCGGTCCGTAATAGCGGGGCAAGGCCCACCGCCGCTTCGAGCAACCGACGCTCCACGGGGATGCCGACCCGTTTCATACGCCGGACCTCGCGGCGACGGACGCGCAACTGCATCAGGGCCGAGGTGCCGTTGGGGTCCTCGCGCAGGAGCGGCGAGCTCGCCCCCTCGGTCAAAATCGACTGGATGCGATCGAGGCATTCGTTGCGATACCCGGCCATGAGCTGCGGCGACAAATCCCACCGCGAGAAGCGGCTCCACACGTGCATGGTTCGCCGGAAACCTTGTCGCAAGTGGAGGGCGTTCATCCGTTCAAACAGCAAGCGGTTGAGCTCATAGGACAAGAACGTGTCGGTGATGTGACGCTCCAAGGCCGCGTGGTGGTCGCCGTGGTCGCCGGCGATGATCTGCTCGAGCAGCATCCAACTCGACTCCGGTTGCAGCACATCCGCCCGAAGCTCCCAATAGAAGTGCCCGAAGTTCACCGAGGATTCGCTGACCACGATCTGACGGGGGACGAACTTTCCGTGGGCGACGGTGTCGGCGGCGAGGTGCGAAAGATAGCCGTACGCAAACGCGGTCGCCCGATCGTTGTCGGCGGCATCCAGCAGTTGGAACGCCGTGGACCAGTGATGGCAGAACTGCTTGACGCGGCTCCAACGTTTGGCGAAGACGATATCCGCGGCGATGTTGCCATAGAAGTAGGCGATGCCATTGCGGGCGAGGATCGCCCCGATCGCGGCGGGAAGTAGGGCGATCCGATCGAGGATCGTGCCCGCCAGCTCGATGTGCGTCGCCGGGCCCCAGGCGAGGGCGTGGTCGGCACATCCCAGCACAACAACCGCAAGCCAAAAGATCGTCCGGGAATCTATCCGCATCCCGCTTTCGTCCGTTATCCGAAGGGAAAACCCGCTGTTCCGCTTGCGACCACGTGGATCAACGCTCGCGTTCCCTTCCCGGCCATTGTACTAAAGAATGGTCGCCCCGTGTCGTGTGGAAACTCGTCGTCTACGCGATTCCCGTCCCCCGCCGTCGTCTTGACACCGCGCTTCGCGGGCATAGACTTTAGTGCTTGGATCATGGATTTCAAGCTTGACGAACAGAAGGAGCGGCGTCATGGCGGATGAAAAGCCCCACGTTTCCGTAAAAAACTCCGACGGGGTGAACATCGTCGAGTTCGCCGACCGAAAGATTCTTGAGGAGCTGTCGATCTCCGAGATCGGCGAAGAACTCTCCAGGGTCGTTGCGGGTATGGACGACGTGAAGATGCTTCTCAGTTTCAAGAACGTGGAGCACCTGTCGAGCGCGGCCTTGGGGATGCTCATCACGCTCAACAAGCACGTCGCCGAAAAAAAAGGCAAACTGAAGCTCTCCGACATCACGCCGCAGATTTACGAGGTTTTCAAGATCACCCGGCTGAACAAACTGTTCAGCATTTACGGCACGGCCAGGGAGGCGCTAGCCGACTTTTAGACCGCCTCGAGGACGATCACGCCCGCGCGACCACGGAACCTGGATGAAGCCGTCCGTCGCCGTGTGCATACCATGACCGGAGTCGATCCTGACAACGAAGCGACGTTCTGCGAGTGCGTCATCAAGAGCGACTTGCGGGAGACCTGCGTCGCCAAACAAGCCGTCATCGAGGCGCTGGAGCGATGCCGCTTCGGCGAGGACGCGGTATTCGCGGTCAAGCTGGCCCTGGAGGAGGCGTTGACCAACGCGGTCAAGCACGGCAATCGCAACGACGCGGCCAAGAACATCATTGTTCGATATGCGGTGAACACGGAGAAAGCGGTCGTCGTCGTCCGCGACGAAGGCGGCGGGTTCCTGCCCGACGAAATCCCCGACTGTACGTCGCCCGATCGTCTTCCCCTTCCCAACGGGCGTGGAATCATGCTCATCCGCGCGTACACGGATGAGGTGTGCTTCCGCGATCATGGCCGGGAAATCTATTTCGTGAAACGGCGAGCGACCGCCGGCCCGACGGCAGCCGCTTCCAAGCGGTCCACAAAGATTCGCCGAACGATCTATTATTCAGGGCATGTCCAAGGCGTCGGCTTCCGCTACACGACGCGCGACATCGCCTCTCGCTTCCGCGTGTCCGGTTTCGTTCGCAACATCCCCGACGGCCGGGTCGAGTTGGTCGTGGAAGGGCGAGAGATCGAGTTGGACCGCTTCCAAACCGCCGTTGAGGACGCTATGCGAGGCGCAATCCGTGATGCGGCCACTACCGACGGCCGTGCCACCGGCGAATTCAAGAGGTTCTCGATCGCAACGTAGGCGCGTTCCGACGACGGTGTCGAGCGGACTAGAACCGCACCTTGAAGACCGGTGCAAAAACAAACCCAACCACCATCGAAACGACAAAGAAGTAGAGCACCCAATAATCCGCGCCGTAAATCCACGAGTCCACGCCCGGGTAGACAACCTCGATGGTCCGCACGGGCGAGCCTGCCGGCATTCGCCGTTCGACGGGGTGGAACAGTTGATCGGTCCACCGCCCGTTCGGGCGTACCGCGCTCACCCGTTGGAACTCCTCTCCGACGACAAGCTCCTTCTCGATGGTCTCGCCCCCGACGTGGAATCGCAGAAGGTGCCGTCCGGGTGCGCCGCCGCGGATTCGCCAGACGCACAGATCGCCGCCCGGCACCGGGCCGACTTCCGTCGCCAACCCCGGGTGCGGCTCGACCGACGCAAGGGCCGATTTCCCCGCGCCGGGCGCGAACTTCATCTTGATGAGCGTCCGTTCGCCCGGCCGCAACGGCCGCCATTGATACCGAACGCCCATCTGCGCGAGGGCGAGCAGCATCGGCAGCGCCATCCACAGCACCGGGGTCAGCACGTAACGCTGGAGTCGTACGATCGCCCACAGGAGACGCGCTTGCGACAGGAACGTGACCCGCAACTCATCCTTGTAGAGTTTTAGAGCGAGCAGGTTGGCCTTGATCTCGTCCTTGATCCTCGCAATCGCGGCCTGGTTGGAGGTGTGCCGGAACGCGATCAACATGACCACGCCCGTCGCCGCCGAGATCACCGTCAGCCCGACCCACACCGGAAACGGACTCAGGACGGCATAAACGACATCGCCGATGGCGGTGCAAATCGGATTCAGCAACGCGAGGAGGGGCGAGAGAACCGGATTAAGGATTGCGTCGAGTGAAGAAAAGACCCATCCGAAAACCGCGACGATCAGTTCCCAAACCCAAAGGACAGCCTCGCCTCCGTGAATCACCACTGAGTTGAAGAGGTCCATGATCGGTTCCCGCGCGGATCCCCGCCGACAGATGGCTGATTACTCGATGTAGCCCAGACCGCGCAGCCGTTCCGTCACATCCGCGTCGGAATCGGCGGACTCCAGCACCGATAGCTCTTTCTCAATCACATGGATCACAAACTCCTCCGCCGAACCGTATCCGGCCTTCTCGGCGATCTTGGTGATCCGTCCGTAGAGGTTGTTATCGATCTTGATCTTGGCCATCGTCGTCACTCCTCCCCCGCGGCACGGGTGACCCCTTCGACCGCAGGCTTGAACAAGCTCCTCCCCTTCATCGTGTCCGGAATCGACACCGCAAACTGTTCCAGGATCGTCGGCGCAAGATCGATCAGGGTGGGAGCCTCGCGAAGGATCGGGCGATTGCTGAAGATCACTCCTGGCAATTGATCCGCGGCAACGCAATGATCCGCGCTCCAGGCCGAGTCGTTGTTCGACATCACGTCGTTCTCAAGGTTTCCCAGCGTCGTCGCCCACGATGCCCGGTACCCGCGATGATAACCGATGATCAAGTCCGGCCCCTCGGTGGCATACGGGCCGGAATAGACCTCGTCACTCCGATAAACTTTCGCAATCACCGGCTCACCGTTCATCGGATCACGAACCGCAAGCAGTTTCCCGCGGATTTCCTCCAATAGAGCCTCGCGATCCGTCCGCTCCACAATCCCGTCCCGCTCCCGTCCTCGCAAGTTGAGATATAGGCCGTTCAACCCCAGACCATAAGCCCGCGTCCGTTTCCAATCCACCAGACGCCCATTCCCCGGGTTCAGTAAACTCTTGCAGTCGCTCGGCCCCAGATACCCTTGATCCCTCAGCCACGTGTTCACATTGAACTGCCGTCGAAAGTTGCAAAATCCATGATCCGACATTATCAGGATCGTCGCGTCCCGTCCGTAACGATCGACGACCTCACCGACGACCTTGTCCATTTCGACGTACAGGTCTTCAATGACTCCGTTGAACCGCCGGGCATTTTCGGCAGAGCGAACCGGGTGGGGCTCGTCGCCGTCCCACCAAAACATATGGGCCTGCAAATCCGTACTGGAGAAATAGAAGAAAAGGAACCCGTCGTGGTAGTTGTCCATTGCGTAATGAAACAACCGCATGCGCTCCTGCAACACGGAGCGGGCCTGATCCAGATACTCCTCGTCCCGAAAAACGCGATTGGCGAGGGCTTTGTGATCCTCCTGAAATCCCGTCGTGTAAAATAAACCAAGAGCTTTGGCAAGCGTCTTGATGAAGTGCGGAGGTTCGGTGATTCGTTGCCCCCCCGGGTCGGAAGGGTCGATATTGATGGGCGTGACATACAGACGGAACGTCGGCCGCACTTGCTGCAAATAGAATCGGCAAATGCCGCTGACGTGAGTATTCGGTAGAAAAGACGGCATCTCCAGTTCGTAGTCCACCTTGCACCAGTCGCTCCACTCGCCTTCCTTGAGCACAACCACCTGGTCCTGCAATTCAATCCGCGCGGTCGGCTCTTGTGGATGCCGGTACACCTGGAACGGTACCGTCGCTTTGATCGGCTTCTTGAGCGTCGTGTTCTCCGGGCCGATCAGGCTCCCTTTAGCGAAGTCGTTTTGGAAAACGAGCGGCTTGCGATATCCTCCCGGCTCTTCCAATGAACGCAGGGTATCGCTCGAAAAATACTGGTACGTCCCGTATCCGCCGAGCAGGTCCGGCACGCCCATTCCGGCCAGACAACACATGTGCCCATGATGCGACGGACTCGGCGGATAATTGGAGGGGATATCATAGATACGAATCGGCACGCCGGCCTCATCCAGGTAATCCCAGAAGGGAATGCCGTGACGCCGAAGGAGCGTCTGCGTCGGGTTGTGCTGAAACGGCCAGAACGTGAGGGGAATCTTATGCTTTCCAATGTCCCAACCGTCATCACTGTGAACCGTCTCGGCGGCCGAGTAGAACGGCTCGCATTGCTTGGCCGGATTGCGATGAATGAAATCGAAAATTCCGTGCACGCCGGCATCGGCGCCGGTGATGAAATTCGCCCATGCGACCGGACTTTGGGGTGGAATACTGGTGCCGAGCGGCTTGTACCCACCTCCTCCGTCGCGCAATTGCACCAGGTGCGGCATCCTGCCCTGGGCCATCAGGCGTTCGCACAAACGGGGATCCATTCCGTCGAAGCCGACGACGATGAGCTTGGGATTCCCGTCCACCCTCCGATGGCACGAGGAAACCGACAGTCCCGCGAGTAGTAGTACCGCGGAAACGGCGACTGCTTGTAGGAAGCGGCGTCTTGTCATTCGGAAGTGGCGACGGTCGCCTTGGCGACAGCCGCGCGCCCGATGCCGTGTTTCCCGTTCCGCGAGGGCGGGTGAGCGTCCCCAACGACGAGCGGGCGACCGTCCATCACTCCCGGCACGTCCACGCCGAACATGTCGAGTACGGTGGGCCCGATGTCCATGAGACGGGGATGCGGACTCTCGATCTTGCGATTGCAGAACAACACTCCCGGGACGAGCGCCGGGTCGACGCAATGATCGCCGCTCCATGCCTTCGCGTTGTCATGGAACACCCGATCCGTCGGCTGCCCGATGGCCGCCTCCCATGAGACGCGGTAACCGCGGTTGTAGCCCAGAATAATATCCGGCCCTTCCCCCGCGTACGGTCCGTGATAGATTCTACGGGCATTGAAGGCGCGCTGAACAGCAAGCTCCTCCTGATCGCCGTCTCGCAGACCCGTTAGCTTCCCACACAGCTCGTCCCTAAGGTCACCTGCCTCCGCGGGATCGACGATACCCTGGGATTCCCTTCCCTTAACATTCAGCCAAATACCTGCCAGCCCCAAACAATAGGCTTTTGTCTTCCCCCAATCGACTCCCCCGAGATACTTCTTCCCTCTCCCCTCCGGCAGCAGTGCCAGGTAACCGTTCTGCTCAAGCCACACATTCCAGTCGATTCCCCGGCGGAACGAATTGAACCCATGATCCGAAATCACCATCAGCACGGTATCTCCGCGATCACAGGCCTTCATGGTCCGCCCCACGAGATCGTCCATTCGGAGATATAGCTCCTCAATGGCCTTGCGGTGTTGGCGATCGGATTGCCCTGCGTGTGCCGGGTGTCGCGGATCAATGTATCGCCAGAACATGTGTTGAATGCGGTCCGTCCCGTCGAACACGCAGACGCAGAGTCCACGGCTCACCTTATCCAGGGCATCGAAGAACATTCGTTCACGTTCGGCGTCCGCCTCAAAGCACTGATGAAGGAATCCGTCGTCATCTAAAATCTTCGCATTCAGTCCCCAGGTGTCCTCAGCCAGACCCAATGTCGCGTACAGACCCTGCCTCTTGGACAAATACATGGAGTAGACTGACGGATGGGAAATGGGCATCGCAGGCTTGTCCGGGTGAATCTGGATCGGGGTTACATACAGATCGAACTCCGGCTGGGTTTCCATTAACAGGAACTGGCAAATGCCCTTGATCTTCACCCCCGGCGCGGCCTTAAAATCCACGACGATCCACGGTGTGTAACTTCCTTTTTTTAGCGGAATGCGTTGGCCGCAAATGTCCAACATCCCCTGACCGCGCCCCGCCACGGTAACCTCAAACGGACAATGCATCGGCCCCCCGTTCTCGACCAGTTCGTTGGGAGGTCCGACCAAGTACGACCGAATCGTGTCGCCGTCGCGCCGAACCCGGATTTGCTCACCGCCGATGTACTCTTCCTCGACACTGGCACGGGTCGAGTAATAGGAGAACGTCCCTTGGCTGCCTCGCAAATCAGGGACGCACATGGCGGAAAGCAGTACGCCGCGAAAACTTTCCGGCGGGAAGGTGATCGGAACACGGATCACATTGCTGAAAATACCGTGTGCTCCGAGCGTATTCCAAAACGGCTTCCCTTTTCGGAGCAATCGGATATCAGGTTTTCCTATCGGAATCCGATAGCGACCGAGTTTCCATACCCGCGATGCGCCGTGAATACTGACGGAAGAGAGAAGCGGCATGTAGGTACGCTTGTCACGTGTGAGAAAATCGAAAATGTTGTGCTTGCCCGGATTGCACCCCGTAAGGAAGGTCGACCACGCAACCGGCGAGAGCGGCGGCGCCGTGGTCGCTAGGCGAGTGTACGTACCGCTCTCGGCCAGTTTGCGGAGATTGGGCATCTTCCCCTGGGCCATGTACTTGTCGGCGAGGGTCGGCTCCATCCCGTCCAAGCCCAGGATGACGAACCGTCTGACGCGGGCGCGGGCGTGTGCCCGACGACCGCGGATGAAGCGGAGCGTCCAACGGAGCGGCCAAAGAACAATCGCCGCAAGCCCGGACAGGAATGCGGCAAAGAACGCAAACAGCGTCGTGCCCACGGCGAAGCCGGCCCCTGGACCGATGTACGCCTGGGCTTCACCCGCCGCGAGGAGGACACAGATCCCCGCGAGCGCAATCATCCGTAGACCACGATGTCGTTTGGGTAGCATACGTTCTTCGGGGCTACGCCCGTCCCGCGCATCGGGGCGACAATTCCTTGCGACGCCTAACGAGCATGACCCGGCCATGTTACGGCCGACAGCCGTCTCTTTCAAGATTCAGCCTCCCACCGATTCGGATCTAGCCAAAACGCTGTGGAACCGTACAATCCGGCGTTTTCGGACCGTTCGCGGCAGAATGGCGGGTTTGGCTCTCGGTTCCAGAATGACAGGTACAAGGAAATGAAGCTCCCATGATGATTGCATCGACCCTCATCGCTATGGCACTTATCGCCCCTTCGGATCCATCGGTCTACCCTGAGACCAAGGCGACTGCCGAGAAGACCGCCGTGGCCCCGATCTTCGAGCGGTATCGCGAACCCGCGCAACGCATCATCACCGCGGCCCTTGCGGAGAACGACGCCTACCGCAAGCTGGAGGAGTTGTGCACCGGCATCGGCCATCGTCTCAGCGGCTCGCCGCAGCTCGAACAAGCTATCGACTGGGCGGTTGAAACCATGAAGAAGGACGGACAGGAGAATGTCCGCCGGGAAAAAGTCATGGTGCCCCACTGGGTCCGGGGGCAGGAATCCGTCACCATGATCGAGCCGCGCGTCGAGCGGCTGGCCATGCTCGGCCTGGGCGGTTCCATCGGCACGCCGCCCGAAGGGATTACCGCTCCGGTCGTCGTCGTCAGCGGGAAGGATGAGCTGGATTCGATCGGCGACCAGGCGAAGGGAAAGATCGTCCTCTTCAACAACATCATGCCCCCCTATAACCCCGAAAAAGGCTCGGGCTACGGCCCGGCGGTGCAGTATCGGGGCAAGGGCGCGACTCTCGCCTCGGAGAAGGGCGCCGTCGCCTGCCTGATCCGCTCCGTGACGGCCAAGAGCCTCCGCAGTCCGCACACCGGCGCGATGCGCTACGGCGAGAACGATAGGAAGATCCCGGCCGCAGCCCTTTCCACCGAGGACGCCGATACCATCGCCCGTTTGCAGGCCCGCGGAATGCCCGTTGTCGTGACCCTCAAGATGGAGGCCCAGACGCTCCCCGACGTACCGTCAGGCAATGTCATCGGCGAGCTTCGCGGTTCGACCCGGCCGGACGAAGTCGTGGTCATCGGCGGTCACATCGACTCTTGGGACGTCGGCCAAGGCGCTCATGACGACGGCGGTGGATGCATCATGGCCATGGAGGCGATCAACGTCCTCCGCAAGCTCAACTTGATCCCGCGGCGCACGATCCGAGTGGTCCTCTTCACGAACGAGGAGAATGCCCTAGGCGGCGGAAGGGCCTATGCCGCCGACCACGCCGACGAGCTACCCAAACACGTCGCCGCCGTCGAAGCGGACAGCGGCGTCTTCCGCCCCACCGGTTATTCGGTGGAGTGCGAGAACAAGGAACGCGAGAGCGTTGCCGCGGAGCAACTGCGCGACCTCGTCACCCTCCTTTCCTCCATCGGATCAATGAAGGCAAGCACGGGCCACTCCGGGGCCGACATCAGCCCGATGAAGCCCGCAGGCGTGATCCTCATCGGCCACGACGTCGATGGGGCCGCCTATTTCGATTACCACCACACCCAGGCCGACACCATCGACAAGATCGACCCGCAAGTCCTTTCGCAAAACGTCGCCGCCCTGGCCACGACGGCCTACATCCTCGCGGACATGCCCACGCGCCTCGGCGAACGCCCAAACCCGTAGCCCAATCCGAACCCCAAGCGCCAGCGCGGGGCCAATCCGAGCCGCGACCGGCAGGGAGCGGATGAGAAACTCTGAAACGCCGAAACGCTGAGTTCAGGCCCGCGACCGGCAGGGAGGGGCCGGAAACGCCGAAATCAGAACCGCGTCCGTAAGGAAGCGGATGAGAAAAGCCGAAATCGGGCGGGATTGGGGCTTGTATCGCTCCGGCAGCCGACGGTACAATGGGCCTTGGTTCTTTTCGATCGCCGCAATTGAATACGGTGGGCATCTTCGGGAGGGGTTTATGAATCCGGCAATTCGAGGAAGCGCGCGTCGCGCCGCTGCAAGAATCCGCGGCGCTTGTGTCGTCGTTTGCACCTGGATCATTGCGACATTGACACTGGCGGGTATCGCTCGCGGAGTACAGCCTCAGGGCGCGATCGTGGGGTGGGGGAGCCAGGTCGTCGGTGTTGACCTTTCCCAGGGCTTCACGGCCATCGCCGCGGGCTCGGCGCACAGTCTGGGCCTCAAGGCCGACGGGTCCATCGTGGTGTGGGGAAACAACTACTACGGTCAAACCAACGTCCCCGCCCCGAACACGGGCTTCGTCGCCGTCGCCGCGGGCTCGGCGCACAGTCTGGGCCTCAAGGCCAACGGGTCCATCGTGGCGTGGGGATCAAACTATGATCAGTACGGCAACTACAGGGGGCAATTAGACGTTCCTTCGCCCAACACGGGGTTCGTCGCCGTCGCCGCGGGCTGGGCCCACAGTCTGGGGCTCAAGGCGGACGGGTCCATCGTGGCGTGGGGATCAAACTATGATAACTACGGCAACTACGTGGGGCAATTGGACGTTCCTCCGGCCAACACGGGTTTCGTCGCCGTCGCCGCGGGCTGGTTGCACAGTCTGGGCCTCAAGGCCGACGGGTCCATCGTGGCGTGGGGAACAAACTATGATGTCGGCCGCAGCAACTACTGGGGGCAAATAAACGTTCCTCCGCCCAACATGGGTTTCGTGGCCGTCGCCGCGGGCGACCTCCACAGTCTGGGTCTCAAGAGCGACGGGTCCATCGTGGCGTGGGGACGCAACGTCGACGGTCAGACCGACGTCCCCTTCCCCAACTCGAGTTTCGTGGCGATCGCCGCAGGCGTGGAACACAGTCTGGGCCTCAAGGCCGACAGGTCCATCGTGGCGTGGGGACGCAACTACGAGGGTCAGAACAACGTCCCCACCCCCAACACGGGCTTTGTGGGCGTTGCCGCGGGCGCATATCACAATCTGGGTCTCAAGGCGGACGGGTCCATCGTGGCGTGGGGATACAATTACTTCGGTCAGACCAACGTCCCCGCCCCGAATACCGGCTTCGTGGGCGTCGCCACCAGCGAGAACCTCACTCTGGGCCTCAGGGCGGACGGGTCCATCGTGGCGTGGGGACAGGTAGACATAGATGACGTCCCCGCCCCGAACACGGGGTTCGTCGCCGTCGCCGCGGGCTACGTCCACAGTCTGGGGCTTAAGGCCAACGGGTCCATCGGGGCGTGGGGATCCAACAACTTCGGTCAGACCAACGTCCCCGCGCCCAATGCCGATTTCATCGGCATCGCCGCAGGCGGATCCCACAGTCTGGGCCTCAAGGCCGACGGGGCCATCGTGGCGTGGGGATATAACTACGACGGTCAAACCAACGTCCCCGCGCCCAATGCCGATTTCATCGGCATCGCCGCGGGATGGTATCACAGTCTGGGCCTTAAGGCCGACGGGTCCATCGTGGCGTGGGGATGTGGCGACCCTTACGACAACTACGGGCAATGCACCGTCCCCGCCCCCAACACCGGCTTTATCGCCATCGCCGCAGGGGCGATCCATAGTCTGGGCATCAAGGCCGACGGGTCCATCGTGGGGTGGGGGTTAAACGACGACGGTCAGACGAACGTCCCTGCCCCCAACACGGGGTTCGTCGCCGTCGCCGCGGGATGGTATCACAGTCTGGGCCTCAAGGGCGACGGGTCCATCGTGGCGTGGGGAAGCAACTACATGGGTGAGACCAACGTCCCCGCCCCCAACACGGGGTTTGTGGCCTCACCCTTACCCACAACTTTTCTCCCGCAACAGATCGCGATGGAGTTCGAGCCCTTGCACGAGGGGCATGACTTTGTTCCAACCCTTCCAGATGGTTTGCCAGCCCGGCAGGCCGTCGCTTTTTCGTGCCAGAAAGC
>JAZDHF010000197.1:0-45289 GCA_043806315.1 Planctomycetota bacterium | reverse complement strand
TATACGCGTCCACCACCGCCACAATGTCCGACGCGCTGACGTCCGTGTTGAGTTCCGGCAGGTTCGGTTGAAGCTGCGAACGGAAGTTCAGTGGAGCGCCCGCCATCTTCTTGAACTTGTTGACCAGCGCGGTCACGTCGCTGGCGTCGGGCTGCTGCCCAGTCCCCGGCGGGTTGTATGCCGTCTCCGCGTCGCCGGAGCGGCGCGTATACATCGGCACGGCGGCGGACACATTCGTGCACGTGTTCTCGTTGCCCGCGCACGACGCCCCGTAGGTCTGCACGCTGTACTCCGAGCTAGGCACGATCTCCGCACCCACCACCGAGATCGCGCCGCTCGCCGTCTCCGTGACCCAGTCCCAGTAGAACACCGAACACTGCAGCCGCGCCGCACGGTAGGGTCCGCTCAACGGCGGGCCCTGGGCCTCGTAGAACGTTCCCGGCTTGCCCACCCAGCGGGCGCAACCGCCCGTCTCGCCAGTGCCGGTGCAAACCCCGACAGCAGGGGGAACAGGGGGGAGGACGGTTCCGCAAGCAGCTCCCGCCTCCCAGCATCCGAAGTTCTTCGGCGGACAGCACACCGCGTTCGGCGGCTGCGGATCCTGCAAATTGACCATCGTCACCTGGATGGCGTCCACCGTTGACGGCGTCGCCGGCCCCGTCACCGTGAACTTCAGGGATCGGGTGGCCGCCGCTGGGTTGTTGTTCGGCCACAGCGTCGGGTTCGTCGCCGGATCCCAAACGATGGTGTTCGGCGGCGGATACGGTCCAGAGGTGATGCGAAACGCCATTTCGCTGTACCGCGGCGTCGGGGCGCCCGGCCAGACGATGGTGTGCCACGGCGCCTGCGTCGTGCGTTCGGCGGCGGGACAGAGTCGAGGCGCCGCGTCGCGGCTGTTCTCTTGCCACCGCCACAGCGCGGGATTCGCCGGCTTGATCGACTGCGCCTCAATATCCAGCCAGTAGATGTCCCCCGGCCTCTGCGGCCAGCCCGGGGCCAGATAGAACGTGTACTGGTAAATCTTCGAGCCTTCGCTATTCACCATTCCGGTGTCGTGTTCGTTGAGCGCGCTGAACAACGCGCACACGCCCCACAGTTCGGGGTCCTGTGGCAGGCACCACGGGTCAACGGGGTTGTTGGCATGGATGCTGAGGTTGATGCACTCAATCCCCGCGCCTCGTCTTTCATGGCCTTGGCCGTCGAGTTCATAGTTGCCCCACCAATGCAGGTCGGTGACCAGACCGCCCTGGCACTCCCAGTTGTCGGCGAGGGTGGTGCCGTCAGCGGCGTGCAGCCCGGGCAGACTGACGTCCGGCCACTGGTCCCATTTGCTCGGTCCCGGAGTGTTCGTGGTCAGCACGAAGGCCATATCCCACGATTCTCCGTCGGGAGTCACAATCGGAACGCCCTCGATAAACTCCGAGCCGAGCAGCGGCGGATTCGGCGCAAAGATGCGCACCGCGTCGTCGTTGAAGAAGTGCTCCCGCGTCTTCCAGCCCCAGGGGAACTGCGGCGGCGGACCCATATAGAACGCCGAAATGCTGATCCAGTAGATCGTTGGATCCGCAGAGGGCCTCTGGTAGAACCACTGCGACTCTGGAATGTCGAAATCGTACCGGAAGCAGGTGTCCAGCGGCTGACCCGGATACTCGTCGCATCCGACATACCGCTCATTCAATAGCGTCCGCGGCACGATCGACTCCCAGATCATTTTGCCGGGATGACTGTATGGGAGTGGTTGAATGGCCTCGCAATGATCTTCCATGCATCGCGAGCTGGGGAAGTAAGTGCACTGCTCATACTGACCGCCGCCCCACTGATCACACTCAGCCTGATCGCGGGGATTCGGCGAGCACGTCGTCGGGGGCAGGACCATTGGCGGGTTATAGCAGTAGCAGCACGTTTCGCTGATCTCACCCGCCGGCACGTCCGTCCAAATCCCGATGTGGAACATCTCCGGAGCGATCGGCGGCGGCTCGTGTGTCGTCCATTGCTGGTACGAACCCCACCAGTGAATGTCGGTGATCGGCTGGTTCGTGGTGCACGCCCAATCGTCGGCGACAATCGCACAGCCGAGACTCTGATAGTGCGAGTGCTCATCCCAGCCCCAGAAGCACTCCGGCTGCTGTGCGATGAACGGTCCGTACGTCGGCGGCTGGGCCCATTTCAACGGCGTGCACACCACGGACGGGTTCGTGCACATCGTTCCCGGCCCCTGTGGATCGCCCCCCAAGGCCACGCACTTGTTGTACTCCACGTCGACGCAGGTGCCGTTCTGCAGACAGCAGGCTTGTGTTACCACCCCCGGCGGCAGCGGTACGTGGACGCGGTAGCCGTATCCATCCGGTTCGAGGGCGTGATTCTGCGACATATCGATTGTGTACGGATCGTATGGGTCATCGGTCCCGGAATAGGTCGTCCGCCAATGGCTCCAGGCGCTTGGCCCGTTGTGGTTGAACTGGAAGCGGTGTGTCACCGTCGGAGCGACGATCGGTTCCGCGCATTGCGGTGTCCACCAACTAGCCCACGTTTCGTTGCCGACCTGGTGCACGCTGAATACCCACGTGTCGCCCGGCCACGGATTAATCGTGCCGTTCGTGTAGTTGGTGGTGGTGGGGTCGAGCACGAGAACGTGGAAGTCGCACGTGAGCCACGAGGTGGTCACATCGTACCAGTAGGTGTTGGGATGCGCCGGGTTGAGGTCTTGCGGCTCGCAGACCACGTGGTCGCGCACCGGTCCCACGCATTCGCAGGTGTAATCCACGAAGTTCTGCCCGCTAGTAATGATCTCAGTACAGATCTCCACCGGCGGTGGTTCCTGGCAGCCGCCCACGCAGGTGGGTTCGATGCCAAGGTCACGTGTCACACGGCAGTCGCTTTGGTTCATGCACGCGCACTCGATCACCTCCCACTCCGGCGGATCGGGCGGTGGGATCTCGTGGAGAACCTCCCCGATCCGATAACCGGTCGCGCCGTAGGCGTCGTACAACATGACTAGCCATCCTTCTGGCGTCTTGAAGCTGCTGCCCAGGGGCGGAACGGCTGTAATCCCATGCGCATCCAAATGGATCGGGGCCATGTTGTATAGCCCGTAGACTTCACGTTCGGGGATGTCGATCTCCACAAACACGTCAAAGAAGCTCTCGGCCGGGTAGTCCGTTGCCCCGCCGGCCGCACCGGTCACCCCCCCCGTGCTGTGGTACCGCATCGGGCTTTCGCGGATTAGCACTGCGCCCCCGCCTCCGCCACCGCCCACGCCGACGAGTTCCATCTCCGTGATCTCGGTGTCTATTCTGCGGTGATCGCCCTCGTCCCGCGGACTCCCGCGGACGACCGTCGTCGTGTTCGGCTGCGGCGACTCCCTGATGTAGTACATCATGCGTTCACCGAGGGGGCTGATGACTTCGACATGCCCGGTGGTCGACTTCAACAAATCTTCGCCCGCCGGAGGGAAGAACCCCAGCGCAGGCGGAACGTTGTGCCGGATCACCTTTGGCAGACATTGGCCTGTTGTGCTCTGGCAATCTTCGGCTTGCCGAGCGATGCACTCCAAAACGGCGGGCGGGCAGAGAGCGGGCCCCTGTTCGGCACAGGCGCACGTTACCTTGGTGCCCGGCAGAATCAGCAACGAGCCGATGGAGCTCACCCCCTGCGGCGTGCCGTTGAAGTGCAGTTGGCACGTTTGTTCGATGGGATCGAGACACGGCCCCGGACACGAGAACGTGTATCCGATGGTCCCATTCCCAGTGATGCTCACCGGCCCACAAGGCGCAGCAAGGTCGCTAAAGCAATCGCACACCCTGACGATCGGCTGCCCTGTGCCCGAGGGATCGACGGTGACTTCCCGTGGATAGCAGGTTTCGAGAGCGCCCGTCGTGATGCAATCTATCAACTGCAGGCCCGAGCACCAAAGACTGCCGAGCGGGCAGACAGGAGGTGGTGGCGCAAGCTCACATTCGCAGGTCACCACCGCGCCACCCGTCTGCGACGAGTCGATTGAGCCGACCCCCTGCGAAACGCCGTTCAGGTGAATGTAACACATCTGTCCGGGCGGACAATAAACCGGTTGGCACGACACGGTGTAGCCGATGCCGCCGGTATTGAGCTGGATGTCCACCGGTCCACAACCTATACCGCTGAAGCAGTCGCAGAGCAGGATGGTCGGCGGCGCCGTAGGAGAATCGAACCTGACTTCTAACGGAAGGCAGGTTTCGTCAGCGGCAGTCGCCTCGCAATCCCTCCACTGCAGAGCGCTGCACCACGGGTTGAGCGTCGGCAGCGGGCACAACTGCTGGTCCGGGTCGCAGGCGTCCGGGATGCCGTCGCCGTCGCTGTCTAGGGGGTTCCAGGGCGGTATGATGCCGTGGGCCGCGAGAAGCTCCTGTTCTTCGGTCAACTCCTTGTACTGGTACGACCCGCCGGGCGGTGTGCTGCAAATGCACGGGGACGGAAAAATACCCGGGTAGAAGTTCGAGGTCCCGATGGGTAACGCTTCCGACGTTCCGTCGCAGTTCCCGTCGACCAGATCACCGGCGTGCGCCGGGGTGATCGGGAACAACGCGGAGTGCACCCAGGTGCCCGAGGAGGTTGAGAGAACCACGGGCCTGTACACCGAGTCGGGATCCCCGACGTCCAGCACCCGAGTTGCGCCGTCGCTCCGCCGCGTGAACGTAAACTTAGGCGTGACCGGCAGGGTCGAACTGAAGGATCCGCCATCCGGGCACAAGTGCGTGATCTGCATGGACCCCTGCTGCTGTGCGTAGTCGGACAGACAAACGTCGACGTCCCACGGCTCTGGACTCGATCCCCCGGTGTAGGTCACGGTGATCGGACTCGAGCTTGTCAACGAGAGGGCAATGATCTCGATGGGAATGACGGCCGTCGAGGGGCACGGTGGGAACGGGAGGAGCGCGAGCACCTTTCTCCAGATGATCGCATCCGCCGGCGCCAGACAACCGCCGGTGCCGAAGTACCGAAAGTCCTTCCCCTGCAATGAGATCGCACCGTCAAATGGGTCCGAGCCGGGGCCGAAGAAATCCGCGGGAAGGGGGGTCCCGCCTTCCGTCGAGTCGAACTCCTCGCTGTACGAGCCCGCCGGAGTAGCCCACATGTCCACACCGGGTTGGACATCGTGGGCGCGCAAAAAAGTGGGCGCGCATAGTGCTCCCGTCGCGACAACAACGATCATC
The DNA here is from genome assembly GCA_043806315.1 of Planctomycetota bacterium. Taxonomy (GTDB): domain Bacteria; phylum Planctomycetota; class Phycisphaerae; order UBA1845; family UBA1845; genus SBAX01. Next base: position 40,100 of record JAZDHF010000197.1, on the reverse strand, counting down.
AAGAGGATTCTGTGCCCCGTAAGGTATGGGTGTCGTAGATTGGACATACACTGCCGTGCTGTTGTCTGAGTGGTCATAACTGTCTCCTTGGAATGCTCTCCCTACCGTTGTACTGCGAACGTCTTCCCCGCCGCACGTGCCTCACGCGCGGAAGGGACGACTGGCGCTCGAAACGTAATTGCCCCCGTCGCTCCCCTCGAATCTCCGGGAACTTCGCCGGGTAGCACCTTTCTTTCCGCTGGTGCGTTCGGAGAACGCACCCTACGTACATCGACCTCGTCGGCCATGCGCGCTCGCACCGCTACGTCCTCATGGACGCGGGCGCAATCACGAACCCCCCTGTCACGAAGGCGCCCAACATCGTTGCGCTCTTCGTCACGTGTCCCCGTTTCGGCCGGCGTACCGTACCCCACCGCGTCCGCCCCTTTTGTCAAAGACCCATTGGGGAGATGATTTAAGTTCAATCACTTACTGGACGCGATGATACATCCGGGAGCGGCCGACTGCAAGCGTTTTTTTCACGATTTATTTGTTCGACTCCATCGTTGCAGCGTTCAAGTAGGCGCGAATCTTCAGCCTTTGCGGATACAAACAGCTTGCACTTTACGACCTAGCTGCTTTCCGACCCGTTGTCGATCTTCTCGCCCAGAGTGATGGCGGCCGGGCGCGAAGGTCTTCTTGCCGCACGTTGGTCACCACCCGTAGCGCGCAGACTCGGATCCCCCGTGGTCCACAGGATAGGCCGGGTGCCGAGTCAGTTGGACAGGTAACGATCTAGGAAACAGGTTTTCTCGGGCGGCTCTTGCGCGGTCTGTGGGCCGGACCGCGGGAGGGCATGTGCCGCAGATACAGGCACTTCGCATCGCCGCCGGTCCGAACGCATGTGGCGTCGGCGTGCGCGCCGCATTGAAGACAAAACTGCTCGCACACGCGATCGCCCCGGGCCAGGGCCCCCGCGATCTCGTGGAGCGTATCCGCCCAGCGGGCGACGTCCGGTTGTCGCACCAGGCGAAGGGCCATGCGCAGCCGGTGACGCTGCTCCCGTTGGACAGCTCGAGCCTTCAATCGTCCCCGTTTGGTCAGCTCCAACAAGACCTCGCGCCGGTCACCCTCCGAACGTCGACGGACCACCATGCCGTCGTGGGCCATCGCGTCGATCATCTGACTGACCCTGGGTTTGCTGACGCCTAGAAAACGAGCGACCTGACTCCCCGTGTGACCGCCGCGATGAGCCAGCAGACAGAGGACTTGCACGTTCGACCGGCCCATGGGCTGGCCGATACCCGCCCGCACCGCGCGAACTTCCAGCACTTCTTCGACGGTACGAGCCAGCACGAGCAGGCCCTTGAGCAATGGATCAATCTGTTCCGCGGAACGCTGCAGCGATGAGGCCATACTTACTCTCCAACGCGGGAACGTCACTCGACTCCGCCGGCGGACATTCTAGCGGCCCCCGGGGGATTCTCGCAAGCGTCGAGGCGGGCGGTTTACGCGTCCGGGTGAATCCCCAAAAAGGTGGCCGCGAGACGGTTTCTAAGTCATTCTGAGCGCAGCGAAGAATCAGCGCAGCGAAGAATCAGCGCAGCGAAGAATCAGCGAAGCGAAGCATCCCAACCCGGCGGAAGATTCTTCGCTGCGCTCAGAATGACATCTCTGGGCATCTTTATGACACTCCTGGGCACTTTCGCCACCCCAAACGGGACGTACCCTACGCGCCAGTCTCGCTACCGTCGCCCTTCCCGTCGTCGCCGAAGGTCCGGTCAAAGGCCTCGCGGAAGTCGTACACGTCATCGAAGTCTTCAACACGGTCCTCGGGCTGTTTTCGCATCATGTCCAGATCAATGAACCCAAAGACGATGCGCCCGAAATCGGCCGTGGATTTGATGTTCCAGGATTCGAGGACCACGCGGGCGAGCATCCCCCACCGCGTGAGGGCGAACTCGCGGAGCCCCCAGCAAAGGTCGCGTCCGCTGATGTGCCGATTCAGTTTGTCGCACCCGCCGGCCGCTTCGATGGCTTGAGCCACGGGCTCCGGGAGTAGGCCGGTGTGGTATTGGGCGACGAGGTCGCTCCAATCCACGTTGTTCTCCGTCAGATACTGATACAGCAATCGGTGGGCGTCGGTCTCCGGCCCGTGGACACGTTCCGCGGCGTAGCCGAGTCCCTCGCGAAGGAAGAGAAACGCTTCCGCAGGGTAGCGGCCCACGTGCTCGACCAGAGACTCCAACGATTTCGAGGGTGCGTCCACCATAGGAACGTCGGCCGGCGATTCCCAACCTTGGAAGGCGCTACCGGTTGACCGGCGGCGGTCCGCCGGGCGGGCCGGAACCCTCCGCTCCCGGCCCGTGTCGTCGACCGCGCCGACGGCCGCGCCGGCGGCGGCGACCACCGGGCGGTCCTGCGCCTCCCGTCCGCGTGCCATCGGTCGGCGCCTCAGGCCCGACGTGCGATGCACGAGCCGGACTGCCTTCACTCGGCCGGGAAGCGGGCTGAGGCGGGGAGCTTGGTTCGTCCGCGAGAGACCGTAGCGGTATTCGAGCCGCGCCAGGCGGGCGTGGAGCGGTTCTCGTCCGCGGTCCGCGCGGCGGCGCCGTCCCACCCTCCGGCGGCGCGGGCGGGGCCTCCACACCCACTTCCGTGATGTCTTCCGCCGCCACCGTCAAAAGCGTGCCGTCGTCCAGACGGATTTGCACCAACTGGGTGAGCACTTGCCGATTGACGATGACGCCTTCGCCGTGGTTGGTGCGGATGCGCAGCCCCGCACGGGGCAGCCTCTTGTCGAGCTCCTCGTATCCGATGTGCTCGTACCGCAGGCAGCACTTGAGCCGGCCGCACCGACCGGAAACCTGCGAGGGATCGAGGGTGGCCTTTTGCAGTTTGGCCATCCGCATACTGATCGGCCGGAGCGTCTTGAGAAAGACCTTACAACAAACCTCCCGCCCGCAGGTTTCGTAATCGCCCAAGAGCCGGGCTTCATCCCTCGCCCCGACCTGCCGCATCTCGATCCGCGTCCGGTACTCATGGGTCAAATCCTTGACCATCGCCCGGAAGTCGATGCGCTCGGCGGCCGTGAAGTAGAAAAGGATGCGCTCGCCGCCGAAGGGAGTCTCACAGTCCACCACCCGCAGCGGCAGCTTGTAGTGCCCGGCGACTTGTTGGCAGAACCTGCGTTTTTCGCGGGCGCTAATTTGAATCCGCGCATTCTCGGCGAGGTCGGCCGATGTGGCCTCGCGCAGAATCCGCCCGGCGTCGAAGATGAACGAATCTTCGCCGCACGACCGGACCCATTCCTTCATCTGTTCGCGGGTGACCGACTTATCGCAACCGTTGCAGGTGAGCGAGACCTGTTCGCCCATTTCGATGCCCCGGCGGGTTTGGACGACGACCTTGGCCCCGCACGTGAACTTCATGTCCGCCGTGTAAGTGAACTCGCCGATGTAGCGCATAAACCCGAAGCGGACCGCGGTGGTGGGGTAGATTTTCTCGAGGCCGTTGCCGCATGGTGAGGCTCCGGCCTTCCCCGTACCGCAACTGCCGCACCCGCCGTGCCGCTGCGGCTCGGGCGGCTGGGCCATGAACTCCTCAAGACTGATACCGGCTTCGACCATATTGATCACCGCACGGCGTTACCGATCCGGCGGGCGGGCCGCCCGCCGGATCAAATGTTGACAGAAGTTCGAAGTTCAAAGAAGCCGGGTCTTCGAACTTTGGATTTTGAACTTTGAACTTCGGCCGGAGCGGTGCCGCTGCCGTCTTACTTCGCCGCACCCGCGAGGCGGTCGAGCGCCGTTTGGAAGTCCTTTTTCGCCCGCAAACCCACGAACTTCTGGACGATCTCGCCCTTATGGAAGAGGATCACCGTGGGGATGGCGCTGACCGAGAATCGGACGGACACCTCCCGGTTGGCGTCGGTGTCCACCTTCCCGACCTTCGCCCGGCCGTCATAGTCAGCCGCCAGGCCATCAATAATCGGCGCCAGGGCCTTACAAGGAGCGCACCACGTCGCCCAAAAATCCACGAGGACCGGGCGGTCGGCCTGCAAGACCGCCTCGTCAAAATTCGCATCCGTAAACTCAACTGTGTGAGCGCCGGCCATATCGTCTCCTTCGGTCAAACCTCATCGACACAGGGAGCCATTCTAGGGACGCCGTACGAAGAGGTCAACCAGAGGGCCGGGGGGTAGAGGCGATACGCCACGGCTTGCGGTACGCCGCTGAGGACACGATCATGGTTTCCCTTGGCGATCCTCTGGCCGGGCGGCGTAGGAGGCGGCTCGGCGCCTTCAGGTCGCATCGTGGGCGAAGCCGAACCGGAGAAGGTGAAGCCGCCGCCTAACGAGGCGCTGCAGCTGACCGGGCCGGACAGCACGAACTGGACAGGCTTCCGCGACAACCGCTCCGAGCGGAACGCGCCAAAACGGCGGGAAGTCCGCCGTCCCAGCGCAGGCGCGGCGGAACTGGGCGACACCGGCGGAAGTTGCCGCTAAGATGAGGTGGGCTTCACTTGAGCCAATCGACATCGCTTGTCGATGTGAGTTCGGTGAAGGGAGGTGCATCATCGTCGCAGAGAACCACGTTCTAACGCTGAAAGGACCGAAGGAGTCAGGCGGACGGCTGCCTCCCGCGGTCGTCGGGGCAGTGCTGAGCCACATCGCCCGGCTCGTGGGCGGGTCCGCCTGCATGGCGTTCCGCCACGCGAGTAACTTCCCGGGCCGTCGCCCGGACTGGTTGCAGCGGGCAACAGACGTTCGCTTCTTGGACCAAGAAAAGGACGCCGACGACACGACCAAGCTATTTTTCGAGGCACCGAGGTTCGGCGATGTGGCCGAAGAACTCTACGAACAAGGCCAACTCTTTGAACCACCGCCCGATCCGAAGGATACGGCGTTCGACATGCTTGGTGACGTTCTCAAAGACATCGCTGACAAAGTGCGGGACAGCGAGCGGTTCGACCCGCCGCTCCTGCAACGATTCGGAAAACTCGAACGCCCTGTGTTCAACCGGGGCATCGAGGCGATCACGGTTCACGGGCACCGGCTGCCGACCGTCCGACCACCGCGAATCGACCACCAACTTGCAGAACTCGCCGTTTCGCTGCGGAAGGAGACGCCAAGGTCGGCGCGTGTTCGGGTTGCGGGCAATCTCGACATGATCCGCCACAGTGATAAAGTGTTCGAGTTGATCGTCGACACCGGCGAGCGGATTCGCGGTGTTTGGGTCGGTGGCGAGGCCTCCGTGCTGGGTCAACTTTGGCGACAACAAGTTGTCATTGATGGAGTTGCAGTTTTTCGACCATCCGGTGCATTGTTGCGAGTCGATACGGAAGGGCTTCAGAAAGCGGGCAAGTCCGACGACTTCTTTTCCAAAGTTCCGACTCCGGCGGCTCGTTCGGTTGACTCGAAACGTCTCCGACTAACCCAGACCTCAGCGACGGGAGCCAACGCTGTATTCGGTAAGTGGCCCGGCGACGAGAGCGAAGAACAGCTACTTGCGGCCCTTAAGGAACTTGGCTGATGTCGAGTGCACCGCTCTACCTACTCGACACCAACATTTTGGTAGCGTATGTGCGGGCAGGTCCGCTTGGTGAGTACATCGAGAATGTGTACCATCTGCGGGCATCCAGCTTCAAACCGCTGATTTGTGTCGTGTCAGTTGGCGAGATTCTGTCACTTGCCGCGATGCTCCATTGGAGCAAGAAGAAAGTTGCATCGCTTGAGGAGCTTCTCAACGAACTCGTCTGGATCGACATCAACAACGCCGACATTCTTGCCGCCTACGCCGAATTGGACGTGGTCTCAAAGCGACACCCAGACGGCGCGCGGAACATGGGCAAGAACGATCTTTGGATTGCGTCGGCGGCCAAGGTGACGGGCGCTACGCTGATGACGACGGATAAAGATTTTGACCATTTACACGGAACAAAGATTACTCGTATTTGGATTGACGAGAAATCGGGTAAGCCGACGTGACAAACCACTCTCAACAGATTGTCCAGAAGCTCTGGAACTACTGCAACGTCCTTCGGGACGACGGCATGGGGGGACGAGGGGGACGTCCAACTTTTTCGGCTGCTCGGCGGGTCGCGTGCCACACCCGCTCCCTCGCCCGAAAGGAGCCGTCGTCACGCCGGGCGAAAGCCGGTGGAGGTGTAGTTGTTGCCGACTTGCGCCCGTCCGCTTTCGGTCAAACCAAGTTCAAACAGACCGATCACCACGTCGTCGAGGTCTCCGGAGAACTCGCTGCCGCGCGGCGATAAGGGAATCGGGTACACGACCCACACCAGGCCGGTGGAGACGATGCGGTGACGGAGTTTGCCCGCGAAGTAAACGGCCTCATCGGCGGACTGCGGGGCGATGAAGCCCAAGTCGATCGGTCCGGTGGGCGGACGCTCCGTCCCCTCGAGAGACAGCTCGATTTCGCGCCGGGCCTCGACGTTGTGTCCGCCGACCCAGACGCGCTTCCCCGGCCCGACGCCCCATTCCTCAGCGGTGGTGGCCGGGTTTTCCGTTCGCTGTCCCGCCATGCGCTCACCCGTCCTCGCGAGAGATCCGCGTTCGTCGACTAGTGCCCCATCGCACCAGAAACTTCGGGCTGGGTGGCATGCCCAAGCCCGGCGTAGCCGGGCGCCGGCATGTCCCGCTGCGGCATGGCGGCGCTTCGCTTGGCCATGCCACCCCAGGAATTAGGTGCGTCGCACCACTGGCTTATCCTCACGGTCTCGGGTTCGCGACCTCCTCGAGGCGGCGTAGGGTGACCGCCACCGCGTCGGGGTTGATATCGCAGCCCAGCCAGCGACGGCCCAGCCTGGCGGCGACCGCGAGCGTCGTCCCACTCCCGCAAAAGAAATCGGCCACCAGGTCGCCCTCATTGGAGCTTGCGCGGACGAGCCGTTCGAGAAGGGCGGCCGGTTTTTGGGTGGGGTATCCGACGCGCTCCCTCGACACGGTGGAGAGGAAGGGGATGTCCCAAACGTCGGGCAGCGCCGGTCCGTGCGGATGGAAATAGAGGCGACCGTTGCGGGTCTGCTTGAACGGCCGGCCGTCGGATGACATCCGTAGGTCGAGCGTGCGATAGGCGCCGTGATGCAGGAGGTTGAAGGTGTGCGTGCCGACCTGCTTGGCGTAAAGAAGGATGGTGTCGTGTTTGCGAGCGAACCAGCGCTTGGCCACGCCGCCGGTGCGGTAGCTCCAGATGATTTCGTTGAGGAAGTGGTTCTCTCCGAACAGCCGATCGAGCAGGACCTTCACGTAGTGCACGGTCCGCCAATCGAGGTGGACGTAGAGGCTCCCGCGCGAAGAGAGGAGCCGGCGCATGTCGGTGAGCCGCGGTTCCAGGAAGGCCAGGAAGCCCTCCACGCCGCCATGGCGGTCGTCGAAGCTGCCGTTGTTTCGCTGGGTCGGCCCGATAGTGCGATTGGCGTTGAAGGGCGGATCGGCGTAGATCAAATCGCAGCAGCCGTCCGGCAGCGACCGCATATAGACGAGGTTGTCGCCGCAGACGATGCGATCGACGGCCAATCGCACGGTCTTCGCCGTGGCGCTATCCACGCCAGAAGGACAGCACTCGCTCGACTTCATCCTTGCTCCCGATGATGAGCGTGGTGCGCTCGTGAAGGGACGTGGGGACTTTGTCCAGGATTCGCTGCCGCCCGTCGGTAGCGGCGCCGCCGGCCTGTTCGGCGATCATGGCCAACGGGTTCGCTTCGTAGAGTAAGCGCAGTTTGCCCTTGGGCGTCTTTTTCGTCGGGGGATAAAGGAAGACGCCGCCGCGCAATAAAGTCCGATGGAAGTCGGCCACCAGCGACCCGATATAGCGCAGCCCGTATCCGCCGGCCTCATCCGTCTTCACCCACTCCAAGTACTCCTGAATCCCCTTGGGGAACTGCCTCCGGTAGGCCTCGTTCACGCTGTAGGTCTTCCCACTCGACGGCATCACCACGCTCTCGCGGATCAACCGGAACGCCCCGATCGACGGGTCGAGGGTAAACATGTGGACGCCATCGCCGGTGGTGTAGGCCATCACCGTGCTGCTGCTGTAGATCACGTACCCGGCGGCGATCTGCCGGTAGCCGGGTTGAAGGATGTGATCCAGGACCTTCTCGGCCGCCACGTCATCTCGCCTTTGTAGGATCGAGAAAATCGTCCCGATCGATACGTTCACGTCGATATTGCTGGAGCCGTCCAGGGGATCGAACAGCACGATGTACCGGGCGCGTTCGTCGGGTTCTTTGAGGATGCGCGGCTCGTCGTCCTCCTCCGATACCATGATGCCCACGTTGTCACGGTAGCCCAGACAGGTGGCGATCGTCTCGTTGGCGATGATGTCGAGCTTCTGTACGACCTCGCCCTGGACGTTCGTTTTCCCGGTCTCGCCGAGGACATCGACCAATCCGGCGCGGCGGACGTTGGCGGCGATGATCCGCGTGGCCAGGGGTGATGGCCCCCAGCAGCCAACTGAACTCGCCGGTGGCCGTGGGGTGCCCGCGCTGCCGTTCGAGGAGGTGCTGCTCGAGCGTTTGGATGATCGGTTTCATGGCGACGCTTCCTTGCGAATACTCTTCTCCCGCCGGACCGACGGATAGCCTACCACGCCGACTCGAACCTGCAACTCCACTGCCCAACGCTACGCACATGTATTCACGGGCCGTAAACGACGACCGTGGACTCGAGGATTTCCTTGCGCCGGAAAGGGTCTCGGCTCTGTTCGACGCGGCCGCGCGCCGGACCCAACAGCGGACAATCCCCACTACGACTCCGGCAGGAGCTGCAGGGGCTTCCCGTTGCTCAGTCGGTAAACCGAAAAATCCCGGCGGTCCAACGTAAACACCGCATCGGTCCCGTGCCGCTCCGCGAGGTACATCACTGCGGCGTCGGGCACCTGCGCTTGCAACGACGAGTACCGCTCAAGGAACCGGGCCATCCACGAAACGGCCTTGTCGTCTAGCTCCACAACCTCAACGGCATCGGATGCCAGGATTTGAAAGAGACTTCGCACGCCCCCGGCTTGGTTGCGTAGAAGCCACGCTGCTTCGGTGACGACAGGCCAGCAGGTGAGAAGAGGTCTTGCCGCGTCGTTCAGCGCCGCGACGCAACGGTTGTGATGCTCGTCGCGCTCGCGGAGAATCGCCACCAGTGGACCGGTGTCCACGACGACCGGGTTAATCACGCCCGAAGCCTTCCATGTATTTCGGGTTCGTGCTCAGGTCCGAGGGGCCGCCCTTCACGCAGCCGATAGCCCCCGCTCGCCTGAACGCTTCGTATGCGGATTCATCAGCCGCCGTGTCTTCGCGCGACCCACTGTGGTTCGCTGCGTATTCCTCGAACGCCTTCCGCACGACGTCACTTGGGGAGCTCTTCGTGGCCCGAGCGAACGCTTCAATGCGACGCTCAAGGTCGGCGTCCAGCGAGAGTTCGTTGTGTCGGTGCATGTGATGCGACTCCATAACGCCCAATGGTTGCGAGAATTATAACACCTCAACTCGGTCCGGGTCAAAGCGCCCGAACGTGCGGTAACGATCAACCTCGCGTGCGGCGGACGAACTCGGCGTACAGGCGTTGCGTGATCGGTCCGACGCGACCGTTGCCGACCGGGCGATCGTCGATCGAGGTGATCGCCAGAACCTCCGCGGCCAGGGTGTGGATCAAACGGTTCCTGAACTCGACTCCCTGTCTCCCGCGTCGCAGACTTCGGGGGCGTGGTTCGTCACTCCGAGCCAAAGGGCCTCGCCGCCGGCGGCGAATAGCAGGGCCGGGAGTACAAAAACGGCGAACGTCAACCAGGCCTGTTCGGTCGTGACTTTCAGCGATCCACGGGCCATGCTGAGTCCGACAGCGACGACGATGGCCGGCGGTTCCAGCATGTTCAACGCCAGTCCGATCCGCATACGCCACCGCGAGTCGGGGCCGACGCTTGCGCCGACGCGGCCTCCTGGGCCGAACGACGCATCCGCCATCACCCGCAGGGCGATGCCCAGGCTGACGCCCAACGTGGTCGCGCCGACGATCCCGCCATAGCGATACCCGCCCACCGCAACGATGACGGCCAGAATGGTCCCGTTGTTCAGAAAGATGAGCACTGTGCGCCGTGACCAAGACGTACAACGGAGAAGTGGAAGGACGACGCCGACGACCCACCATCCGATCGCCTTCACCGGTGGGAAGGACGGACGGCGACCCAGCCGCCAGCCGCACCAGGCCGCTACGAGAGCGAGTCCCGCGCCGAGGAGCACATCAGGCCAGATCGCAAGCAGAGTCTTCAACCCATGTGAGAGCACATCCGCTCGTCCCATCGTCACCCCCGCAGGGTACCGGCGTGACCTGTTCGACCGCAATCCCGCGTTCAGGCACTCGCGATCGCACGAAGTCGCGGTACGGAAAGATCGGACAGGCGATCGACGAGGCAATCGGCCTGGGGGAAGGCTTGGCGGGGATGGTGGATCAGAACGGCGACGGCACGGGCGCCAGCGGCCTTGGCGGCCAGAACCCCGGCGGGGGCGTCTTCGATCACGATGCACCGACCGGGCGGAAGGCCCAGACGCTCAACGGCGAGTTGGAACACTTGGGGATCGGGCTTCCCCCGTGTCACGTCGTCGGCACTGACCACCACGGATATGGCGTCGATGACCGCCATCGCAGCGAGCACGAGGTCAATGTTGGCCCTTGGGCCCGATGATCCCACGGCCATCGTTGCGCCGGCGGCGAACAGGGACCGAATCAGCTCGACCGCGCCGGGGACGACCGGCGGATGGTCGCCGATCAGATCACGGTAGAGCGCCTCCTTGCGCTCGGACAGGGCCTGCATTTTGGCGGCCGAGACCTCGCCGAAGAGGATGGGAACGATGTCGCGGTTCTGGCGCCCGAAGGTGGCGGCGAACTGTTCACGGGCCGCGGTCCGTCGATTCTCCTGGGCGAGCCGGCGCCAACTTTCCCAGTGGGCGTCGGCGGAATCCACCAACACGCCGTCCATATCGAAGATGACGCCGAAGGGCGGCGAATTCGTTCCTCGATCATCCATCACGGTAACTCGCGCGACCCAACCCGGAGTCCATCGTCTCCTGCCTCTCGGAGATGCCGTGCGCGCCGGGCGTACCGCGATTGTAGATGCCAGTGCCCCACCGCGCCTAATTCTGCGGGTAGGTGTGGCCCAGCCGCCCCCGGCTGGGCCATAGGGCACGGCGGAGGACCGCTGTGCCATAAACCGCCGAACGCGAGAGTTTGGCTGCGACGGGTAGGTGTGGTCCAGCCGCCCCCGGCTGGGCCATAGGGCACAGCGGAGGGCCGCTGTGCCACAAAACGTGACCCTGAACGGGAAGTTGCGGTATGATGTCGTGCATGGCGGACGGTCGGTGGTTGGATTCGCTACTTGCTCTCGCCGCCCGTGCCCATGCGCGACGGCAGTACCACACCTTCCTCCGGGCCGCACGAAACGCCGTCCGAACGCAAGAACTCGTCTTGAAGCAGAAACTCGACCGCAACGCGGACAGCGCGTTCGGTCGGGAACACGGATTCTCGCGTATTCGTAGCTATGCGGACTTCGTCTCCCGCGTTCCTGTACGGACGTACGAGGAGCTGGCGCCTTGGGTCGAGCGTCTCCTTGCCGGCGAGCAGACCGCCCTATTGGGCGGTGGACAGCGAGTCCTCATGATCGCCATGACCAGCGGGAGTACGGATCGGCCCAAGTATGTGCCCATCACGGCGTCGTTCCTGCGCGAGTATCGCCGCGGATGGAATGCGTTCGGATTCAAGGCTATGCTCGATCATCCCCAGGCGTTCTTGAGGCCGATCCTCCAGATCGTCTCCCCCATGGACGAGCATCGCACCGAGTCCGGCGTGCCTTGCGGATCCATTTCGGGGCTTCTGGCCGCGACGCAAAAGCGGCTTGTTCGGAAATACTATGTCACGCCGTCTGAGACGGGGGCGATCCACGATGCCGAGGCGCGATACTACACCATCATGCGATTCGCCATGCCGCAGGATGTGGCGTGGATCGTCACGGCGAGTCCGGCCACTCCCGTAAAACTCGCCCGGACGGCCGCCCATCACGCGGAGAACCTGATCCGCGACATCCATGACGGAACGTTGCGATCGCCGGGAGACGTTCCGAATCCGATTCAGCGAGCGCTTGTCGCACGGCTCAGCCCCGATCCGGAAACGGCCGGGCGGCTCTCGACGATCGCGGGGCGTCATGGGGAACTGCTGCCGCGGCACTATTGGAAGCTCGCCTTCCTGGCCAATTGGACCGGCGGGACCTTGGGTTTGCACCTTCGAGACTTTCCACGGTATTTCGGGGACGCGCCGGTGCGCGACATCGGGCTGCTCGCCACCGAGGGACGGGTCTCGATTCCCCTGGAGGACGGTACGCCGGCGGGCGTGCTGGATGCCGCGGGGAGCTTCTTTGAGTTCCTGGACGCCGAGGCCGACGCCGCCGACCGATCGGCCGTCCATCAGTGCCATCAGCTTGTCGTGGGAAATGAATATCGCGTGGTAATGACGACCTCCGCGGGGTTCTACCGATACGACCTCGGCGATCGTATTCGGGTGCGCGGGTATTTGGGAGAAGCGCCGGTCGTTGAGTTTTTGCATCGCGGGGCGCACGTCAGCTCCGTGACGGGCGAGAAGCTCACGGAATGGCAGGTCACGACGGCCTTTGATCGGACTTGTCGTGCCGCAGAGGTGACACTCTCCGACTTCGTTCTCGCGCCCGTGTGGGGTAACCCGCCGTTCTACCGCCTTCACGTCGATACGGGCCTCGATGACCCGAACCGCCTTGCGCAACTGCTAGACGGCGAGTTGTCGAAACTGAACGTCGAATATGGCTCGAAGCGATCGTCGGGTCGCCTCGGCCCGGTCGTGGTCAACCGCCTGCCGGACGGATTCCTAGCCCGACTGGACAGCGAGCGTTCGCAACGCCGCGGCGCATCGAACGAACAGTACAAACACCAGTACCTCTATACCCAACCGGGCGAGGACGCGTGCCTGCCGCTCTGTGCGGAACGCCGGACACCCTCCGATACCGGCCTTGTTTCGCAGAAAACCGCCTGAGGGACGACGATCGTGGCCGGAGTCCCGCCGGTCCCGGCGCGCGGGCAACCGGCTTTGGTTTGGCTTTCGGTGGGTTTGGTTGGCTTTCCGGCCGGGCACGTGTTTCCATAACTCCATTGTTCACAAGCATTTATCAATTTCGCCGTGGGTTCGTTTGGAAATCCAGCGTTTTCCGCCGCATCCCTCGTCTCCGCGTGTGCGCGCACCTTCCTCGCATCAATAACGTGAAGCGTGATCGGCGGATGGGGCGGTGCGGGGCGATCAGCGCGGAAGCGTCAAATGCCGAAGTGTCAAAAAGCCGAAACGCCGGAACAGGAGGGACGGGGAGATTGCCGATTGTCGATTTCCAATTGCCGATTGCCGAATGACGTTGTTGGTCGCAGAAGACAAATCCAAGGTTGGCGAGCCGGCGTCACGGGGCTAGCATGTCGGCGATGTCCGCGGAAGCATTTCAATACGATGTCTTCCTCAACTACAACTCGAACGAAAAGGCACGGGTGCGGCGGCTGGCCGAGTGGTTCCAGGCAGCAGAAGGGCAGCGGGAATCTTATGGCTGAGAAGAACCAGGAAGCGCAATGCCGGCAGGCCGACGAAGAGGTGCAGAAGAACCTTCCGCCGGGCGTGAAGCTCTTGCGCACGCTGCGCGGGCACACCGACTGGATCGGGCGCATCGCCTGGTCGCCCGATGGGCGGCTTATCGCCTCGCCATCGCAGGACAAAACGATGCGCCTCTGGGATGTGGGAACCGGCAAGGAACTCCGCCGATTCAAAGGGCACCAGAGCGGGGTCTGGAGCGTCGTATTCAGCCCCGACGGGGAAAGACTGGGCAGCGGAAGCTCCGACAACACCGTGCGGGTGTGGGACGTGGGAACCGGCAAGGAACTCCGCCGATTCGAAGGGCAGCAGAACGTGGTCTATAGCGTCGTATTCAGCCCCGACGGGGAAAGACTGGCCAGCGGAAGCTACGACAACACCGTGCGGCTGTGGGATGCGGGAACCGGCAAACTGCTTCGCACGCTGGAAGGGCACACGAGCTATGTGAATTGCGTTGCATTCCTTTCCGATGGGCAGCTCCTGGCTTCGAAGAGCAGTGACCAGACCGTCCGTCTATGGAGCGCCGATTCCGGCGCGTGCCTGGCGGTCATTCCCGAGCCGGCGCCCTTCTCTTGTCAGTCGCCCGGGCTCGCCTTCCATCCTCGCCTGCCCTTGCTCGCCACGGTCGGGTCCGATCCCGGTACGCCCGAGGACAAGCCGGCGACGGGTGAGACGCTCCGCGCCCGCGTCATCCACATCTGGGAACTGGACCTCGCCGTCCTGCTCGGCGAGCCCGCAGTGCCAAGCGCCCATTACGTCAACGCCAAGGTGGTTTTGGTGGGCGACACCGGCGTGGGCAAGACCGGCCTGAGCCTCGTGCTGAACAACCAGCCCTACAAGGAAACCGACTCCACAGCGGGGCGGCACGTCTGGACGCTCCATTCGCGGGAGGTCCCCGTCAAAGACAACGTCGCGCAGACCCGCGAGACGCTACTCTGGGATCTGGCCGGACAGCCCGGCTATCGCGTCATCCACCAGTTGCACCTCAACGAAGTGGCCGTCGCCCTCGTGGTGTTCGACGCCCGGAGCGAGACCGATCCGCTGGCCGGGGTCCGGCACTGGGAGCGCGCCTTGCGCCTGGCGCATCAGCGCCAAGGCTCGTCGAGCGTGCCCATGAAGAAGTTCCTGGTGTCCGCCCGCAACGACCGCGGCGGCGTGCCCATCGGCGAGGAGCGTGTCAAGACGATCCTCGATGAATTCGGCTTCGACGGCTATTTCAAGACCAGCGCCAAGGAAGGTTGGCAAGTCACGGATTTGCGGGCGGCCATCGAGAAGGCAATTGCATGGCAAAGCCTGCCAGTGGTCTCCTCGTCGCAACTGTTTGCCGACATCAAGTCGTTCCTCATGGAAGTGAAAAAGACGGGCCGGCTCCTTGCGCCGTCGAGCCAGCTTTACGACGACTTCGCCCGTCAGCATCCCGACACGGCGACGAAAACAGCGAACCTTCGAGATCAGTTTGAGACTTGCATCGGGCGGCTGGAAAACCGCGACCTGATCCGCCGCCTGACCTTCGGCGGCTATGTGCTTCTCCAGCCGGAGTTGCTGGACGCCTACGGCTCCGCGATGGTCAACACGGCCAGGGAGGAGCCGGACGGCCTCGGTTCCATGGCTGAAGAAATCGCCCTGACCGGCAAGTTCTTCGTACCCAAAGAGCAAAGGGTTGCCGATCCCGCCCAGAAGCAGTTGCTGTTGCACGCAACGGTGGAGGAACTGGTCCGGCACGATCTGGCCCTGCGGGAGAACGCGGACGACGGGCGCTACCTCGTCTTTCCGTCGCAGTTCAACCGCGACTACGAGGACGCGCCCGAACCGAAAGGCAAGGCGGCCGCGCTGACTTTCGAGGGCCCGGTCCAGAGCCTGTATGCAACGCTCGCGGTGAGGCTGGGGCACAGCGGTTTGTTCACCACCGGGCGGGCGGAGATGTGGCGCAACGCGGCCATCTTCACCGCCAAGGCGGGCGGCAAGTGCGGGCTTTTCCTACACGAGTTCGCAGAGGCACGCGGGCGCCTGATCATCTTCTACGACCAGCACGAGGGACAACTGCCCAGCGACGAGACGCGGTTCCATTTTGAGGAATTCGTCCTGGCGCACGCCGGTCGCCGTGCGCTGGACGGCACTGTGGAACTCGTGCGGTTTTTCGTGTGCCCTGACTGCGCTGATCCGGTGCCCGACAGCTACGTGAAGCGGCTTAGGGATAGAGGAGCGATGACGTTCAGCTGTCCCTGCGGAGGGACGGTGTCGCTGGTCGAACCGAAGGAGCGCATTCACTTCCGATCGCAAGTCGAGGCCATGGACAAATCCGCCGACCGGCAGCGAGATTTCGATGCGTTCGTCATGTCGGCCAAAGGTGAGACGAGCACCAAGAGCTTCCACGAATGGGCCGGAGGCGAGCGGGTTACGCTGGCGATTGTGTTCACCGATGTAGTCGGCTCGACGGCACTGAGCGAAAAAATCCGAGAGGAGGCCATGAACGAAGTGCGGCGGACCCACTTTGCCCAAAGCCGCAGCCTGATTGCGCAGTTCAAAGGCCGGGAAATCAAAACCATCGGCGACAGCTTCATGGCCGCGTTCAAGTCCGTGGACGGGGGCCTGGATTACGCGATTGCCTTGCAGGTCAGCACCGGCGATCCGCACGTGCAAATCCGCGCCGGCATCCATATCGGGCCGATGCAGGTGGAGGAAGGCGACGTGTTCGGCGGCACCGTGAACTTCGCCGCCCGCGTGGTCGGCGCCATCAAGGGCGCGGAGATCTGGTTGAGCGACCGCGCCAAGGAAGACATAGACCGGCTGGGGGCCTCGCGGCACAAACGGTTGAGATGGAAACGGCGCGAAGGCGTTACCATGAGGGGTTTCCCCGGCATGTTCACGTTGTGGTCGATGCAAGAAACCGGCTAGGTGCGCCAATGGCCGGGGTTCGATACCCCGTCTAACAACGTCCGCCCGACGCGCGGACTCTCCTGTCGCTCCCGGTTTCGAGTTTCCGGGCGATCGCTCCGCGATCGTCCTCCCACCGATCACCCTGCAAGTTCTATGGATTGACGGACCCGGTCCGGTGTCTTCGCCTACTCCGCGCGCACAGCGTGCGAGATTTGTTCCACGTGGAACATGACTGAGTGCCAATACGTGGCACGTACCCGTCGTTCCCTTGTCCCTTCGTCCCCCTGTCCCTTCGTCCCTTCGTCCCTCCGTCCCTTCGTGCCTTCGTGCCTAGCAAGGCGTCCGCTCCCTTACGGCCGCGGTTCTGATCGGTCGTCGAGGAGGAGGGATTCGGGGTCGTCGTGCTGCGGCTTGTACTCGGCGATGAGTTTGCGGATTCGCGGTTGGTCGGGATTGAGTTCCAGCGAACGATGCCAGTGTTCCAAGGCGCGGTCGCGGTACTCGGTGCGGGTTTTGTCTTCGAGATATTGGATCATGGCGAGGGAGCCGAGGCCGGCATGGGCGCGGGGCAATCGCCAGTCGCAGGTTAAGGCTTGGTCGTAGGCCCGCTCCGCGGCGACGAAATCGCGGGAGCGGAACAGGCAATAGCCCAAGGCCTCATGCGCGGCCGCGAGGTTGGGGTCCATCTCGATCGCTTGCAGCAACGACTGCCGGGCCATCTTCAGTCGATCCTGGTTCATGTACGTGGAGGCGAGGTTCACCAGAACAAGCGGCTGACGGCTGTCACGTTCCAGCGCCTCCCGATAGGCGCGGATGGCCTCGTAGTATTTCTGCTGGGCGTCCAGCGCCACACCGAGGTTGACGTAAGCATGAGGGCGAGCACTGTCGATTTCGATGGCCTTCTCGAATCGTTCGACGGCCTGGGTGAAATCGCCCGTCTGCTGGTAGCACACCCCGAGGTTGAGTTGGGCGTCGAAGTCGTTGGGCCTGAGCTCAACGGCGTGCAGGTAGGCCTGGACCGCGTCCTTCACTCTCTGCGTGAAGTGGTAGAGCTGGGCGAGGTTGAAGGTGTCATCGAAGGAGAAGGGGTCGCGGCGGATGGCCTCGACGAACGAGTGGATGGCTTGTTCATACTCGCCCATGCGGCGGTAAATCAGGCCCAAGTTGGAATGGGCGACCGCCATCTGTGGGGAGAGCTTGGCCGCCTCTTGAAACGCGGCCAACGCGGCTTCGAGGTCATCGTGCTTGAGGCATTCCTCCCCGCGTCGGAGTTGTTGCCGGGCCTGAACTTGGCGAATTGAGGCACATCCGCAGGCCAATAGCATCACGGTTAAGCACGCCGCGGCGCAATACCACGGCCTGGTGACGGGCGTGGAGATTCGCCGGCTGGGCCGGCCTCGGCTACTTGTTCGTTTCATCCATCGCTCCCTCCGTGGAGCCTGAGGCGCGCAGGCCCGGGACGTTCACTTACGAATCTATCGACCTTACGGGCGTCGGGCGTTCAGTCCTCCAGCGGCCTGTTGAAAAACGTGTGACACGGGCTTCCAGCCCGTGTCTGAGGTTTGGCCATTTTGTGGGGTGTCGGCGGTGGTGCCTGCGGCGGCGGTCGTGCCCAAGGATCAGCCCGCGGCCGAGTAGAGCATGGCCGTGACCGCCGGCAGCCTCAATTCCGACGACTTCGTAACCGATCCGGTGTCGTACACGAAGTCGTCGTAATCCAGTTGAAGCGTGTTTATAGCATGAGCCCACACCTCGCTTCGTAGTTGTCGGACGAGTTCCTGTGTCGAAAGCCGCTCGTGCCGTCGTTTCGATTGCCACTTCGGCAGGGGCAGCCGTCCGCGTGGCGTATCCGTTCCATAGGCCCGGGCCGCGGCCAACAGCAGGATCGAATAGCCGGCCACCGCCGGCGCCGGCTGACGCTCCACCGACTGCACCGCGCGGACCTGGGCCTCACCCCCGCCGATAATTTGCTTTTCGTGGCGATGATTGACTTCAATCTTCCACGCAAACTACAGGCGAAGACGCAGCTTTTATCAACGGAGCCGGTCGGCCGATAGTCGAGGTACCGGCGTTGCGTAGCCTGGCACGGTGGCGCAGGCAGCGTCGGCGTACCATCTGCGGAGCAGAGCCATGCATACCGTCATGGACGACCTCGCCCTTTTCGAACTCCATCGCCCGTGCGATGGGGGCGGGGAAGTTGATGTACCACTGCGCGCCGTCCTGGCGTTGGATGAGCTGGACCTTCGTGGGGTAGCCCATGATCGCTTCTCCTTTCCGGCTATCTAGTCATATAACTAGATACCACTTCGCCCGATAACCGTCAAGGGCACCCTGAAATCGCCCTCCATCCGGTGCTCATCCTGAAATCACGGGTCGCCTACCACGCCGGAACTATGAAACGGCCAAACCTCAGTCCCAGGACTGAAGGCCCTGGGCTAAGTTCGAGCGTCCCTAACGGGACTTGCGCCACCCTGGAGGGGCGGCGCTGCGGGTTCTCAACGGACCGCTAACCGCCGATTTGGAACATGGCCCGGCGTTGGGTGGAGACGCCTTGTTCGAGCCGGTGGCCGGTGGGCTTTAGGGAGACGGCTTGCAAGAGAATCCTCGTCACGGCCTCTTCGCCGCCCCCGTTACGCAGAGCGGCCTTCACGTCCAGCTCGTCGTCATTGAGCAGGCAGAGATGGAACTTGCCGTCCGCGGTCAAGCGCATCCGGTTGCATGCGCCGCAGTAGGGTTCGCTCACCGGAGAGATGAAGCCGACCACGCCCTTGGCACCGTTCAAGCGGAAGTTTCGCGCCTCGTCGGAGGGGTTGCCGTCGGGAAACTCCACGAGCGGACCGAGCTGCGCTTCGATGCGGGCGCGGGTTTCGGTGTTGGGAACGTACTGGCTGAGGGAGAGTCGGGCGCACTCCCCGCCGCCCAGCGGCATCAGCTCGATGAACCGGACGTGCCAATCGTGGTCGATCGTCAGGCGGGCGAGGTCGGCCACGTCGTGCTCGTTGTAGTCGCGAACGACGACGGCGTTCAACTTGATGGGCGAAAAGCCCGCGTCCCGGGCGGCTTCGATGCCCGCCCAGATATGCTCGAACGAGCCGAAACGCATCACTCGTTTGAGCCGTTGGGGATCGAGCGTGTCCAGGTGGATGTTGACCCGGCTCAGACCGGCCGATCGAAGCGAAGCAGCAAGATCGGGCAGCAGAATGGCGTTGGTGGTCATGCCCAGGTCGGTGATACCGTCAACGTCGTGGATGCGCTCCACGATTTCCAGCAGGTCGGATCGCAACGTCGGTTCGCCGCCGGTGAGGCGGATTTTGTGGAAGCCGACGGAGGCGGCGGCCCGGGCGACGACCTCCAGCTCGTCGGCGGACAACAATTCCTCCGAGGGAATGAAGCTCAGTCCGCGCAAGGGCATGCAGTAGACGCAGCGCAAATTGCAGTGGTCGATCAACGACAACCGCAGGTAGTTGATCTCTCTTCCGAATCGATCGCGTGGCATCGTCAAACTCGTCCGGGTAGGGGTACCGCGTCGGCCCAGGTTCATTGTAGCACTCGCTCGCTGGTAAGTCTGCGGAGGGTTTCCTAAGATGCGAAGTCCGCGAAAGTCGGGGACCATGAAGTACGCCAAAGATAAGGTCGGGCTGTGGATGGTCGGGGCGGGCGGTCGGGTGGGCAGCGCCGTCGCGCTGGGGGTCACGGCGCTCTCCAAACGACTGATCGAACCGACCGGCCTGGTCAGTGCGCTGCCCGTGTTCGACTCGGTTCCGCTGATCGATCCAGGGGCGATTGTGATCGGCGGTCACGAGGTCCGATCGGAGACCCTCCTCGACGCCGTTTACGCCGCCCACGAACAGGCCAACCTGTTCGATGAAAACGTGATTCGCCGTTGCACGCCACGGCTCCGGACGATCCAGCGCGACATCCGTACGGGGTCGCTGTACGGCGCCGGGCCGACGATCCACAAACTGGCCGACCTGCGCGGACTGGAGCGGGAGCGGTCGGGGGCTGCGGTGATTGAGCGACTTTCGTCGGATATCGACGGATTCCGCCGTCGGCACGCCTTGGACTGCGTCGTGGTGATCCACCTCGCGTCGTCGGAGCCGCCGTTTCGTCGGCACGCGGTCCACTCGCGATTCGAGAAGCTGCAGCGCGCCCTGATGCGTCGGGGATCGAGCGTCTTGCCGACGAGCTCGCTGTATGCCTTGGCGGCGGTCGAGGCCGGTTGCCCGTTCATCAACTTCACGCCGTCCTTGGGCGTCAACGTCGCAGCGATCCAAGAGCGTGCCAGGGCGTTGGGCGTGCCGTACATGGGCCGCGACGGAAAGACCGGCGAGACGCTGGTGAAATCCATCCTGGCCCCGATGTTCGCCATGCGGCACCTGCCGGTGCTCAGTTGGGTGGGGCAGAACATCCTCGGCAACCGCGACGGGGCCGTGCTCCGCGACCCGAAGACGCGACTGTCGAAGATTCAAACCAAGGACAAGATCGTGTCACAAATCCTCGGGCGCTCGCCGACGACGCTGGTGTCGATCGACTACGTGCCCTCGCTCGACGATTGGAAAGTGGCGTGGGATTTTGTTCATTTTGAGGGCTTTATGGGCACCAAGATGTCCATGCAGTTCACCTGGTGCGGAAGCGATTCGATCCTGGCGGCCCCGCTCATCATCGACCTGGCGCGCCTTTCGGTTCTGGCGTGGAAAAAGGGCGAAAGCGGGCCGATGCGACACTTGGCGTTCTTTTTCAAAGACCCGATCGACGTGCGGGAGCACGATCTCTTCACCCAGTGGGCACGGCTCATCGACCATGTGGTCGGTCCCCGGGCCGCGGGCGGCGTCCCGTAGTGCCTGTTGGTCGCCTCCGGCGGGGCACATCCTGAATCTCACCCCGCGGACCGCGACGTCTTGCGGGGCATCGTTTCCAACAGGGCCCGTAGGACGGCGTTCACCGAGGCGGGCGTCGTAAACACCTGGGCGATGTCCGGGTCAAGCACAACGACGCGACTGCCTTCCTTGTAGCGCGCCGCAAAGCGGTTGGGGCGCGCCTTGCGATAGTCGAAACGATATTCCCGCCGCAACTCGTCGGCGCCTCGTTTGGGTTTCTTAGTGGATACGGTTTTCTTCATAGTCTCGGCGCTCACGATTCGTCACCTGCCGTGCGCTAATGATACGAATCTTTCCTCCGCGTTCGGTAAAGGCGACGAGCAAAAGCTGATGTCGGTCCGAATGGCCGATCATGATCTCACGCTGTTCCCCGATGGAATGGTCCTCATCGCTGAAGACGAGCGCCAGCGGGTCGCCGAAAACGGTAGCCGCCTCCTCGAACGCTACGCCGTGCTTCCGGCGGTTTGCGGCCGCTTTTCGGGAGTCCCACTCAAACTCGAGAGACATACGCTCTCCGCCGCGGAGCCGTGACGGATCGCACCGGACGGCAGCCGGAAGACCCCTCCCGACGTGCAGGGATTATCCGCCCTGCGCCGTGGCGAGTCAAAACAACCCCTCCAGAACGGACGCTCGAGGACTTGCTCGGGGGCATTGGCGATCGCTATGTTACGCCGTGCGACGGACAAAAAACGGTTGCCGGCGGTTGAGTCTAAGCTGGATCCGGGGATCGAAGCGTTCCGTGAGAACCCGAGGGCGCCCGTGAAGTTGGCCTATAGTTCCAACGCCTACCGGCGATGGTCGATCGGCGAGGCGATCGCGCGGATTGCGCGGATCGGGTATCGCGGGATGGAGTTGATGGCGGACGTGCCGCACGCCTGGCCGGCGACGCTGTCCGACGCCCAGATCGGCGAGATCCGTCGGCGAATCAGCGCCGCGGGGCTGACGCTCTCCAACGTCAACGCCTTCATGATGACGGCGGTGCAGGACTTCTGGCATCCGTCGTGGATTGAGGCCGACGCGGACTTCCGGCGGTTGCGCGTTCAACACACGATGGCGGCGTTGCGCCTGGCGCGGAAGCTGGGGGCGAAGTGCATCACCACCGAGCCGGGCGGACCGCTTGACGCGACGATGTCGCGTGCGAAGGCCCTGGACCTGTTCGAGGAGGGATTGAAAGAAGCGTTGCGCCGCGCGGAGGATGACGGCGTGCATCTCTTGGTGGAACCGGAACCGGGGCTGCTCATCGAGAATGTCGCCCAGTTTGAGGAACTGGCCGCGAGGGTGGATTCGCCGATGTTCGGATTGAACTTCGACATCGGGCATTTCTACTGCGTCGGCGAGCCGCTGCCCGAAACGATTGCGCGGTTGGCGCAATGGACGCGGCATTATCACATCGAGGATATCGCGGCGACGCGCGTGCACGAGCATCTGATCCCCGGTCACGGGGCGATCGACTTCGCGGCCGTGCTGAAGGCCATCGACGCCACGGGATACGAAGGATGGATCACCGTCGAGCTCTATCCCTATCTCGACGATCCCGACGCGGCCGGACGGGAAGCCCTCGAGTACCTGACTCGGTTGATGCCAACGTGAATGGGAAAGCGCGAGCCTATCTCGACCTCGTCCGCCTACCGAACCTATTCACGGCCGCGGCCGACATCCTGGCGGGATTCCTCTACGCCGGCGGTCGGCTGGAAAACCGGCTCGACCTCGTCAGCCTGACCGCCGCGTCGGTATTCCTCTACGCCGGCGGGGCCGCGCTCAACGACGTGTGTGATGTCGAGCGGGATACGCACGAGCGACCGGAACGCCCCATCCCGTCGGGGCGCGTGCCCCGATCCGTCGCGCTACGAATCGCGGTCGCCCTCCTGGCCATCGGTTTCGGCTTCGCGGCGTTGACCTCGACGCGAGCAACAATCATCGCGGGTGCACTGATTGCCGCCATCGTGCTCTACGATGCGGTCCTGAAATTAACGCCGGTCGCGCCGGGCATCATGGGTCTTTGCCGGGCGCTGAACCTTGCCTTGGGGATAAGCGCGGCGAGGATGCTGTGGACGCCAGCAGCGCTCACGCCGATCGGGCTGATGTGGCTCTATGTCACCTCGCTCACCTTTTTCGCCCGCCAAGAGGCCGAGGTGAGTTCCCCTGTTCGGCTGACCGTCGGGACCATCGGCGTTTGCGCCGCCGTGGCCGGGCTATCGGCGTTGCTATGGATCGTCCCTAGCGTTCAACCAAGTTTCCTATTGCTCGTGGGGCTGCTTTTGGTCGCCCTGGGCTACGAGGGGTTTCCAGCGGCAGCGCGGCGTTCGCCCGCGACCGTGCAGGCCGCCGTCAGGACGTTCGTCATCGCCTTGGTCGTTTTTGACGCCTGTATCGCCTGGGCCGCGAGGGGGCCCTGGCCCGCACTCCTCGTGGCATCTCTCGCCCTCCCGACCATCTTGCTCGCTCGCCTTCTGCGCGTGACTTGACTGCGGAGGCCGGGCCGGTATGGTTTCGATTCAATGTTGCGACGCATTCTCATGGTATTGACGTTGGCGCCGGTGTTCGGCGCGATGGGGTGTTTCTCGCCGCATCGGGGCGAGTACCAGGGATCCCGGGCGGTGTCGGTCGCGGAGCCGTCGGAAGAGGCCGATCAACTCTGGGAAGCCGTGCAAGAGACGCTGCGCCGCGGACGGTTTCCGCTGGACCGCGTGGACCGGGCGGCGGGAGTGATCACGACCTTGCCGGAGAACTCACAGCACTTCTTCGAGTTCTGGCGGCACGACGTGGCTACGACGCGGGACGCGTGGGAGGCGACACTCAATCCTATGCGGCGTTGGGTCGAGGTGTCGCTGGCCCACACGGACGAGGGGCCGTGGACGCAGCTCTCCGTCGTGGTGCACAAGGAACGACTGTCCTCGCCCGACCGGCAGTTCAACAGCAGCGGAGCGGCCTATCAGTACTTCGGCGACAGTTTGCCCTCGACGACCGGCCTGTCCCGCGTCACCGAGAAGGACGACCGCTGGTTGGACTGCGGACGCGACCCGGCGATGGAGGACTATCTACTCCGCGCGATCCTCAAACGCTGTCCGGCCCAGGTCGCTTCGACCGCCGCGACCTCGCCGGGGTCGTGATCGCGCGGTTCGCGGAGCTTGGACCGTCTTAAAGCGTGTGGGAGAAGTCTGTTCAGCGCCGCGCCCGTCAGGAAGCGGTCTTGCGGAGTCGAGGGGAAAAACCGCTCCCTCACGGTCGCGGCTCGGATTGCCAGCGACGCTTCTCACACACACTCTTATCCTTCGGTGAGGTTGCGAAAGCTGATTCATGTGCAGGGCCGCGGTCATTCTGCTGAACCTGATTTCGTGGAGCGCCGCCG
Organism: Planctomycetota bacterium; assembly: GCA_043806315.1. Lineage (GTDB taxonomy): Bacteria > Planctomycetota > Phycisphaerae > UBA1845 > UBA1845 > SBAX01. The sequence goes on along the minus strand of JAZDHF010000197.1, from coordinate 15,364 downwards.
CTTCAACGTCCGACCGCGTCGAATGCAACGACCCCTACGAGATCGCCGCAGCGGCGGCGGTGCCGGTCCTACCCGCTCCGCTACGAACGTTTTTTGAGGCGCACAGCGAGGCGCTCCGAAAGGGTGCGGCGCCCGGCGCCCGCATCCCTTCCGGATCGAAGGTCACGTCCGGTGACGAGCAGTGGCACTACGTATCGCTCGACGTCGCCGCCGGAGCAGCGACCCGATCAGAGCCGCAACCGGAGAGGAGCGGACCAAGCCTCGAGGATCGTCGTGCGTCTGCGCGGCGTTTCCCACGGGAGCGTGACAAGGCTGCGGCACTGTATGAAAGCTGCGGCGCGCGGGAAGGCGGGCTTCTGCCGTGGGTGGTCGAGGATCGATACGAAGCCCTGATTCAGGCGTTCCGCCACGGTGAGGCGGACAAGATCGTCCTTGAAGCCGGCGTCCTGTTGCACTTCGCCGTCGATGCAGCCATGCCCTTCAACACGATGGCAGTGGTCGGCATCCCCGGCCCCGATCCCCCGCCGGACAATCCTTTGCGGCGGATGCAGAATCGCTACCACAGCGACTTGGTTCGCCGACTGCGGAAGCGGCTGGACTATGAGGTGCGCGTTTCGCCGGATCGGCTTTCGCCGATCAAGAGCGCCCTCGACGCGACATTCGAGGTGCTGCTGGATGCACACCGCGTCGCGGATGAACTGATCGCCATCGACGCGGAGGTCGGCGCCCAGCTCGGCGTGCGGGAGGATGACGCCCTGCCCGCGGCCCGAGAGGCGCTGTTGGACAAGTTGGCCGAACGTGCGGCACCGATTCTGGAAGCGCGGATCGAAGCGGGCGCGCTTCTTGCGGCGGATCTGATCGCATCGGCCTGGACCCAGGCGGGCAAACCCGAACTGAAGACCGCCGCAGCCGTCGCGCCGCCATCGCCCGCGCCCGCCCCACATGTCGCCACTGGAGGATTAGTCGGCAGTCGAAACTCGACGGTCTACCACCGAAGTACTTGCCCCCACGCCGCGACGATCAAGCCTGAAAACCGGGTCACCTACGAAAGCGTTGAAAAAGCCAAAGCCGCCAGCCGCACGCCGTGCAAAACCTGCAAGCCCGATGCGCCCGCGAAACCGTAGCCCGATTAGTGAATCAACCTACCACGACAACGCTAGATTCGCATCGCGCGGCTTGAAGGAAAGCCCGTTGAAACGGGCTGAGAGGGGGCCTGTGGTCGAACACCTTACCAGCCGTAAACGGCTGGCCTGAGGCGCCGCCTTCGGCGGCGGGAAGGCCGCTAAAGCGGCCTGAATCGCAAACGCCCCTTCCAACCCCATGGGACGAACTTATCGCTGTAATACTACGAGGCTCGGCTGGAACGGATGAGCTCCGATGGTCGGTCGGACTCTGCAAGAGCTTTCATCGTTGCAGTCGCAACGGCTTCGATCTCCGTCTCGGTGATGAACGGGCAGATCGGTAGCGACAACAATTCATGGCACGACGTTTCACTTTGCGTCGGCGGGCGGGGGACTAGGCATTGGCGGCCAAAGGCCGGTTGGCGGTGGATCGGCACGGGGTAGTGGATTCCGGCGTCGATGCCGCGTTTGTGGAGGTATTGCAGAACCTCGTCGCGGCGGGCGCATCGAACGGCGAAGACATGGTAAACGTGCTCGCTATCGGGTGACTCGAAGGGGAGCGTCACGTCGGCGGACGAAAGCAGTTCGCGGTAGCGAGCGGCCAAGTGCCGCCGCGTGGCATTCCACTCCTCAAGGTACCTGAGTTTCACGCGAAGCACCGCGGCCTGGATGCTGTCGAGGCGACTGTTGAAGCCGCGGATCGCATGATGGTACTTCACCGTCGAACCGTAGTTGCGCGCGGCCCGAAGCCATTGGGCGAGATCGCCGTCGTTGGTGACGACCGCGCCCCCGTCGCCAAGTCCACCGAGGTTCTTTCCGGGATAGAAACTGAACGCCGCCGCCCGACCCAAACTGCCGACGCGTCGGCCCTTGTAGCGCGCCCCGTGGGCCTGGCAGGCGTCCTCGATCACCGACAGGCCGTGCTCGTTTGCGATCGCCTGGATCGCGTCCATCTCCGCGGGCTGACCGTACAGATGCACGGGAACAATCGCTTTCGTTCGTGAGGTGATGGCCGCGGAGAGTCGTCGCGGGTCGAGGTTGTAGCCGTCGGGTTCGTGATCGACGAGTACGGGCGTCGCCCCGGTGTGTTGGATGGCGAGGGCCGTGGCGACGAAGGTGTTGGCGACGGTGATGACTTCATCACCGGGGCCGATGCCGAGTCCCTTGATCGCAAGGGTTAGGGCGTCGAGTCCGTTGCCCACCCCGATGCAATGCTCGGCCTCGCAGTAGGCGGCGAACTCTTCCTCGAACGCGGTCACCTCGCGTCCGAGGATAAAGTCGCCGCGGTCGATGACCCGGTCGATGGCGTCGCGGATTTCGTTCCGCAAGGCCTGGTGTTGTCTCTGAAGATTGACCAGCGGAATGCTCATTCCATTCGCCTCAATGCTCGCCATGTCCGCGCGGGCTCCCGGCGCGCCGGGATAGGACAAATCCCCTTTGCGGCTCGGTAGGGTGTTATCGGTAATTGGACGGAAGGAGTCGAAGAAACGTGCGTCGAACCCACCCTGCCCCGTCGAACGGATGCGGTCTTCCCGCTCCAGGGCGCCGCTGGTAGGCGACCCGGCGGGCGGCTATAATTACGGTATGAACCCGGAAACGCTGGCCCAAGAACTGAATCGGGACCCATTCATCCCGCTTCGCCTTCGATTGTCCGACGGCCGGACGTTTGAGATCCACAATCCTGGGTTGTGTTTCATAGCCCGGCTGGGCCTCTACGCGTTTCGAGCAAAGCCGCACGATTCCCTCGCCGAGGACGTCGAGATCATCAGTTTGCGGCACATCGTCTCCGTCGAGGCCATCGCACCGGCCGACCACGGGCGATAGCGGGCAAGCACGGTTCCTCTTTCATCCCCCCACTTGTCAGGCGGTGTGCCACCGCTGTGTCAGCAGTGCGCCTTCTTACTCCATTGACCGCCCGCTCGCACCCGCTCTGAGCTCTCCAATCTGAAATCCCTAATCACCGGCCCCTCCTCGCTCGCTCATCCTCAGACCCCGACCCCAGCCCCAGCCGGCGGGACAACCGACCCACCTCCCGCGCTCGGCCGGCACGTCGGCTTCAGGCAAGAGCGGGAGTGGAGATCGACGCCTGGGGGCGGAGCGCTGCGGTTCGGGCCTGGTGGTCTTGGTGAACGTCACCAAGCGCGGGGCCTGGAGGTTGCATCGGATGTCGTCCCAGTTTCGCATCTTGGTGAGTTGCCGGACGAGATACCACGGACGGAAGTAGAACTCGCGGTACGCGACTTTGTACATCCGATTGGTTTCTTCGCTGGAGACGGTGGGCAGTTCGAGGACGCTGTTGGCCAGGTCGTAGTCGTTCCAGTCCAAGGTCCGCAGATAACCGTTTCGAGGGGCCCACTCGCCCATTTGACCACTGAATCGGGCGCTGCAGGGAGCGTTCGTCTTATACCCCCTGCGCAATGTGGAGCAACTCGCGCAAGATACCGGTCAAGCTTAGACCCAGGCTGGACGACGCCGTGCTACTTGAGCAACGCCAGGGCGTTCTGCGGCTGGGAGTTCGCCAGTTGCAGAACCGACGTCGAGGCGCTGACCAGGATTTGGGCCCGGGTCAGGTTCGAAGTCTCGACCGCGAAGTCGGCGTCGCGGATGGCGCTCTCCGCCGCGGTAATGTTTTCACGGGCGACCTGCAGCGAGCTGACGGTCGTATTGAGCGTGTCCTTCTGGAACGCCCCGAGCCGGCCTCGCAGGCTGGCGATCTGGTCGATGGCGGTGCGGACGATGCGCTGGGCGGTCGCGAAGTTCTTGCTCGCCAGGTCGTTGCCCAACCCGGAGCCTATGGTGGAGAGGAAGCCGACGCCGGCGTTTCCAAGCTTGGCCGCGGAGACCTCGGTGATCCCGATCGTCTCCTGTCCCGACAACCCGACGGTCGGCGAGATGGAGAACACCGCACCGCCGCCGAGGATTTGGAAGTTCGTCGAGCCGCCGGTCGTCCCTCCGAAGGAAGGCGTCAGGGTCAGGTCGAGGGAAAGCGATCCGGCGCGGACCGCGGCATCGAGGCCGCTCACGATGGCGTTGGCGCCGTTGACGGTGACGGTCCCGTTGGCCCCGTAGTCGGTCTTCTCCGCGGCTTGGGACACAAAGGCCGTCGCGGCGTTCTCAAGAACGGATACGGAGACAAAGGCGTCTTTCCCGTAACTGGTGCTTTGGAAGATGATCGACGCGGGTCCCCCGCTCGCCGCGGAGGCGGTCGCGGAGACGCCGGTGAGTTCCTTCGAAGCGTTGACGGCGGCGGCGATGTTGGCGGCGGTCGTGCCGGAGGCGAAGCTGAGGACTTCACTTCCGAAGTTCCCGCGGACCTGGAGCGTAGTGGCCTCGGCGATCGTGCCGTTCCTGACGCCGGACCCGTTGGTGCCGGCGGCGACGGCGCTGACGAGGGCGACGTCGGACTTCGTCACTACGTTGATGACCACGTTGCGGAAGCTTCCGTAAGGAATCTTGGAAGCGTTGATCTGCACTTTGTTCAGGTAGTCGACGGTCGCGCCGGTCGGCTGGTTGACGTTGACGCCGGAGGCGGTGAAGGCCAGAGTGCCGTTGAGCAGCTTCTTGTCGCCGAAGGCGGTCCCCTCGGCGAGCCGGTCGATGGACTGCAGGATGGAGTCGATCTGGAGCTGATTCGCGGTGATCTCCTGAGGAGTCAGGCCGGCCTCATTGGCGGATTGGTCGATCAGGTTTTCGAGCTGCAGGAGGAGCGAACTGACCTCCTGCAAGCCGCCCTCGGCGATGGAAACGATGGTATCGGCGCGGTTCGCGTTGTCGATGGCCGTGGAGATCGCGCGGATGCCGGAGCGAAGGGTCTCCGAGGCGATCAGACCGGCCGGGTCGTCCTTGCCGCTGTTGATGCGCAGACCGGAACTGAGCCGCTCCAGAGCCTGGTTCAGCGAAGCGTTGTTGATCCCGATGGCGCGTCGTGCAATAAGCGACTCAACGTTGGTATTGATCCGACTCATTCTGGTTCGTGCCTCCAAAAGCGCCGCGGCGAGTGTGCGGCCGGTCGGTCCGACCGGCGGTCCGCCACGGAACTGTGCGGACGGGTTTCAGCCCGCCGCGGGCTCGTTCCTAGTTACCGACCGATCCGTCGCATGTCGGATCGGTGGAGCAGCCGTAAGATCGCCTGCTCCTCTTGACCCATCGACTCGATTCGGCGATGCGACCGCTCGATCAGGCTCCCTGTCCGGGCGTCTGCCCCGAGCTTCCAGCGTCGAACAGTCGGGCGAGCGGACGAACAGCCGACTGCGGGACAACCCCAACAATCGTCTCACCGATAACCCGCCTTTAGTACATTCGGACCCCACATTCGGACCTGAATAACCGGTCGCCGGTGAAATCGTCGGTCGCGAAACCCGATAACCGGAGGCGGCACGCGGGGTAGGGGTTTCTCCCGCTATTTTACCGGACAATCCCGGACGATTGTGCGGCGCGATTTTCGTCATTTTCGGTCTCGCGTTTTGTGGGCCGGACGTTCTGAGCGGGTTTCCAGTCGTCCAAAGGCCCAGGGCACGGGCCAAAGCCCCGCTGGGGTCGCGGCGCACCATGCGTCCGTAATCCCTGCCGCGACCCTGAGAGAGCGGTTGGCCATCTTGGCCGCTTCCTGACGGGCGCGGCTCTGATGAAAGCCCCGACCGGGTAGTTTAGGCATTGACGGGAACCAGTTTTTCGTGAACGGTTTTGGCGACCAGCGCGTAGACGCTGCTGGGGATGACATCGATGCGGAGGGCGTCGGCCAACTCCTCGATGTCGTTCTCGATCGTCGGGAGAAGTTTGACGAGGATGTCCAATTCAACGCCGACAAAGGCGGCCGCCTCGGTGCAGACGCGGATGATGACGTCCACCTCCGGGACTTCGCACAGTAGGACCGCGATGCGGTCCGCGGCGTTGAGCACGCGGGCGACGGTTGCCACGTCGCCGGTGCCGGGGTTGGGGGATTGGTGCAGGTTGACGGCCGCGGAAACACTGTCCGGCAAGGTCCAGTGCGACAGCACCATGGCCGAGACCTGCGCATGGGTTACCTCAACCGCTTCCAGCTCGTCTTCGAGCTCGATGGGCGCAGCATGGGGAGTGTAGCGGGCGACGATCTTCCCGTATTTGTCGGGCAGGGCTTCGGCCAAGATCGGAATGCCGATGTCGGCGAGGAGCGCTCCGATGAAGGCTTCATCGCGCTGGCGGGGCAGGACAGCCTCCGCGAAATGCGAGGCGACCACGGAACCGGCCAGGGACCGCCGCCAGAAGTAGCTCATATCCAAGCCGGCGACCTTCTTTTTCGACAGCGTGTCGACCAAGTACCTGCCCAGGAGCAACGATCGAGTGCGTTTCGGGCCGAGCAACGTCACAGCCTGCTTGGGCGATACGACCTTGTTACGAACGCCGAACAGGGCGGAGTTGGCCAGGCGCAGAATCTCACTCACCGTTCCGGGGTCGGTGGAGAGGACCTTCACAAGGTCCGCATAATCGAAATTCGGGTCCTGCATGATTTCCAGGAACCGCAGCACGACCTGAGGCATGGAGGGGACGGCGGCGGACTTCTTGATCGTTTCGAGTACACGCGCGTTCATCTGCGGGACTCTCCAAAAGTGAACGTCTGTACGGGTCTACCGGCCCGTGATTGTACCTGCGGCACAGCCAGGCCACGAGCGGCGGCGTTACCCCTGCCATTACCATCGGCGAAGGAATCCGGCGGTATTAGGACTTTTGCACCGGACCGAGCGCCCGGACGCCGTTGACGCCGGTTCACCGCCAGGGTAGAAAACGCGGGTCGCTGGGTGTGCCCGTGGGATGCGGGCTGAGAAAAGAGCCTTTGAACCTGATCAGGGTTGGAAGGACCGCCGGGCAGGCCGGGTCCGCCAGGAACCTGCGTAGGGAAGCGACGCCCGTCGCCGGCTCCCGCCGTGTGTCTCCAGGGAGTCGTTCGACGCTTCGTCACTTCGTGCCGCCGCCCTTCCCCCTGAGGGAGAACAACGCCATGACGCCGTTGCCGATCGCCGTTCCGGAAGCTGATGTGCCGAAGAATGCACGGACGCGCCAAGGCGAAAAGCCCGGCGCGGAGAATCGCTCCAAGCCGACGGAGATTCACAAGGGGATGACGACGACCGCGCCCTTCCCGTCCTCGCGGAAGGTGTACGTTCGCGGAACTCTTCACCCGGACATTCGCGTGCCCATGCGGGAAATCACGCTTGCACCGAGTGGAGCCGTTCATGGCGACGCCGATGGGAAGCCGACACCGAATCCATCGCTGATGATCTACGACACGTCGGGGCCCTACACGGATCCGGAGGTCGCCATCGACCTTCGGAAGGGGTTGCCTCCGCTGCGAGTGGCGTGGATCAAGGCGCGAGGGGATGTGCAGTCGCACACGGCCCGCGCGGTGCGCCCTGAGGACAATGGTTACAAGACGGCTGGGCAAAGGCTGGAGGTTGAGCGCTTCCCGGACTCGTCGCGCCGCCCCCCGCTTCGTGCGCAGCGGGGGATGAATGTCACGCAGTTGCACTACGCGCGGAAGGGGATCATCACGCCGGAGATGGAGTTCGTCGCCATCCGGGAGAACCAGCGTCTCGAAGCCCACGCCGAAGCGATTGCGAATCAACATCCGGGCAACGATTTCGGGGCCGCGATCCCGCGACGAATCACGCCGGACTTCGTGCGTGACGAGGTGGCTCGCGGTCGGGCGATCATCCCGGCCAATATCAATCACCCGGAAAGCGAACCGATGGTCATTGGGCGGAACTTCTTGGTGAAAATCAACGCCAACATCGGCAACTCCGCGGTCGCGTCGTCAATCGAAGATGAAGTGGACAAGATGGTCTGGGCGACGCGGTGGGGGGCGGATACAGTGATGGATCTGTCCACGGGAAAGAACATTCACGAAACGCGGGAGTGGATTCTGCGGAATTCGCCGGCGCCGATCGGGACTGTTCCCATTTATCAGGCCTTGGAGAAAGTGGACGGCAAGGCCGAGGAACTCACCTGGGAAATCTACCGCGACACACTCATCGAACAGGCCGAGCAAGGCGTGGATTACTTCACCGTTCATGCGGGAATGCTGCTGCGATATATTCCACTGACGGTAAATCGGGTTGCCGGAATCGTATCTCGCGGCGGGGCGATTATGGCCAAGTGGTGCCTGGCGCATCATCGGGAAAGTTTCCTCTATACGCATTTCGGGGAAATCTGCGAGATCATGAAGGCCTATGATGTATCTTTCTCCCTTGGTGACGGACTGCGGCCGGGGTGCATCGCCGACGCCAATGACGAGGCCCAGTTCGCTGAACTGGATACTTTGGGCGAACTGACGCAGATCGCATGGAAACATGACGTGCAGACGATGATTGAAGGGCCGGGCCATATTCCCATGCACATGATTCAAGAGAATATGACTCGTCAGTTGGCCGTGTGTGGGGAAGCGCCGTTCTACACACTAGGCCCATTGACGACTGACATTGCGCCGGGCTATGACCATATCACTAGTGCAATCGGTGCGGCCATGATCGGGTGGTATGGATGTGCACTGCTGTGCTATGTGACGCCGAAGGAGCACTTGGGATTGCCCGATCGTGAAGATGTCAAGGCTGGAGTGATTGCGTACAAGATCGCCGCCCATGCCGCGGACTTGGCCAAGGGGCATCCGGGTGCGCAACTCCGTGACGATGTCCTGTCGAGGGCCCGCTTCGAGTTCCGGTGGGAGGATCAGTTCAACCTCTCGCTCGACCCCGACACGGCCCGGGAGTTCCATGACGAAACCCTGCCGCAGGATGGAGCGAAGGTCGCGCACTTCTGCTCCATGTGCGGCCCGCAGTTTTGCTCGATGAAGATTACACAGGAGGTCCGCGACTACGCGGCCAAGCTGGGCGTCGCTGAATCCGAGGCCATCAAGCTCGGGCTTGCGGAAAAGGCGACGGAGTTCCGGACGCAACGTACCTGAGTTCAGGGTAGCACCGTAGGTTGGGTCATCGACCCGACGTCGTTGAACGAAAACATCCGAAGCGATGAGTTGCGATGAATTGGCAGGAACGAATCACCGTTGACCCGACTGTTCGACGCGGCAAGGCGTGCATCCGCAGGATGCGGGAATGGTAATCGGCGGATTGGCTTTCGTCTAGGAATGGCAGCATGGCGGTGCTCAATGGCGAGGATCTAACAAGAACTCTCGAGCAAGCGGTCTCGCGCCTGCGAGAGGCCCTCTCCCCTTTGGCGATCTACCTTTACGGTTCGTACGCCTACGGCACGCCGCAGGCGCACAGCGATCTGGATCTGCTGGTTGTGGTCCCGTCAAGCGAGCTAACTCCGTACAAGCGGGACGCAATCGCCTACCACGCGTTGTCCGGACTCGGCGTGCCCAAGGATGTCCAGGTTTACACGCGCGAGGAGTTCGAGTCGCGGGTGTCGCTTCCCGTTTCTTTTGAGCGGACCATCAAGAGGAAGGGACGCCTGCTTTATGCCGCCTGAACTCGCTGGGCTACGACGTTGGCTTGAGAAGCCCGAGCACGATCGGGCGATGGCGGAGGTCCGGCCGTGGTGATCTCGAACACGAAACGGCAATCGACAACCGATCGTCCCGTCCCACGGATTCCTCGCTCGCGGATCAACGTCGTCCTTGACGTGGTCGCTTTCGCAGGCGTCGTGGTTTGCGTCGTCATCGTCGTCGGATCGTGGGGCGCGCTTCCGGAAGCGATTCCGCAGCATTTCGGTTTGTGGGGCAGGTCCGATGCATGGTGCGGCCGGTGGATATTGGTGTTTCTTTGTGTCGTTGCGGCGATGATGTACGTGCTTATGTCGGTGGTGCACCGTTTCCCTTATCAGTTCAGACCTGCGGGGTGGGTCACGGAGCGGAATAAGGCGCGGCAATACCGGATCGCGATTTCTCTGGCCGCGTGGCTGAAGGCGGAATTCGTTTGGATGATCACCCTGAGCGTCTGGAACATCGTTCGGGTGGCGCTCGGAAAGGCGGAGGGGCTTGGAGTTCTGTTCACCACGGGGTGGTTCGCTGTGTTGGGAACGACGGTGGCGGTGCATCTGGTGGTGTCCTACCGTTCACGCTAGGATCGGACGACTATGCCGACCGACAGACGACGTTTTTTGAAAGGGGCGGCCGCGATGACGGCGTTGGGGTATGCGATGCTGCGCGATGACGCGATCGAGCGGGTGCAGGCCGCGGTGGCCGATGCAGGGGATACGCCGCCGGACGCCTTAGCCGGCAACGAGGATTTCTGGGTCGTTATTCAGCAGGCCTACGACGTCGATCGTTCGTTCATCAACCTCAACAACGGCGGGGTGGCGCCGTCCCCGCGGATGGTCATGGAGGCCATGCACGCTCATGACAAGTTCACCAATCACCTTCCGCCGCGGCACTTGTGGGAAGTGCTCGACCCGCAGGTAGAGACCGTGCGCGCGGGACTGGCGAGGGCGTTCGGGTGCGATGCCGAGGAGATCGCGCTCACCCGCAACGCCAGTGAGGCCTTGGAGACGTGCCTGTACGGGATCGACCTGAAGCCCGGCGACGAAGTCCTCACCACCAGCCACGACTACCCGCGAATGATTAACACGCTCAAGCAGCGCGAAAAACGTGAGGGGATTGTGCTTAAGACGTTCCCGGTCCCGACGCCGCCCAAGGATATGTCGGATATCTTCAAACTGTATGAGCAAAACATCACCCCGCGCACCAAGGTGATCCTCTGTTGCCATATTATCAACATCACGGGCCAGATTCTGCCGGTCAAGGACATCGCTCGCCTCGGACGTGAGCGCGGGATCGAGGTGATCGTCGACGGGGCGCATTCGTTCGCCCATTTTCCGTTCAAGCATTCCGATCTGGACTGCGACTATTTCGGGACCAGTCTGCACAAATGGCTCAGTGCGCCGATTGGGACAGGGTTCCTCTATGTTCGCAAATCGAAGATCGCCGACCTCTGGCCGCTGATGGCGGCGCCGCCGGAGAGTCGTGAAAACATCCGTAAATTTGAGGAAATCGGCACGCACCCGACGGCCCCCCGGCTGGCCATCGCGGAGGCGCTGACCTTCTACGAAGGCATCGGCGCCGAGCGAAAGGCCGCACGCCTTCGTTATCTTCGTGATCGTTGGGCCAGGCGACTGATGGGGAAGAAGGGCGTTCGTCTCTTCACCAGTCTCGACCCCAAGCAATCCTGCGCCATCGGCACCGTGGGAATCGAGGGGATTAAGGCCGGTGATCTTTCCAAATACCTCTTCGACAAGAAGAAGATTCTCACAACCCCCATCGTCCTCGAACAGATTGACGGTATCCGCGTCACTCCGAATACCTACACGACGCTTAACGAGGTCGATGCCTTCTGCGAGGCCATGGAAGCCGTCATCGCCAAAGGACTCCCGTCATGAGCCGTCAGAAGATCGTAACGAGGCTCATGGAGAGGATGACGAGAATCGCGGCGACGACCCAGACCCATCGTTTTGACCGACTGGAAAGGTCCACCGGCGTGATCCAGTCGCCGCAATGAGGACACTGCTGGGTGTCTTCGTGGACCGACCGTCGGCACGAGGGGCAGGAGAGGAGGTCGTCGTCTGCGGCGTCTTCGCCCTCGTCAACCCACTCCTCGTCCGCGTCGTCGTCCCAAGGCATGTGTGGATTGCTTCAGAGTGCGTCCTGAAACCCCCTCACCCTACCCTCGGACCCTCCCGGACCCTCCCTCCTCGGTCGGCTCGTCTGACCCCCCAGCGGAGGAGAGGGGTTCTAGGATGCGCTCTTAGTCGCCGGGCGGGGGGTCGGCCTTGATTACCTCGAGCAGGGCCTTGAATCGCGCCGTGTCACATCGTTGGCACAGCTCGAACAGGTTGCTCTCCACGGTGGTGACCCAAACGCCCGCCTGGCGCATGCGGTCTAACGCGGTTTCATGGTCCACTCGCCCGCGCGACCCGACCGCATCCGCGCACACGAACACGTCATAGTCCCGCGAGGCCAAGTCCAGGGCGGTCTGTTGAACGCACACATGGGTCTCGATGCCCGTCACCACGATCTGGGGTCGATCGAGATCGAGAACAGCCTCACGGACCTTGGGGTCGGCCCAGGCGCTGAACATCGGCTTCTCCAGCACTTTCGCGCGGCTTTGGGAAAGCGCCGCTCGAATCGTCGCATGGGTCGGCCCCAGACCCTTGGGATACTGCTCCGTCGCCAGAACGGGAAGCTCGAAAACTCTCGCCCCGTCCAACAACTTGCGCCCCGCGGCGACCACTCGCTCCCCGCGGGCGATCAAGGGCAGCAACTTTTCCTGCAAGTCGATGACCAGCACCATCGCGCGGTCGGCGTCGAGTTGATCGGAACGAAGCACGGCTGTGGCTCCCAGGTACGCCCAGACCGTATCGGGGCTCCGTCGCGCGGTCAACTCGACGTGCGGCCTTTTGCGGTTCTTCGCCGGCGAGTGATAACATGGGTGCATGTGCGACGTGCCGCCCCCATTGGTGCAAGCGCGTGATCTGCGAACGTACTTTCCCGCGCGTCCCGTGGGCTTCAAGGCTGGCAAGCACATTCTGCGCGCCGTGGACGGGGTGAGCTTTGAGATTTCGCCCGGGACGACGCTCGGTCTGGTCGGGGAAAGCGGGTGCGGCAAGACGACGGTAGGGCGAACCGTCTTGCGGCTCGTCGAGGCGATCGGAGGGAGCGTCCGCTTCGATGGCGTCGATGTCCTGGCAGCGGGTCGGGGGGCTTTGCGGCGGCTTCGCCGCGACATGCAAATCGTCTTCCAGGACCCCTTCGGCAGCCTCAACCCACGAATGACCGTCGAGCGCGTCGTTGCTGAACCCCTCGATGTGCATGGCGTCGGCACCGTGCGTCAACGGCGCGGCCGCGTCGCCGAGCTTCTGGGGCGGGTCGGACTTCGCGGCGAGGATGCTCGGCGTTATCCGCACGAGTTCTCCGGCGGCCAGCGGCAACGAATCGGCATCGCCCGGGCGATCGCCCTCAACCCGCGGTTTATCGTCCTCGATGAGCCGGTCAGCGCCCTGGACGTTTCGATTCAGGCCCAGATTCTCAACTTGCTCAATGATCTGAGGAAGGAACTGGGGCTGACGTACCTGCTCATCGCCCACAATCTGGCGGTCGTGCGACATTTCAGCGACCGGGTGGCGGTCATGTATCTGGGGAAAATCGTCGAGGTCGCGGACGCCGCGGACCTCTACGCCCGGCCTCGGCACCCGTACACGATGGCGCTTCTGTCCGCCGTGCCGGAGCCGGACCCGACGCGGCGGCGCGAGCGGTCGCCGATCGTCGGCGAGCCGCCCAGCCCGTTGTCGCCGCCGAACGGTTGCGCGTTCCATCCGCGATGTCCGTTGGCAACCGAAGAGTGCCGCCGGATGACACCGCCGCTCCAATCCGAACCGGGGCTGTCGAGGGGGCACCTGGTCGCTTGCCACCACGTGGCGACAATTCACAGCCGAAAGATTTGATGCTCGGACGGTGGAAATTGCTTGCGTCGTCCGTGCCGGAGTTGTACGCTGTGCGCCGTGGCCGCGGGAAGGTCCGCGCGGATCGGGTGGAAGGTCCTCGGATCATCGTGGGAGAACGTAATGGGAGAAGAAACTGCGATATCGAACGAGCTTGTGGCCCTCGTGAACACGACTAAGGGTGAGATCCGCCTCCGGCTCTTCCCCAATGAGGCGCCGACGACGGTGCTCAACTTCGTTAATCTAGCCCAACGCGGCTACTACGACGGCCTCAAGTTCCACCGCGTCATCGAGAACTTCATGATCCAAGGCGGCGACCCGACGGGCACGGGCACCGGCGGACCGGGGTACCAGTTCAAGGACGAGTTCAGCCCGCGGCTGCGGCATGACGGTCCGGGGGTCATGTCGATGGCCAACAGCGGCCCCGACAGCAACGGCAGCCAGTTCTTCATCACCCACAAGGATGCGGGGTGGTTGGATCGGCGGCATTCAGTCTTCGGCAAGGTGATTTCCGGGCAGGATGTGGTCGATGCGATCGGGCAGGGTGACGTCATGAGCAGCGTGACCATCGAAGGGGATGCCTGCGGGTTATTCGAGAAGCACGACAAACAACTGGCCAAGTGGAACAAAGTCCTTGACGAACGATTTCCTCGGACGCGGATCGCGTCGCCCGCGGCCTCGTAGCCGTGCAGACGCCGCCGGTTAGACTTCTTCAGGGACGACCGGTTAGACCGCATCCAGGAACCCCTCTCCCCCGCTGGGGGAGAGGGCAGGGTGAGGGGGGTTCAGGACGCACTCGTTGCCGTCCTCACCCCGGGGATTTCCAGATGCATCCGTCTGTGGCCGCATTCATCGACTGCATCAACCGGCAAGACGTCGACGGGCTGTGTCGACTGATGACGGCGGACCACCTTTTCGTCGATGGCGGGGGCCAGGAGGTCCGCGGGCGGGAGGTGATGCGCGAGGGCTGGCGGGCGTACTTCGGCATGGTGCCCGACTACCGCCTCACGATCGCGGATTGCGTGGAGTGCGGGCCGGTCACGGCCATGTTCGGCCGCGCCGGCGGAACCTATTCGCCGGACGGTCGAGTCCTGCCGCACAACCGCTGGGAAACGCCCGCCGCGTGGAAGGCCGTCGTGCGCGACGATCTCGTGGCCGAATGGCGCGTCTTCGCCGACAACGAACCGATCCGCCGCGTGATGCGCACGGCCCCGGCGTGATTCATCGCCGCACCCGCCCTTGCGGGCGGACTCGGAATTGGAGTAGAATCGAGCCAAGGAGCACGATCATGACCGTCGAGCAACTACGCAACGTGCATCAGGCGAAGCCGTTCCACCCCTACACCCTGAAGGTGGCCGACGGGAGCAGGATCGCCGTACGGCACCCGGAATTCCTCTCCGTGTCTCCGGTGGGGCGGACGGTGATCGTCTGGCAACCGGACGGATCCTTTGAAGTGCTCGACTTATTGCTGGTCGCATCCATCCTGGTCCAGGATGGGAAGACGCGGGCGCGACGGCCCTGACTTCGAGCCCGTTTCTGTGTCAACCGCCGAACGAACGGTCCGCACAGCGGACCCTACGGAACTCGCAATGGACTGGGACGGTTCCTGGCCGGTCGTGTAACCACTCGTGAGTTCACAAAGTTGATCCCCCACCCCTTTCTGGCGAAAGGGATGGGGCACCTCTGCTTAGCCCGCATTTCTCACCGAGGGGATAGAAACAGGCTGCCCTCTGTGCGATAACACCTGTAGTTTCAAGGGCTTACCGTTTATGGAGGAGCAGCCTGTATGGAAACAGAGTGTACCCAAGAATCGTTCGCCTTCCAAG
>JAZDHF010000196.1:0-9740 GCA_043806315.1 Planctomycetota bacterium | reverse complement strand
TACATATATTATATCAGATACCACGCCCTTGTCAAGCCCCAAAACGAATGCGAATCTGCTCCACCCTGCCACCGAGAACGTAACTGCCTGTCACGACATGGGTTTATGGACGAGAAAAAAACCTACTTGCGGAATCGCTGGGGTATACCGCGAACCCGCCTCCCGATCGACCACGGCGGTAACGGCAGGGTCATCGCAGACGACCCCACTGATTTCCAAGGTCGTGCCGGGTGCCGCGGCCTGGAGCTTCACCCGGCGGCGGCCGCCGTTGGCGGTGCCGTCGTTGCGGAGCAGGACCATTGGTGGGTCCACTTCGACAAGGGCGGCGACGATCCCGAAGACCGGAATCGACACGACCGGCTGGTCCAGCGAGGTCGTGCGGACTTGGAGCACGGCCGCAAACGGACCCGGACGTGCGTCGTCCCGCAGCGTGAGAAGGACGCTGTATTCGGTTCGAGAGGTGAGAATCTTGCTGGGCTCGACGGTCACATCGAGGAGCGGACCCGCCGCCGCGCCCAGCACGTCAAACGGAGTCTTCTCCGTCGAGCTCAGCGTCACCGGGGCAAGCCGCTTTCCGGGAAGCGATGTTTGTCGCGTCGCGTCCACCACCTTCGGCAGCCAGGTCAGATCGGCGACGATCTCTCCGCGGATGGGGTACAGACGTTCGCGGTCGATCCCGTCGACGGTGAGCCGGATCTTGGCCATGGCGCTGAGCGCTCCCAACGACGCCGACTCGTTGACCGTAAACTGGATTCGTTGACCGGTCCGCCCGCGGCTCTCAAAAGGCTCGGATCGGAAGCCGAGGGGCGCGTCGCCCTCCATCTCGATCCCACGAAGGGTCAGCGTTCGCCGGCCCGGGCCGGGAAAGATATCCAGCGTTTTCGGCGCCGCCGCGCCCCGGCGGATGGCCCGAACATTCAACATGCCCGCCGGTTCCATTTCAAAAAGAAGCTCGACGTTGGCCTTGAAGTCGAGTTTCAGTTCGGGCTCGCTGGGATCGTTGCTGAGTACGTTAATGGTCTTGGCTTGAGCATCGCGGCGGTTCGTACTGTCGAACTCCGCCTTCAGGTGGAGCAATCCTCCGGGGCGAATCACCTTGTCATCTTCGGCCAACTGGACCACGGTACATCCGCAACTGGACACGGTGTGGTCAATCACCAGGTCCGCGCCGCCTCGGTTCTCGAGTATCCACGTGACCGTCGCCTTGTCCCCTTCGATGATGGTTCCGAGGTCCTGTGATCGCTGGGCGACAAACAACTGCGGCCGCGATCCCGTCTGACTCCCCGCCCCGGTCGGCGTGGGCGGCAGTTGCCCCGCCGATATCGGCAGCCACATCTGCAACACGCCGATCCAGGTTGTCAGGTCATTCATCGTGCTTGATCTCTGCCGCGCCCCCTCTTGCCGTTTCAAGGATGATTGTAGGCGTACGCGGCGTCACCGGGAAGTAACGGCCGGCGTCTAATCGGTCAACGCGGGCGAGTGCGTTTTCGCGTTCGATCATCGTAACCCCACCCATCCGTGAGGTTATTTCAGGAGCATATGGAATCCAGCTTGTTCGAAATGGCGATCGGAAGTCAGGGCATCGGCGAGGGCGCGGTCACCCATGACAACGAACGACGTGCAGTCGATCATCGACCAATCCTTGTCGGGGCGACGACGGTACAGGTCGAAACCAGCCGCCCAAAGGGCTTCGGACGCCGGGACAATCACCACCTCCGGATCCGCGCGAAGTTCGTTAACGAGGTCTACGAACAGCCTGCGCCCGCTGGTACGAGAAAGGGCGTTGCCCAATTCAAGCAGCACGAATTCGGACGTCACAACGGTCCTCAATGGGTCGCGGCTCAGCTTGATCGCGGCACCATGCCACACATCCCCAGGATTCAGGGCCGCGAAATGGAGCGATGTGTCGGCGAACACCGGCGTCATGAATGCTCTGGGGCGCCATAGAGGTAATGGTCATGATTGATGGACATATCGGACGGCAAGTCCTTCACCGCCCCGATAAATGGCTTGAGCCGGTCGTACAGGCTTCGACCCGGTTTGTCGGCTCCGGCCTTCGCAGACTCATGGACCGAAATCTCGACGGAAGCTCCCTCCGGAAGCGTAACCTTTCCATCGACCTCGATCCGCCCGTTCCTCACCCGCCCATGGACGACCATGCGATCCTCCTACCGAAAGCGCCTCCGTCATTATACCACGCCGGACTGCGCGGGTCACGCCCGACCGCGCTGGAGGGCAACGGATACCGACCTCGGCGGCGTCCAACTCTCGCGCCCCGTCAATTCCCGCCGCGGGCAAGGTGAGAGGGGATCGTGCGATCTCCACGATCGTTCGATCCTGCCGATGGACTGGGACTGGTGCCGGCGGATCGAGTGGTAACCGTCGGTTTTTCGGAAGCGACTCTTCCGTTCAATCATCGTGACCCCACCCTTTGCCTTCGCGAAGGATGGGCCACCCGGCTCAAGGGTTCTTATATCACGTTCAATGCCATGATCCTTCGAATCCCACCAATGAAGTGCTGGAAACTCCTTGAACGTGGATCGTCGAGGATCAAATGCTCGCCGATAACGCGCGATCCACTGACCTTTTGGTAGCGGTTCCTCGTTACGCGTTTCAGTTCCTCCGATGGGCACTGAATTCTGTCGGGGTTGCGGTACCTTTCCTGAAGATTCCTGAGTCCGCCGATTTCAAGGGCGGTTTCCACGGCGGCCAAGTCCCCGAAGTACCAGCTCTCCAACTCGCGACAGGCGATACGAACCAACACATCCGGCTTGCGTGCCCGAACGCAAATGTCTTTAAGATTCCTCTTAATTGTCCTGCAGTCACCGCTGTCCTGATCCCTCAGAACGATGAAGTGAGTGTTGGGCGCCCCCCAGCCCTTCAGCTTGATAGGCAGTTGCTTCTCCAAGTCTTGCTTGCCTTCAAAAGCGACACAGATAAACGAACACGCCTTCCTCGGCAGGAGTCGCGGCAACAGTGACTCCAGCATGACCTTTGCGGACATTTCCTCCGTGAACACAACGAGCGTTCTCATCCAGGATCCGCCCCCTCGAAGAAGCCCTGCTTCCAGAGGTAGCCCATCTTGTCACCCTCTGCGATGAACGCGGCGATCTGCTTGTCGTCTTTCGCTCGCTTGATCTGTGTTATCCCTTTTTCTTTAACCAGCCAGAACACGTTGTCGAGTTCTACGGCATTGAGAAAATCAGGGGAATGAGTTGATACAAGCACCTGGCCTCCGCGATTAGCGTAGGCGTCGAATTCCTCGGCGAGTTCAAAGAGGAGCTTCGGATAGAGCTGATTCTCCGGCTCCTCGACACAGAGCAGCGGGTGCGGAGTCGGATCATAGAGAAGCACTAGGTACGCGAACATCTTAATCGTGCCGTCGGATACGTAACGGGCTAGAAACGGATCCTTGAACGCGCCGTCCTGAAACCGTAGCAAGATTCTGCCTTCTTCCGACGTCTTGGCTTCTACCCTTGAAATGCCGGGCACCCGCGCGGCTAGCTTCTTTAAAATGCCATCAAAGCATTTTTTGTGATGTTCGAAAAGGTATTGCGTGACCAGCGCGAGGTTCTCTCCTTCACTTGAGAGGTGCTCTGCATATCCTGCATCCGGTTGCCTTCTGGCGGCACTGATGTGAAAGTCGGAGACGTGCCAGTTTTCGATCATCTGCCCAAGCGCCATGACCGCGGGGTATCGCTTGAATTGAGCCAACCCCTTTATGGCAAGAATGCTCGGATTCGCCAGCGTTTGTTTTTCGCGTGTGAGATTCGATTCATCGTCAACGTCGTCGAATTCGTTTGTGACAGCCTCGCCTTCACCGTTCGCAAAGGACAGAAACTTCCAAGGCTGCCCGTGACTCCCTCGCCGATAGCGAAGCTCTTCGCGCTCGACAACAGCTCGCCCAGTTTTCTCATTGACGGCCAGAGTATACGTCGCCAGGGGGTTCTTTTGAGTCGCCTTTGTGGTCATGGGAAAACGGAACTTCAGTTCAATCTCAATCGGGCCGTCTACGTCCCGCGTTTTGACTTCCTTGAAGCCTCCGCGTTTGCTCAAGGCAACTTGGACGTTGTCGGTCAGAGCGTCGCGGAGGAATCCAAACACGTCAAAGAGCGTCGATTTCCCCGCGCCGTTCGCACCGACGACCACGCACATTTGCGGCATGTCCCGCATTTCCACGTCTTTGAAGGCCTTGAAATTCTTAAGGCCGATGCTCTCGATCTTTATCTGCATGATGAGTACGCTCCTGAATCACGCTCCGGCGATGTACAACATGGTGTCCAGCACGCTATTCCATTAACCGTCGAATCGTGAACATCGGCTGCACGCGCCGGCACGGTCGTAGCACTCACCCATAAACGTTGCCTTTCGGATTAGCCCGTCACGCCTCAATCATCGTGGACCTACCCTTTGCATTCGCCAAGGATGGGCAACGCCGCCGTCGCTGCCGAGATACTCGCGCATAAACGGCGGGCGTGTATCGACGGCTGGAAACGTCAGTTCGCTCGGATGGACCAGCGGCGGCGGGTCGGGAACGCCGGAAACCACCGCCATCCAGCCGGGACTCGGGCCCCATGATGCAGGGAGCTTACGGGAAGGCGCGGGCATGTCCAGCCCTGCCGGGGGACGGTTCGGGTGTTCGGAGGGGTTCCCCGGAGAGGTCTGAGGGCGAAATGTCGAAACTCAGAAAAGCCGAAACGCTGAAATGGGCACGGGGCAGAGGGTCGGTTCAGTTGGCT
The DNA here is from genome assembly GCA_043806315.1 of Planctomycetota bacterium. GTDB lineage: Bacteria > Planctomycetota > Phycisphaerae > UBA1845 > UBA1845 > SBAX01. Next base: position 5,001 of record JAZDHF010000196.1, on the reverse strand, counting down.
CCGGCGCGCCGGGAGGAACCGAAAAAAGCTCGACGCATAGACGGTCATGCACCCCCCGCGCGTGCTTCGCGCGATTCGCCGTGGCCTTGCGAGGGTCCCACTCGAATGTCACGCCCATCCAGCGAATCCTAGCGGTGTGGGGCGTGCTTTGCCATTCCAGGAATCGCCAGCTTTGGAGTCACGAACATGCTGCCCTGAACGCGCCAGCGCCGCCGTAGGCATTGCCTCTTGGATCAGCCCGCCATGCAGCTGGGGACCCGATCATCTGAACCTCCTCGCGTGTTGGAGGCCCGATGGCCCGTCCCTGTCACGGTCCAACGGGGACGAGCCACTTCTTGGATATCTTACCGCGTCCGCAGGCTGATTCGTAGGCCCGTTCGCCGAGAATCCGCCGTCAGGCCCTCACCGTGATCCCAACGCCCACGCTTCCGCAGCCATTGCAGACGCCACGGCCCTTTCCGACCAACCGAGGCGATTCCGGGGCATCCAGGCCAGAGGACGAAGACGACAGCGGCCCCCAAACAGAAGATGAGAGGCTTATCCTAATACCATTCGGCACTGAACCCAAAGGCCGTGGCCGGTCGTCTGAGGCTGTCAACGTGTCTCCGTCAGCATGGCGGGACGGCGAAGGAGAATGCGGCGCGTCGACTGAATCACCTCGCCTGCAACCTTGATGAGCATCGTGCGCCACCTGACCGATGTGGCCCTCGCCGGGTGGATCGCGCTGAGGGCGGTAGCGTTGATAGCGGCGGCGCGCTTCGCCGCGTAGGGCCAGATTCGCCGCGGTCAGTTCGGCGCGGCCGCGAGGCAACGCTCGAACGAAAAGGATCGTCGTGCAAAGCACTCACATCTCACAGCCCCCGGACGCCGTGTTCACGGCCCGGAGACCATCAAGTCGTCGGAAACGTCAATCCGTAACTCCTATGCGGACAACGGGTACGGAACATTCGGGATGGACGCCCGGTTGGAGGCGCGCGAACCTGCGTCTGTGCAGCCGTCTGGCGTTTCAGGATCGAGCCTGCTCGCCCTGCGATCAACGTTGCTCGCCGCCGAAGCGGTCTTGCAGGAAGCTCCGGAAGGCGGCGTAATCGATCGGGAGCGTCTCAAAGGCTTCGGCACGCCCCTCCAACCCCCTCAGCGACGGAGGAACGTCCGGGTCGATGCCCAAGACGGCGCGAATTTCCTCCGGGAATTTCGCAGGATGAGCGGTCTCCACCGACACCGCCGGCAGAGACGCGTGCTCTGGAGAATCGAGCAGGTACCGCTCCAGTCCCGCCCAACCCACGGCGCCGTGCGGCTCCAGCAACACGCCGTAGCGGTCGTATGCGCCCCGGATGGTCGCCCGCGTCTCGTCATCCGTGATGCTCACGGCGCAGAGATCGCGGCGAAGGCGAGCAAGATCCGGCTGCCGGCGGATGTGGCCGGTCTCGTCCATCCACCCGCCATAAACATCTACCAGCCTGGCCAAGTTGGAGGGGTGGCCGACGTTCATGGCGTTTGAAATGCACGCTCGCGACGGGACTATCTTCTGGTAGATGCCGGATCGCAGGAAGATCGGAACTTCGTCGTTGGCGTTGGTGGCCACAATGAGGCGGGCGATGGGGATTCCCAGCCGCCTGGCGATCACCGCCCCCATCATGTCGCCGAAGTTGCCGGAAGGTACGCTGATGACTATCGGCTCCTTTCCCGGAAGGTCCGCGAGCTTGACGTATGCGTAGACATAGTAGACCGACTGCGGCAGCAAGCGGCCGATGTTGATGGAGTTAGCCGACGTCAGTCGTAGAGCACCCAGGTCGGGATCGGCGAACGCCCGTTTCACCATCGCCTGACAGTCGTCGAACTTGCCGGCGATGCTGAGAACGGTCACGTTACCGCCGATCGTGGTCATTTGGCGGCGCTGGCGCTCCGAGACCTCGTCGACGGGGAAGAGGACGACGACACGGACGCCCTCGACACCGTGGTAGGCGTGGGCCACTGCGCTACCGGTATCGCCGGAGGTAGCGGTGAGGATCAGAAGGCTCCCGCCTTCCTCGCGGAGGCATACGCCCATCCAACGGGCCATCATCCGGGCCGCGAAATCCTTGAACGACGCCGTCGGGCCGCGGTCCAGCCGCATCAGGTAACGCCGGTCGATGACCCGCTCCAACGGAACCTCGAAATCGTACGCCTCTTCGCACAACCGCCGCAGGACTATGTCATCGATCGCGCCCCGAGCGAACAGCGACAGCACCGCGCAGGCGATCCTGGCATAGTCCCAAGTCGCCCAGGCGCAGACCTCCTCCCAGGGCAGCGTCGGGAGCCGATCGGGCATGTACAGCCCGCGGTCGGGCGCCTGTCCCATCATCAGCGCATCGCGCAGGCCGACGACCGGCGCGCTGTGGTTGGTGCTGTAATAACGAATGGGTTCGGTCATGGGCACGGCACTGACGGACTACCCCGGACCCGCTCGCCGACGAGTCCCTTATCGAACGGCGACAATGTACCCAAAGTGACGCTCCTCCGTCAAAAAACGCGCAGCGGCCTCTGAACAAGCATCCGAGGGCGCGAGTCCCCCTTGCTTCCTGCACGACTGAGTCGAGGCACGTTGGGACGCGCCCGACCACGGCGAACGGCGTTTATCGACGGCTTGTCGATCCGTGGCCACACGCGACATGGTGTACCTTGTGGAGTCGAGGGTGGCGACAGGCGAGGCAATGGCCGTATCCTGCCGTTGGCGAGGCGATGGTGCTGTGGTATACTCCTCTCTCTCAGGCGGACAGATGCGCGGCGGCGACTCTGGAAGTCGGAGGGTAGGAGAACAACCATGAACGGCGGCGACGAAATCAACATCACACCGGGGATGCAGCGTTACATCGATCGAAACAAGGAGTACCTCGCCAAGCGTTCGAAGTACATCCACGAGGTGGTAAAGAAGTGGAAGTTCGACACCATCGCCGTCCACGGACTGTACACCGTCGAAGAGGCAATCGAGGACTACCAGGGAGCCATCATCGAGCCCGTGTTCATGAGCAGTTCGCAAGCCTACCGGGACTCGGATGAGATGGCCGCGGCGCTGGCCTATTTGATCCCCACGTGGTGCTATTCCCGAATCGCCAACCCCTCGACCTACTACTACGAGTGGACGCTGGCCTTGCTGGAGGCGTACGGCTTCGCGGGCGAGGCCTCCTGTTGTTCGACCTCCTCGGGAATGGCCGCGATCATGACCGCCGTCCAGCCCTTCCTGGTGCACAAGCGGCGCCACGTACATGAGCCTCGCAACTTCGTCGCCACGGCCCAGTGCTACGGCGGCACGTTCCAGCAGTTCAACGTTCGCCTGACGGAAGAGCGCGATATCGAGTGCCGCTGGGTGGATGACCCGACGAACCTCGATGAGTGGGCCTCCAAGATCGACCGCGACACCCGGTTTCTTTACGGCGAGCTGCCCAGCAATCCCGGCCTGGGATTCTTCGACGTCGCGGCCGTGGCGGACCTGGCCCACAGCCACAACCTGCCTCTGATCTGTGACAGTACGGTCGCCACGCCCGCGCTGCTCCGTCCCATCTGTCATGGGGCCGACATCGTCGTCCAGTCGGTAACCAAAACCTTGACCAGCAGCGGGTTCGGCATCTGCGGTGCAGTCATCGCCCGCGCCAACCTGGTGACCGGCATCGACAACGAAGCGATGAAGAAGGACTTCGCCCTGTACATCAAGTACCTGCCTAACCGCGACTATGGCCCGAACCTGCATCCCATGCAGGCGATCTTGACCCTGAACGACATGCGAACCCTGCGATCCAAGATGGACCTGCTCAGCCGCAACACCATGAAGGTTGCGGAGTTTCTCAGGGATCATCCGCGGGTCGAGAGCGTGGAGTATCTGGGACTCCAGAATCATCCGCGACACGCGCTGGCGTCTAAGTATCTCTGGCTGGTCGATGCCGAATACGACGAACAGTACGGAAAACCCGTCAACCGCTACGGACACCTCATGTCCTTCTGTGTGAAGGGCGGCGCCGACGCAGCGCGGAAGGTCTTCGACGGGCTCGAGCGAGTCTGGCGGGCGACGGACCTGGGTCGCATCAAGAGCGTCGCGTGCATTCCGGCGATATCGACGCACCAGCAGCAGGGGGAACAGGGGCGCAGGCTGGCCCACATCCCACCCAACTTGATCCGCCTGTGCGTCGGCGCCGAGCACCCCGACGACATCATCGCCGACGTGGACCGAGCCCTGCACGGCATCCGAACCCGAACCGCAGTGGCTGGCGGCTTGGCGGCGACAGTCTCCTGAACAACGGCGCCGCCGCCACACCTGGGCGATCGCGCGGGCTTGACGCCCCCGCGAAGCGTCCCTCCTTCGCAGGAGGGACTCAGGCCCATCTTCAACAGTGCTTGGACAGGCGAACCCGCGGGTTGCTCAGAAACGCGGATTTTCGAGCAGAATCAGCCCCGGAAGTTGAAAACGTAGTGCCATAAAATAGGCCGGCGACGCATTTTACTCCGGAGGCCCCCCTTTTCAAACCCTGTTCCGCCATAACTTATGTATTTGCAGCCACTTACGATGGCGCGCTTGGCGAGTTACGCCCATTCCAATTTGGTGAAGGAAGGGAGTCACCTGTAGATTAGAATACTGGGCAGACGGCACAGGTTCGCCGTCGCCACGAGAGAAGTAGACCCTGTGAGGGTCGTATGGGCCCACCGGGGCACACAACCCAGACGAGCCTTTCAGGCTCGAATGGGAAATGGGATCGCCCTCGAACCGTGGGCGTCGTCCGCCTCCGGCGGCCTTGCCCACGGCTATTTTAGACCGGTCTTTCAGCCCGGACACATGGCAATTTCTGGACTGGGCTTTCAGGTCGGGCGGTTGATCGGAGGATGTTCACTTGTGTTGCTTCAGACGGAAATGGAGTTTTCCGCCGTGTTGGTTAGTGTAGTCCCGAACGGAGGAAAACGAGATGAGCAGCGTGAAGGAACGGCGACATTTCACAGGCCAGGAGAAGGTGGCGATTTTGCGGCGGCACCTGG
>JAZDHF010000195.1:0-7381 GCA_043806315.1 Planctomycetota bacterium | reverse complement strand
ATCCCTCCGCCTCCAACCCCCGCCCCCAGTTCGGAGCATTCTCCCATGCCTCAAAAAACTCATGCATCGGAGCACGGCGGACGCTCGCTTGCGGAAGCGGCCCCGAACTCCATTTTACGCTGAACCAGTACACCAGGGCCTATGGTTGAGCAACGATGGGGGTATGGCCGCGACCCAGGCCAGGGCTGGGGTTCGGTTGTGGGATCTGGCTACGCGGAGCTATGTCGGACTCGCCGACCTCGGGACGCAGGGCGTAGGGGCGGCGTTCCTGCCCGACCGTTCCGTTCTTCTGACGGCTGGCGCTAAGGAGGTCCTGCTCTGGTCGTTGGAGGAGGAAGATGGGGCCGTCCGTTTCGCGGATCGGCAGCCTACGATACTGCCTCTGCCTCAGGTGGCTACCGATCTGCGGGTGACCCCGGACGGCAAGACTCTGCTGTTTGGTGACACGGACGGCACTCTCTGGGCTACCGGTCTTGCCGAGCCGTTTCAGCGGCATTCCCTGGGTACACACCCCAATGTTGCGTATTTGAGCGTCAGTCCTGACGGACGCTTGCTCGCGACCGGCGCCTGGCATGGAGTGGATGTCCGGGTGTGGGACGTGGTGAAGGCGGAGTTGGTCCACACCATTTCGATTCCCCGCGCGACGAAGGTCGCCTTCAGCCCGGATGGCCGCTGGCTCGCCACCAGCGAGAGTGAGCACGTCCTTTGGGATGTGCGCTCCTGGGAACCAATCGCCCGCTTCCCGAGCCCTCGCTACATGGACTTGCCCGGTGAGATTACGTTTTCGTCCGACTCCCGGTTGATGGCGGTGCGCGCCGGGCAGGACACAGTCGAACTCATCGACCTTTATCATTTGAAACCCGTGGCCCATCTTCGGTGCCCGGCGCCGATCATGTTCCGGGCCTTCGCTTTCACCCCTGATGGCAGTCAGTTGATCGTACTTGACGATGCCCGCGGGCACCTTTTGCACGCCTGGGATTTACGGATCCTCCGCCGCCAACTCGCCGAAATCGGCCTGGACTGGTAGCCCTCTCTGTCACGACAATCGGCACCCGTATCAAATGCACATTTCCGCGCAGGCGCCTCTGGGAAGCTGCTGCGACGGAGTGACCTGTACCGACGACGTTCCGGCCAGCGCCTGTAGCGATACGTTCTCGTCGCAACGGTGTGCCTGCCTGGGATGTGGTGTCGTGGCCGGTGGACCGGCCAACGATCTGTGTTCCGCGGCCATCGACGTGAGCGGGGCGACGTTCCCGGTGACGTTCGACACGACTGGGGCGACTCTCGACGGGCCGGGGAACGTCACCACCGAACTCGGTTCAGCGGAAGTGTGCGCCGACATCTGGTACAGCTACACGTCCACCTGCACCGGCAATCTGACGGCGAGTCTCTGCCAGGATCCGCCCTATTTTGACTCGGTCGTCACCATCTACGACGGCGGATGCCCAAGCGATGCCGGAACGGAGCTGGCCAGCGGCGATGAGCAGTGCCTGGGAGCGCCGCTCGCAGGCCCGGGGGAAGTGACCATTCCAGCAATCGCGGGAACGCCCTACATGATCCGCGTGTCGGGCTGGAACGGTTCGATCGGAGCCGGCGTTTTGAACCTCTCTTGCGACTCCGACGGCGACGGCGTCGCCGATGGAGTGGACAATTGCCTATCCATCGCCAACGCCGCACAGGAAGATTCCGACAGCGACGGGGTCGGCGATGCGTGCGACAACTGTTGGCTGGATCCGAACAATGACGTGGATGGTGACGGACTATGCGGAGAAGTGGATGTCGCTCCGTCAACCGCTTCCTCCGCATTCTCCGATGGCTACACTTCCGGTGTCGTTGTCGGCGCGGATCCGGGCGTGACGTTCGTGTTCCGCGATGGGCTGGATCCCGCAGAGGGCGTGCTTCTCGTCGCTCAAGGGACCGGGGTTGTTCACCTTGGGCTGGACGGCAGCGCGGGCAGCTACGAGTTCCTGGCGCCCGGCCGATACGTCATCACCCGCCATTCCGTGGGGATCAACGTTATTGAGGGCGCCGCGACCGCCGTATTCGAGTTTGACGGCGCGACGCAAACGATCGCAGTGGCTGCTGGCGGCGAGGCTACGATCGTCGAACTCCCACGTGGCGTTGAAGTGACGGTTGGCGGCGCGCCGGGCGCGGTTACACTGAACGACGCTCCGCTACAACCCGAAACGCCCGTGGACACAACGCCGCCGTTGATCACGGCCTTCAACGGCTTGCCGCTGTTGGTTTCGGTCGGCGGGCAAGTGAACTTTGATGTCTGGTTCGAAGACAACGTCGGTGACACCAACGTTGCTACGTTTGACTTTGGCGACGGCTCGACGAACGCGATCGTCAATCCGGCCTCCAGTCCGACCACGCAGTCGCATGTCTATGCCGCGGCGGGCATCTACCCGGTGACGGCGACAGTCACGGATTCCCGCGGCAGTCAGGATACCGCTCAGCTCATCGTGGTCGTGTTCGATCCGGCAGCAGGATTTACAACTGGCGGCGGCTGGATTGTGCCCGACTCCGAGAGCTTCATCAACAATATCGGAGTTACGAACACGGTCGCGAAGGCCAACTTCGGGTTTATCGTGAAGTACAAGCAGGGGGTGTCGAACCCGGACGGAAACCTCGAGTTCCAGTACAAGGCCGGCGATATCAATCTCAAGAGCAGTGGGATGGCGTGGATGGTCGTAATCTCGAACTCGAAAGTTCGATTCAAGGGTCTTGCTACGATCAACAACAGACCGGACGTGTACACATTCAAAGTCACGGCCGAAGATAACGGCGAGCCTGGTGTCGGCCACGACACGTTTAAGATCGAAGTCTGGACGGGTGTGGTCGACACGGAAAACGGCCCACCGACGCCCAAACACACGGCCAAGGGCGTTTTGGGCGGCGGGAACATTAAGATTCAGTACTAACGTGCGTCGCCGCATCGCTCTATGAGCAAGGATCGACGGCGTTCGGATTGCTAGGCAACGTTCCCAGTCCCTTTACCCTCCAGCTCGACCATCGGGGCGGAGCTTCTGCTCCGCCCCGGCGGCGGCTGAGGGTCGCTGTGCGTGAAGACGTGCAGCAGCGGGGACAATGCTGGCGCGACCCGTGCATCAACAATACGCACTGCCCTCCGAGCGGAACGTGTGGTAATGGCGGGGCCAACCCGGGCCTCTGCCGCGACCGTTGCGATAGGTGTAATTGAGGCATTGGAACAGTTTCACATTACGTGCAGCGAACGCCGCTCAGCGCGCTTCGCGCAGACACAGATGTCCTATTCAGTAAACATCGCGCTGAGCGGAACAGCCCAGCGCTTTGGTCCAAAAGGAACGATGGTACTACCCTGGTACAGTACAATCCCGGCAAGGAATCGCTTTCCGACTGTCTCCTCTAGATCCGCCAAACCTCTGAGATCGTCGCTTCCGAGCTTGACCGCGGCCTTGACCTCGATGCCCACGATTCCTCCACCGCGGCGCTCGAGGACGAAATCGACTTCGCGCCCCGCGGCCGTTCGGTAGTAGTAAATAGACGGCCGTGTTCGGCTCCAAGTGATCTGCTTGCGCAGCTCCTGGCACACGAACGCTTCTAGCGACCGTCCTAAACTCGATGAGGGGTCCGCGAGTTGTTCTGCGCTCAACCCCAACAGGTGCGACAAGAGTCCAGTGTCATTGAGGTAGACCTTGGGCGCTTTGATCAATCGCTTGCGGACGTTGCCCGACCAAGCGTATAGGGGTTGATACAAGTGCGTGGCCTGGAGCAGGGTCAGATATCGCCTGGTTGTCGGCAAGGAGAATCCGGCATCACGGGATAGTTCGGCGGTATTGAGCAGCCCTCCAGACTGTGCTGCAAGGAACGAGAGCATTCGAGGTAGAACGGCAAGTCCCTCTATATCGGCCATGGCCCGCACGTCGCGCTGGAGAATCGTGGTGATGTATGAAGAGAACCAAGCACGACGACGCTCCGCGTCCAACCGCTGCGTCACCTCGGGATAACCTCCGATCACGATCCGATTCACGATCTCTTTTCGCGACAGATTTGGAAGTGGTGCGGCGTCGATAGCACCTCGCTCGAAAAGACGATCGATGAAGCCCTCGCGAACTCCGCGGAGCTCTCCGACGGAGAACGGCCATAGGTTCAGGATTTCCATTCGTCCGGCGAGTGACTCCGACAGCTTGGGGAGGAGCAAAACGTTAGCGGAGCCGGTTAGCAAAAACCGGCCGGGGGTGCGTCGGCGATCAACCTCTAGCTTGATGGCCCGGAAGATGTCGGGCACGAGCTGCACCTCGTCAATGACGACTGGGCCTGGTGTGGCCTGGATGAATGCGTCCGGATCGGCGGTGGCGGACGACAGCACACCGGCATCATCCATCGTGAAGTAAGCTGCCTTTCGTTTCCCTTCGGCCAGCGAATGTACCAACGTGCTTTTTCCGCTTTGGCGAGGCCCCTGTAATAAAACGACGGGTGTGTCGCTCAAGGCCGACACCAGAGCATCCGTAATGTTCCGCTCGATCACCGTTCAATCTCCCAAAACCTTATCGGATAATATACCATTAAACGTTATATTATCATAGCGCACGTAGTCGTCAAGTACGGGGTGAGCGACAGGCCATCGTCCGACGGCGAGGCTCCCGTCGCAAGCTCAACTAGCCCTGAGAATCAGCAACGGGCGTCCCAAGCCGATGGAATCAGATGGCCCGGGTTCCTTGTTTCGTATCGACATGCCCACCACGAGTGGCGGCGCCACGACGAGGAAAAAGCGAGATCCAAAGCAGATTGAGGCGACCCTTGCTCGCAGCCTTTGAGATCGCGTAGAGTCCCGACCTGGGTCAGTCGCCACGTGGTGGCCTGAGGCCCTTGTGGGCCAGGAGGTGCATCATGGCAACTGAAAAAGTTGGTGTTTACAGGAAATACCATGGGGCGGTTCCCGTCAATGAGTTGGGCGTACCCTCGCCGACGAGCGAGTGGCCGCGTTTGCGGCGGTTTCGCTGGGCGGTGCGGTGGTTCGGCTCGGATGGGAAGCGCTTCAGCAAGAGCTTCGAAAGCAGGAAGGAGGCAGAACGATACGCTGAGACAAAGCAGGCCGAGATTCGAGTTGGAAAAGGTGACCGGCCACGGTCGATTAGACTCGCGGAGTTCACGCCGTTGTACCTTGATCTGAGAGGCGATCTTGCGCCGTCGACGAAGCTCGAGCACAAGCGCACGCTGCGCAACCTGAACGAGTTTCTTGGCGGGCAGACGACTGTCGGCAAGATCACGTCGCTGGACGCGCGGCGTTTCCTGGCGTCGTATCGCGAGCACGAGTATCGCGGTCGCAAGCCGGCAACGGCGACGGTAAACAAGGCGCTGCGCGAGTGCCGGCGGATCTTCCGCGAAGCCGTTGCGTGCTCGCTCATCCACGAGAATCCCTTTCAGGGATTGCGCCAGGAAAAAGTCGCACAACGACCGTGGCAATTCGTCGGCCCGGCGGAATACCGAAGACTGATCGAAGCTTCGCCGTCTATTCGATGGCGCGGTATGATCGCGCTTGGCTACTGCTGCGGGTTACGGTTGGGCGAAGTGCTCAACCTGACGTGGGCCGATGTTGACTTCGAGCGAAGCCAAGTGCGAGTCGCTCGAAAGGACGCGGGACAGCAACGAGTAGCGTGGACTCCGAAGGATAAGGACACGCGGATCGTTCCGCTTCCAAGTCCGGCGGTGAGCATCCTCGTGGAACTGCAGCTCTCCGCTGCGGACGGACAAGAATACGTGTTCGTCAATCGGAAAGGGCCCGCGCAAGGTGGCCGCGTGAAGCGGCAGAACATCTGGCGCGACTTCCAAACGATTCGCCGGAAGGCCAATGTTGCGAAGTGTTCGTTTCACGATCTTCGCAAGAGTTTCTGCACCAATCTTGCGGCGGCGGTTCCGCTGCATGTGGTGCAAGAGTTGGCTGGCCACGCCGACATTCGCACGACGCGAGTTCACTATCTGAAGGTTCGCGATGAGCAGATCGACTTGGCGCGTCGCGCGCTGGAAGACGTGATCCGAGCGTGAGTCTGATTCGGACTGACGCAATCTCTGACCCACTCGGTCAGAAACTGCGTTTGTTCGTTGGTTCTCGGACTGCCGGAAGTTTGGCAGTGAGTTCGCAATCCGATGTCCTTCAAGGACTTGCAAATCCGAGAGGATAGTCCGATCAGAAACGGGACGACCGGATCACGCAGCCTGTCGTCATACTTGCCGATCCCAGGAACCCCCACGCACACGACTCTTTCCGAGCGAAACTCCCGCGCCGGGATGACGTGAGGTTGATCCAGGTTACAGTCCCCGAGACCACTCCGCGCGCACCGGCGAACCGCCGGACAGAGCCGCATCGATGTTCTCAAGGATGGCCTCGCGATCTCGAGGCAGTCGGCCTTCAATCGGGAGATAGTTGGAGGCGTGATTGGAGCGGAAGACGGCATCGGTGGGGGCAGACTCGGCAACCATGATGCGCAGCTCACGCAACAGACGCTCGACGCTCGGTATCTCGAAGCGCCCGTTCTCGGCAAGCTTGTACATCGGCGTAGAGGGGATCAGCATCAGGGTCAAGGTGGAAAGGAACTCGGGGTCCATGGCCGTGGCCAGTCGGGCGGAGGCCGTGGCGTGTTCCACGCTGCGCTCCGTGCCACCCGCACCGAGCAGGAAGATGAGCGATTGCTTCATGCCGGCCTCACGGGCCTTACCCGTCGGCTCTCCGGTCAGGTCCACGAGGTACCGCAGATTGTGTTCGCCCACCGGGTGGTGATCGAACGAGACCAATTGGCCGTGGAAGTTGACGAACACGTTGTTGCTGTAAGATGGTTCATGGCGAGCCCTGTTGTGCCATTGGTTGAGGTTCTCATACAAACAGACCTCGATCCGGCAGCCGAGCGCCGAGTGTTGGGCGGCCATGTCGGAAACGAACGGAAGCCTGGGGCATTCCTGCCCGTCGACCAGAACGCGCAAGCCCGAGAAGACCGCGCAAGCGCTGACCAGTTCCGGCGTCCAGCTGTCGTCGGGGAAGTGCAGTTCAGTGCCCTCAATCGGAAGAGGGTCGGTTTCGATGTCAACGGGTGTTCCGGTCCAGCCGTCATCGCGGATGGTCAGCATCTTGCCCTGCGAGCGGATGGTGAGCGCTCGTGGCGCCAAGCTGAAGAGCCCGACCCCGGCGGGATCCTCGCTGAGCTCGATGGCGTCGTCCCAGCCGGAACTTCCAAGGTCCAGGAGCTTCTGAAACTCCTCAATCCCACGGCCGTTGTCACGAACGATGACAAGACCGTCTTCGTTGGTGATGTGTACTTCGGTTGCGCCCGCTCGGCGGGCGTTCTGCAGGACTTCGATAATCCTGCCTTCGATTGTACCCGTGAACAGTCTGCTCGCTTTTTGC
>JAZDHF010000194.1:0-6655 GCA_043806315.1 Planctomycetota bacterium | reverse complement strand
CGCAAGCTGTGCGTCCCGCTCGACACCAATCTTCAGCAGCACGCCATAGGCGTCCGCAGCGGAACTCAGAATGCAAGCGGCCTCGTCGAACAAATTGAAAAAAACTGTGTCCCGAGGAATAACACTGAAGCTGAACATGGGACCATCCCCACTTGTTTCGAAGCCTGAGGACCACGGCGAACTTCACGTTCCCGTACAGCGAGCCCACAGAGTGACCGGGGATCGATAGAGCCCAATCGGAGGCGACGCGGGACGCCTACGGCACCTCTTGGGTGCAAAGCTCGCAGTACATTCGGATCCTCGGGTCTTCAACAACGGACCACCGGAGACAGTAACCGACAGGCTCCGCAGGACGCAAGCCCGCCTCGCAAATCGGCCGCCGGGAAGAGCCGGTCGGGCTGTTGACGGTTCCGACACGCGGTTCGCGTCGGACTCTGGGCGACTCGCCCGTCGCCGCGCTGAGCGTGCATGAGTCGCGGTCCGTAATGCCCACACTCGCTTTGGCTGCGGCGCGAGGACAACTTCCGCGGCGCAACGGCCGACGCACGTCTCAATCCGCCTTCGTCTTGAAGTCCTTCCCCGCCCAGGGTTTGCCGAGCATCAGCAGTATGGTCGAGGCAATCGCAATGCAGCCAAAGACCAACCACATGAACTCAGTGCTCTTCGGCCCCTCGGTCGGGCAATAGCGGTCCATCATCCAACCAGAGTAGAGCCATGGTACGAGCACCTTGGTAAGGAACCACGGCAACTGGGCCACTCCCATGTACTCTCCGGTTCTTCCTTCAGGAGCTATCTCCGCGGCGAACTGAAGGAACCGAGGCTGCCACATCGCTTCACCGATGGTCATGATAAGAATGTAGGCGAACAGAGTCACCGCGTATGGTCCCATGGTCAGGAGAAACGCTGGCGCCGCCATCACAAACGTGCCGTAGATCATCATGTTGTAGACCTTGGCCTTCTGCGTGAGCGCGGTGATGATGGGGACAGCGATGAAAATCAGGATAGGGTTGGCGTTGGAAGCAATCTCGAAGTACTGTCCGATCCAGCCTGCGAACGCCCGCGAGATATATTGGGGGAGTATCAGCCAGTTGTAGGCGAAAAGCGTCTGTACAGGGATTAGCGCAAAGATAAAGAAGAAAAACTTGCCATTCGCCAAAGGATGCCTCACAAGCCATCGACGGGTCGGCGGAGCAAAGACCAGTCCCATCCAGGCCGCCGCCCCGATGAGGGCAACGGCATAGTTCAAAGGCGTCGCCACGCGGAAGCAGATTGCTACCAGGACCGCCAGCACAAACAGCCAAAGATGCAGCGGGATGCGCCCCGGGGCGGCCACGGGTGGAGCAACCGCCGGGGCGTTCCGTTCACCCGTTGCGGTCGCAACGCCTACCTTTTCTCCACCTTCGGCGGCCTTGATCGCCGCCGTCTCCGCCTTCGCCCTGGTGATCGCCTCCTCGACGGTTTTCTTGGATAGTATGACCGCCGTTATGACCAGGGCAACGAGCGTAAAACTCGTGTAGACCCAGAACGTACCCGGTATACCCAGTCCCAGGAAATCCTTATCTCGCAGTAGGAAAGCGAACGTCGGGATCCAGCCCCCCAGGTTCATCAGGGCATACAGCATGGCGAAGCCCATTGCGGCGGTTTTGGGGGTCGTGAACTGGCGCACCGCCGTATAGGCCGCAGGCATGTACATGCCGTATCCAATGACAACGAGAAGCATACCTGCGATAGTGACTATGTGCAGCGGTGACCAGAGCCCCCGGGGTTCCAAGCCCATCACCGTGGGCGCACCAGACATCAAGATGCGCCCGATAAGCATCAGAACGAAGGCGGAAATAAGTGCAAACCGTACGCCCCGCTTGTCCGCAACGAACCCCAAAAAGAACATGGCAATGGTAATGCCCGCCGTCAACACCATAACCATCTTGTGTGAATGCTGATCGGCATGTTCCACCCCCTGAAAGACGAAGTCGGAGAAGTGAATAGCCAGGTAGCCGAGCATGCCGAAATACACCATGCCCTCAATGACGTACGCCAGATTAACGCCCCACAGGGCGCGCGGAGCATGGACAAGATCGATGAATGGCTGAACACTCTCACGCAGGGCGGTTTTGAGCCGTTGCGAGGACGCCGTCTCTTTTTGAACCGGTTGGCTCATCTTGTTCGATACCTTCCACAAAACCAAGCGTCATCACCGACGATCGCACGTCCTTGTAGCACACGGGGCTGTGGTTGACAAGAAGAAAATGCAGACGGCTTGGGGGTGGATGCCGTTGCTTCCAGTCTCGAGATTGCCTCCCGCTCCGCAAGTGACCTTCGTGGTCCGCTGAGGCGGAATGCAACGTAGACGTCAACGACTCCAGAACTCCTGACCTACTGCCAACATAACCGGTGAAACAAGGCATTTCCTGCACGACGGGTTCGCTGTTAAGGTGTCAGCATAGTTGGCGGCTATTTGCATCGGCCAAAGGGAGTTCGAGCAGTGGAATCTCGACCTTTCCGCTCTCCGATGTGCGCCCAGCGGCTCCAAGAGTCGTGACTTCAAGCGTCAGGCAAGTCAGGAGTTCTGGCAGCACGACTACCAGCGTGAGCCGCACGTCTATCCGTGACAGGAACGACCTCATTGCTGGGGGTTGATCCACACTCTAACCTTTCCCCCGCCACGATACCGACGGACGATCGTCGACCTTCACGTCGTTCGCCGAGGCTGGCGCGTTGTCGAGTGTGGCGCGACCGCCGATGGCTAAGAGTGCGTCCTGAAACCCCCTCACCCTACCCTCTCCCCCAGCGGGGGAGAGGGGTTCTAGGATGCACTCTAAGCGCAACGCTCCCCACGGCGATTGTCGACCTTGAGCTTCCGTGACGAATCGCTTCGCGGTACGCTGACGCCGCGTTCACGAGGGTAGCGCCGTGCATCGCCGTTACGGCGAAACGCGCCTTCGACGGGCAACGGGAGATCGGGAAACGCGCAGCTCCGGGCCGCGAAGCCGTAGGCGGGAATGAGGCGACGTCAGCTTCCAGGGCTGCCGCGGCAGGCAACAGTCGAACACCGGAGGCCCCGATGCCGAACCTGAGGCATCGGCCGCGCTCGGGTCAGCGGGGAAACGAGATCGAGTTTGCTGATTTGAGGTCAACGTGAAGCCAGTAGTTCCTTCAGCAGGCGGGGTGTGGGCATTGACCATGGCGGTCGTCTTTTCCGCCACGGCCGCGGGTTCGGCCGACACCCCGGTTGAGGTTGTCAACGGTGGGTTCGAACAGGTCGATGCCGGCGGCAATGCCCTGGGGTGGCAAGTCGATCAGGCCGGCCTGCGGGGAGGAGCCGCGGCTCGGCCTGACACGGACGCACCACACTTCGGCACGCGCAGTCTGCGGATTGACAGCCCGGCCCCCGGCTCGGCCGTGGCGGCCTCCAACCCGGTGGAACTTCGAGTCGGGCGCCTATATCGCCTGAGCGGCTGGATTCGCGCCCGCGGCGCCCGGTCAGACCCCACGTCGCAGTACCCGACGGCCGTGCCCGCATGTGTTTCGATGGAGTCGTTTCCGTTCACCAATCATTCCCCGGCGGTCGGCGGCGATACCGATTGGACGCAGGTCGAGACCCTCTTCATGGCGACGCGAAGCCGGGATCGCGTGCATCTGCAGTTGGGTCACAACGGAACCGCCTCGGGAAGCGTGTGGTTCGACGACGTACGTTTGGAAGCGGTCGACGACGTCAGCGAGTTCATCCCCATGGAGACTGTTCGGTGGTTTCGGGACGGCTACCGATACGATGATCGTGGGTGGATCTTCGTGCACGTCGAGGGCCCGCCCTACGAACGCGGCTATCAATACGGCGCGCTGGTGGCCGATGAAATCGTCCAGTACATCGCCAAGCTCGCCATCCAAAGCAACGCGGCCGATCCGGCCGCCGGCTGGAAGGCGCTGCGGTTCGAGTCCGACGCCCTTTTCCTTCGGGGCTATGACGAGGAGTACCTGAAGGAGATGAAGGGCATCGCCGACGGTGCGGCCGGCGCCGAGGCGAAGTATGACGGTCGAGCGCTCGACCTGCTGGATATCGTCGCGATCAACTCCGTCATCGATCTCGGCCAGCTTCACCGCGCGATGGAGGTAACCCCCCACGCCTTGACCGGCGAGAGCTTCCTTGCGGCTGAGCAGGAGATGCAGATCAAGGCGGAGGATCGCAAATGCTCCGCCTTCGCCGCGACCGGGCCGGCGACCGCCGACGGACAGGTCGTGTTCGGGCAGATCTTCATGTGGAGCGGCTACACCGGCGTTCACTGGAACGTCATCTGCGATCTCCAACCGACCGACGGACATCGCCTCGTCTACCAGACCTTCCCCGGCGGCATTCACTCGGGCGCCGATTTCTACATCAACTCCGCGGGTATCATCATCGGGGAAACGACGGTGTCCCAGACGCCGTATGAGCCGGCTTCGACACCGCAGTCCAACCGAATCCGCAAGGCCGCCCAGTATGCCTCGTCGATCGACGATGTCGAACGGATCCTGTGGCAGGACAACAACGGGATGTACACCAACGACTGGCCGATCGCCGACATCAAGACAGGCGAAGTGGCCGTCCTGCTGCTCGGGACCCAGCGCAAGAAGCTCTGGCGGACCGGCGAGGATCTTTCCCCCTTCGGCACGCCGGGGTTTCTCTGGGCGAACAACAACAACCGCGACGACGAAGTACGCAAGGAGTACGTCGCGCAGCCTGAGGACCGGCCGTTCGACCTCGTGTTCTCGCCGTGGAACCGTGACATCGCGTTCAACGAGTTCTATCAGCAGTACAAGGGTAAGATCGACTCGACCGTAGCGGTGAAAATGTGGGCCTCTTCGCCCATCAATCGCGCCCATGCCTGCGACGGGAAGATCACTACTACGGAGATGGCGCGGGAACTGGCGTTCCTCGCCCACTACGGGAAGGTCACCCTACGGGAGAAATTCCCCCAGAAGGACCAGCGGATCATGCCGGACTTGCCGGGTGCGATTCCGCACCTGAGCCTCGGATATTCCGTCGCCAGCCCGATCTTCGTCACCGACAAGCTCAAAGAAGCGCGTGATGCGGGGAAGTGGCGTGCCGCGTCGAAACAGGAAGAGCCAAAAACTGAACTTGGTGATCTTGCCGCGGATTTCGAGATCGACCGCGATCAGCTTTGGCGCCGAACGGTGTACCCGGCTACGCCGGCTGAGAACTGGTTCGTCAGCGCCTCGGCGGGCTACTGGCAGATTCTGTCCGAGCTGAACAAGGCGAAGGACGGAAAAGACAAAGCCGACAAGCCGACGGCGGTCGACAAGCTGTCGGACGAACTCGCCGGCCTGAACCGGCGGTATCTCTACACCGTGGCACGCGAGACAGACCTTGCCGCCGTAGCCGCGGAGCGGGCCTACGACCGCTACGGTTCCTACCAGATTCCCCGAATCAAGGGGACGTTCGCGCTTCACCAGCTTCGGTCACTTCTCGGGACCGAGACCTTCCTCAAGCTGATGCGGACGGCGCACGAGCGATTCGCCGAACGGAGCATGACCAATGAGCAGTTCCTGGCGGTCGTGCAAGAGTTCGCCGATCCCGCCGCGGCCGGGCTGGTCCGGCAATGGATCGAGCGTGAAGGACTGCCGCAACTTCGGCCGACGGTTAGGGTGCGCAAGAGCGAAGACGACGAATGGGAGGTCAGGCTGAAGGTCGGTCAAAGCGGCGAGCCGTATCGGCTGCGAACCCACGTCGTTGTCGACGTCGGCAAGACTCGTCACGTTCGTCGAGTGGAGCTTGACGGGTCGGAGACCGAAGCGATCCTGATCTTCGCCGCCGAGCCGACCAGGATCGAGTTCAACGCACTGAACGACATTCCGACGGCGAATCCGAACTTCTACGTCTGGCAGAACCTGATCGACGATTTTCAGGACACGTTGATTGCGTACGGGACGGCCCGGCAAGACGAGGCCAACCACACGCTCGCACGCCGCTGGCAGGAGGCGCTTGCCAACGCGTACACCGAGATCCTCCCCCCGCTGGTGAAGGACTCAGAGCTGACACCCGCGCAGGCGGCGAGCCACGACCTGATCGTCCTTGGAACGCTCAGCGATAACCGGCTCTTCGCAAGCGTGGAAGGCGAATTCCCCGTCCGGTTCGGAAAGAACCACTTCGAGTGGCGCGGCGTGATCCACGCAGCGCCCGACGACGGGCTGTTTCTGGTCGTGCCCAATCCGTTCAACGCGAAACGAGTGATGTACGTGGCGGCCGCCAACTCGGCCCTACAGCTCCACGAAATGACCAAGCGGTACATCCGCGAAATCCCGTCGTGGGCGGTGTTCAAGGGAGACAAAATCGTCAAGCAAGGCTACCACCTCCCGGCGGAGTTCCAGTTCCAAGGCCCGTTTGGGCGGTCCTAGTGCTCCATCGCACCTAATCCTGAGAGTAGGTGTGGCCCAGCCGCCCCCGGCTGGGCCGTAGGGCACAGCGGAGGGTCGCCGTGCCACAAACAGCCGGACCCCAAAGTTTGGCTGCGTCGGACCACTAGCCCGGATTATTCATACCGCTCCGATTGGACGTGGCTGAGGCTGGGCGGGCGTCGGCCGTGATGCGTTGTGCACAAGTTGGGCAGGGTACGCGCAGAAAACCCCCTTACCCCCATCGAGAACCAAGCTGTCGGCGGCA
>JAZDHF010000193.1:0-13772 GCA_043806315.1 Planctomycetota bacterium | reverse complement strand
TGCCGCCGACAGCTTGGTTCTCGATGGGGGTAAGGGGGTTTTCTGCGCGTACCCTGCCCAACTTGTGCACAACGCATCACGGCCGACGCCCGCCCAGCCTCAGCCACGTCCAATCGGAGCGGTATGAATAATCCGGGCTATCGGAAAGGGGTCGCCACGGAGTATAATACGCTCGTCCGAGCCCCACGGCGGGTCGTGAGCGGCGGACGGTTCCGAAAGAGTGACGAACGGTGGATCAAATCCTTGAGCAAGCGGCGCGACTGGGCGAGCAGATCGCCGCCGACCCGCGAGGCCGGCAAATGGCCGACGCTCGGGCGGCGCTCGACCGGAGCCTTCAGGACCGGCAACTGTTGGCGGACTACGAAGCTCAGCAGCAGAAGATGAACGAACTGGCCGCCGCGGGCAAACCCATCGAGCCGGAGGACAAGCGCCGACTCGCCGACCTTCACGCCAAGGTGATCGGGAGTCGGGTCATCAAGGACGTCCTCAAGGCCCAGGCCGACTACCTCGAACTGATGACGGCGGTGTCGCAACGGATTGAGGAAGCCGCCCTCGGGTTGGTCGACGAATCGTAGTCCCGTTGGGTTCCGGCGGGTCTGTCCGAAGATTCACCTGCGGTTCGTGGACCGCGAGAAGAAAAACCGGGCTGCCCTGCAGCGCTGAGGCGTTATCGCGGCGATGGGCTGCGCGTTGGGGCGGCCGCCATCGTCGCAAGAAGCGCCGAAACGTCGGCCGCAACGTGTTGTTCTTCCAGTTCTGCGAGCAGGCGCTCAAACCTCTCGAGCCGTAGCCGCGCCAACTCCCGGACCGGCTCGAAGCGGAACGAATCGTTGAGGCGAGCGGTCCAGAACTGGTATTCCTTTTTCCTCCGCCAGGTGTCGAGGACGGACTGCACGCCCTTGCCGTCGATAGCCCCCCGGCGGATCACCGACCATAGCGATACGATTCCGAACTCGTCAAGACGGTCCGCCTCGCCGACGACCTGGGCCTCGATCAGCGCGGTGCTGCGATCCCGACAACCCCGCACCGCCCGGGCCGCAAGCTCCAACGACTCCTTCGGCACCAGGCCGGCCAGGCTCCGCTCCATCAACCACGCCCCCTGTTCATAGTCCACCTCGGAGAGCGGCCCCAGCAAAATCTCCATCCGCTCCACCGCGCCCTCGTGAAAGCGGGTGACCCATCCGCCGTCGTGGTACAGCCCCGCGACGAGGATCGCCGCCCCGTTCGGTCTTTGCGATCGGATCAACGGGAGTTGGGAAATGTGTTGCGCGGTCTGAGCGACTCGGGCCGAGTGCTCCCACAGGAACACATCCGAATCGCCACGAGGAGTGGGGATGACCAGGTCCGCGCGGGCGCGCTTCCAGATCGCCTCGAGATCCATCGCGGTTTACGTCCGTCTTGCGTGTGGTGAACACCACGCCACGCCGGACGCCTCCCTTCCCCCCGACCACGGGACGGCCCGATCCTTAACCGGACCGCGGATCAATCTACGCTGCCGAGCTTATGGCGTGTCCGTACCGCCCCGCCTCCCCCCTTGGTTTCGAACTCCCCTGCCGACCCGGCGCGTCTCCCAACGGCTTCAGGACGCCACCCCCTCCACTCCGCCTCGCCGTGTGTCGCGGGTACCGACGTACCCCACCGGCCCTCCGGGATACGAAGCTCGAACGTGTTGTCCCTCATCCGTCGCGGCTCCCAGGATGAACCGACCGCGCTGACGCCTTTCCAGAATCGGAAGCGGTATTGTAACACTCTACCCTACACTAAGCTATAGGAAAATCCCGAATCGGCTCGCCGTGCGTGTGAGGGCTCCCCGCCACCAAGGATCAACTCAGTTCGAGGACTTCATAGTAGAAGTTACGCCTCTTGGGGACCCAACCCGCTCCATGAATAGCCGCCCTTATCTCTTGTTCTGTAAGGTGATACGTCGTTCCCGCAGCCGAGACGACGTTTTCCTCCATCATCACGGAGCCCATGTCGTTGGCCCCGAAGAACAAGGCAAGTTGACCTATCTTCACACCCTGCGTTACCCAGCTCGATTGAATGTTGGCGATGTTGTCGAGGTAAAGTCGTGCGATGGCGGTCACCCGGAGGTATTCGTTCGCATCGGCCAAAACCAGGTGCCGCCCGTCCGGAGGTCCTTCGTGCGACGGCTCAAACTGAGGAACACGACCCAAGGGCGTGCCGCCTGGCTGGAAGGTCCAACTGATGAACGCCGTGAACCCGCCGGTCTCGTCTTGCAGGTCTCGGACGCGCCGAAGATGCTCGATGCGCTCGGGGATGGTCTCGATGTGTCCGAACATCATGGTGATGCTCGTCCGCATCCCGATCCGATGGGCCTCACGCATCACGTTCAGATATTGCTCGGTGTCCGTCTTCCCCTGGGCGATCTTGCGACGTACGCGATCGACAAGGATTTCGCCGCCGCCGCCGGGAATGGAATCCAGACCGGCTTCCTGTAGACGCAGCAGCGCGTCGCGCACGCTCATGTTGAAGATTTCGTGGAAGGCGTGAATCTCCGGCGGGCTGAAGGCATGAACGTGGATCGTCGGATACTCCCGCTTGATGAAGCGCAAGAGGTCGAGGTACCACTCAAACGGCAGCATTTCCGCAGGCACTAATCCGCCCTGCATCAGCACCTGCGTGCCGCCGATCGCCAGCAGTTCCTCGATCTTTCGCCCGATCTCGGCGAACGAAAGAACGTACCCTTCCGGCAAGTCCTTTCGACAGGTGTCCATGCCCGGCGGGTCGGCCTTGAAATTGCAGAAGATGCACCTCGCCGTGCAGTAGTTCGCGTAGTTGATGTTCCGATCGACGACGTACGTGCGATACGGCTCGGGGTGCATCCGCATCGTCACTTCGTGCGCCCGCCGGCCCAACTCGTGGATCGAGCAGTCCGTGTAGAGTGCCAGGGCGTCTTCGTCCGAAAGACGTGCCACACGCGGGGCAGCGGTTGGGGGCGGCGCAATGGTCATGCCACGATCACATCCTTGCACGCCGCGATCGACCCGTGCCGAGCGGCCAGTTCGAAGAAACGGCTCATTCCGGCCTGTTGCCGCGGTCCCAGCGTGAACTTCAGCCGCTTGGTGAGATACCGCTTTGCCAGCGCCACGGGCCATTTCAACCCCGGCCCGTAGTCCGCAGCAATCAACTCCGCCGAGTTCACACCCGCGTCACGGGCCCGCGAGAGCCGCGGCGCCAGATTGCTCACGTCCAGACCCCGCGGCGCCGCCCACACCGCGAACACGAAGGGCAGTGACGTGAGCGACTTCCACGCCGAGCCCAGGTCAGTCTCGATGTCGTAGTCGATCAACGTGTTGTTCACGACTTTGTCGCCGATCAACAGGACGGCCTCGCACTGCTCGACCGTCTCCCGTCCCGTGAATGGAACGATCTCCAGCCCGACGCCATACAACTCCCGCCAGATGATCGTCGCGAGAGTGACCGACGTGTGCGAGTCGCCGTCGACGTGCAGCCGCCGGATCGCCTCCGGCGGGACCCGCGAAAACACCCGCACGGTCAGGGTTTCCCCGTCGCAACCGATGCACGCATCCGATACCACCTGCCAATCGCGGTGCGGCTGGGCCAGGTCGACCACTGGCACCAACGCCGCATCGACCCTCCCCGCGTCAAGCAGTTCGGCCAGCCGCGAGGGGACCTCGTGAATCAACTCGACCGTCCCGTCCGCATCCAGCCCCTCGACCAGCGGCTTGGCGTTCAGAAAGGACACGACCCCCAGCCGCCAACGTCGCCCTCGTTTTTCAGGTTGAATTGCCATCGCTTGGTCGTACGGCCGCCATCAAGGTTCCTTACGCGGTCGATTATAGGGCGGCGATGTGGCGCTGCCACGGTCCTGTGCGATCCGTGCGACCCTTTCACGCTTTTTGAAACGCCTCGGTGATCGCGCGCACAACGCTTGGGGCCGTTGCGGTGATTGACCGTTCGCTTGCCTCTCGCTATCGTCCCGACGGCGTGGTCGATTCCGTTGCAGCAAGATTATCGGGTGGCATGGCCAAGCGCAGCGCCGCCATGCACCGCACGAGCGCGTTCCCGATGGGCACACTACCCCGCGGGATTCATCTCGCGCTCTCCATCGTTTTGGGGTCACCGCTCGGCTGCTCCGTCCGCTCCTCGACATTTGAGATCGTCGATTACCGCGACGCCGGTGATGCCAAGCATTACCAGGAAACCTTCGATGAGGCCTATTATGATCTCGACGACCACGGCAACGTGAACATCGTGCTGCGGCGTACCAACACGGGCCAAAGCGGCGAGCAGGACGTGACGCAGGTCATCCGAATCCGTAGCGTTTGGCGTCCCGTGCCGGGACGGACCGCCTCCCATCGCACGCAGATCAACGCCGCCGTCAGCTACTTCGTGGCCGGCGGTCGCATCGGGGACACCTTCGAGGGCGCCGGCGCCGTGTTCTTTAGGCAGAATCGGGGCAAGACCATCCTCGCGGGCACGCTCGATCACTCCGTACTGCGGCCCAAGCGGCAACTTGCTCCCGGCGAGCCGCTTTTCGCCCGCGCTGAACTCAGCGGCACATTTCGGGCTACCCGTGACCGCCGCCAGGTCGTCCGCATCATCAATGAGGCCGACCGCCTCTTCGGCCCACTGCCGCCGCACGATGCGCCGAAGTGAGGCATAGCGCGAGGACTCCCTCTCCCTCTCAGGGAGAGGGTCGGGGTGAGGGTCATCCGGTCGCCGGCCGCAACGGAATAGGCGGTCGGAAATTGAACCGCTTCGCCTGCGAGAGGAATCGCAGGGGGTTCTCGTAGACCAGCTTGTGGATGGTCAGTTCGTCGTGGCCGCGGGAGCGCAGGGCGCGGATGAAATCCGGCATATTCATGGGATTGCTATGGCCCCAGTCGCCCGCGCTGTTGGCCATAATGCGCTCCGTACCGTAGCGTTCGACCAGATCGACCGCCCGCTCCAGCGTGCATTTCGTCACGGGATACAGGGTCATCCCCACCCAGAATCCGGCGTCGAGGGCGAGCTTGATGGTGTGCTCCTCGACGTGGTCGATGACGACGCGGTGCGGCTTGATCCGCCGGTCCCCGAGGAGCATGTCGAGGATCATGCGCGTGCCCTTGTATTTGTCCGCCAGGTGCGGCGTGTGCACGAGGATCAGTTCGTCGGTCTTCATGGCCAGCTCGACGTGTTCGAGGAATATCGTGGCCTCATTCCTTGTGTTCTTGTTGAGGCCGGTCTCGCCGATCCCCAACACGCCGGGTTTGTCCAGAAATTGCGGGATGATCGAGATGACCTCGCGGGACAGGGCGACGTTCTCGGCCTCTTTGGCATTGACGCACAGCCAGCATAGATGGTGAATGCCGAACTGTGTCGCCCGCTTCGGCTCGAACTCGGTGAGCTGCCGGAAGTAGTCGCGAAACGCCTCGGCCGACCCGCGATCGAACCCCGCCCAGAACGCCGGCTCACTGACGGCGACGCACCCGGCGCGGGCCATGCGGACGTAGTCGTCCGTGATCCGCGAGATCATGTGAATGTGAGGGTCGATGTAGAACATGCGTAACCGGCACTACAGCGACCCCTGACCGCACAGAGCTGGCATGATCGCAAAGAAGGCGTCTCCGCGAGCAACCATCTCGGCGGGATCACTGCATTCGAACACCTCGCCACCGATGTGACGGCATCCGAGCGCGATGGATTCAATCGCAGCCGCTTCCCACGTCCGCCGACATGCCCACGTTTTGAGCAGGCGGGCGGTAGGCGCTGCAGTTCGGTGTTGATTCAGTCGGTCGGTCACATCCACGGCGAAGCCCAGTTTGATCCTGCGATGATCGAGATCAGGCACGAGCTGAATCGCGTAGAGGCAACCGAATTCATTCTGAACAATCGCGCCTCCCGTGGCGAGGAACCCCTGTTCCGCCCTTCGTTCGAGAATCGCATCCGCTTCGAGGCGTGTCACGCAAAGCGCAAGTTGGTTGCCGGAATCGGCCGTCCGCTGTTTGACGGGTTGGTACCCGAGCTTCAGCACGTACCGGCGCGCGTGAGAGCGATCCATGCCAAGCGTAATTGCAAGCTCTTTCAACGATACATACTCGTCCATCGTGCGTCTCCGTTGGCGGCGACGCCATCCGCTGCGTTCCCACGCAACCGTTAGAAGGTATACCCTTGCCGGACCCAGTAACGCCAGTCGGCCACGGCCTCTCGCGTTTCGTCACCCGCGTCGCGGCCCGGCTTCAACTGCGACAGGGCAACACCCAAGCCGGGTCTTTCCCATCGGATCATCACGAACATATCGTGTTCGCATTCCCTCTCCGGGGCCATGCGGAGCACCTCAACTTCGTCGCCGACCTTCAACGGCGAGATCGCTCGTTCCGCGACGCACCGTGCGGTAAACGGGAAGGCTAGGCGTTCTTCGAGATAGTAATACCACCCCATCGCCTGTTCTTCCGAGTCGTGGGCGTCAACGACGACCTCGTCCTGAATCCGTGCCTCGCGGACTTCGTCGCGTTTCGGGCGCGACGCCTTGCGTTTTGGTGGACGAGTGGGTCGGGCGGCCACGATCCGTTCTCACTTGCCTTGCGGCTTCCGCTTCGTCCCGTTCACTGGCTCGATTCGTGTGATGTGCACTGGGTCACAAAACACCTTGCGCTCGGGTATCCCGTCGTCGCCCGGGTCGATGGCGATCACCACTTCGGTTTTAGTCACCGGCATCAACTCCGGGGGACGGACCTCGTACTTTGACCCGTCGGAGATGTACACCCGGATCGGCTGAAACGGTTGTAGGCGCAAGTGAGCGCGAATGTCATCGGGTTTCATCGTGCGCCAGGCTATCATGGCGTCGCGCCGACGTCAACGGGTTACGATCCGACCTGGCAGATCGCCAGGCACCGCTACGCGTTTTCGATGAGTTGGAGCCGCCGGGCTTCGAGTGCGGCGACGGTCGGCTCGACTTCGTCGAGGATGGCCTCAAGAAGGCACGTCGCCAGGTGGATTTGCTCCATAATGAGGGGAATGAACCCCGAATCCCTTTCCAGCTTGCTTCCGGACAGTTCGCCACGGGAGGCGTCAATCAGCGCGGCCAGCCGTGCAAGCTCCACGTCGCGCGCCCATTCCTTCCGCAACGGCAATGCTGCCATGCAACGGCACAGCTCTTCCACGCCGTCGCACACGCGCTGGACTGCCGGTCCCGCGCTTTGCCGCTGGATCGCATTGACGGCAACGTAGCCGATCACCCCCAGCGGCCCGTACCGCATTTTCTTAGTATTCGCCCCTCCCAGAGCGCTACCCATCGTACGTAGCCGGTCGATCAGGTTCTTGGCGACCTGAAGGCATTTGCGTAGCGACTGCCGTTTATTCTTGGCCGCATTGAGCTGTGTGGCGAATTCCTCGAGTTGTTTCGCCGCCTCGCCGCCCTCTGCGAGGATTTGCACGTACTTCTGATCGCACAGCGCCTTGTAGGCCGCTTCCGCATTGCTCAGTTCCGCGATTTCGGCCTCAATCTCTTTGACGGCCGCATCAAGCTCGATCAGTATCTGCTCGCCCGTCTCGTATTCCGTTCCCAGTCTCGCAAGCTCGTCTCGCAAGTGGTTGAGCTTTCCCTCCTTCTTCCACAGCAGGGAGTCAAGCAGACTCTGCAAGGTGAGTGATTCCAATGACTGGATTTGGCATTCCACCTCCGCCAGACAATCCTCAATCCGTCGGACCCGGCGGGCCTCCTCGGCGAGACGTTCGCATGCAGGGGCGAGCGATGCCCTGAGCTGTCCTAACCGATGTAACCGCTCCCTGGCCCCAGCGATCTGTGCATTGACTTCTTCATACACCGAGGCTTCTCCCACAGCATGATCCGTAATTGGATTCGGTCGGGGTACGAGGGTACTTGACGTGTGCTCAACCCGATCCATCCAGTCCGGGAAGCCATCGGGGGAGGTGAGGCGCGTAGAGTGTACTATCGGACCGAAAACAAATCGGCGCGGCGCCAATCAGACCGAGCCGGCGGGTTCGGGCCGCGCGGACCTGTGCATTCCGGAAGACGGCGTGTTCACTTCTCGCGGCCCCACAGTTGCGCCAATTCGATCAAGACCTTGACCGACGTCTCCATTTCTTCGAGACAAGCAAACTCGAGCGGAGAATGGAAATTGTGCATTCCAACAGCCAGGTTCGGCGTCGGCAATCCCAGTTCACTCAACCGCGAGCCGTCCGTCCCGCCCCGAACGGACTGGAACTTCGGATCGAGTCCGACTCGACGGATCGCTTCGGCGGCAAGCGTCACCGCCCGCGGCTCTCGATCAAGCGCTTCGTGCATGTTCCGGTACTGCTTCTTGACCTCGATGTCGATCTTGGCGCGGGGGTGCTCGACGAGGATCGAATCCGCAACGGTTCGGAGGACCTGGGCGTGGTCGCCCAACTCCGCAGTGACGAAGCTGCGCAGGATGATCCGAATCTTGACCTCGTGCACGCCGCCCTCGATGACGTAAGGGTGCAGGAATCCGTCTCGATCGGCCGTCGTCTCCGGGGCCAATCGTTGCCAGGGCATTCGCGAAAGGAATAGTCCCACCAGTCGAATGGCATTTACCATTTTTCCGGTGGCCAGTCCGGGATGGATATTGCGGCCGGTGATCGTGACGACCGCGAGGTCGGCGGAAAAAGTCTCATTGTCCAGCTCGCCGATGGATTCCCCATCGAGCGTATACGCGCAAGCCGCCCCGATCTTCTTCGGATCAAGTTTGTCCACGCCTCGTCCGACCTCTTCATCGCAGGTGAATACGATTCGGACCGGCCCGCGGCGGATTTCCGTATGGGCCATCAAATGCGCCGCCGCGGTCATAATGACCGCCACCCCGGCCTTGTCATCCGCTCCCAGAAGCGTCGTCCCGTCAGCGGTAATGAGGGTCTTGCCCGCAAGCTCCGCCAACCCCCTCGTTTCCGCGACGCGAATCACCTTCGACGGATCGCCCGGAAGGACGATGTCCTTTCCGTCCCAGTTGCGGTGGATGATGGGCTTGACGTTTTTCGCGGTGAACTCCGGCGAGGTGTCCATGTGCGAAATCCACGCGATCGTCGGCGCGCCCTCGACCGTGGCCGGCACGGTGCCCATGACGATCCCGTGCTCGTCGACGGCGGCGTCCCTGATCCCAAGCTCCCGCACCTCGCCGAGCAGCATCTTCCCCAACTCAAGCTGCCCCGGTGAGCTCGGATACTTGTCCGTCTGCTCGACGGCCGTCGTCTCGACGTTCACATACCGCAAGAAACGATCCAACAAGGCATCCATCATCGTCGCTCTCCATCTTACCGCCCAGGCCCCGGCGAACCGCGTGAATCCGAACCCCAAGCGTTAGCGCGGTGCCGCATGGCCGGGCACGCTGACAAGATTAACCGCCCGCTATCGACGCCGCAATGTCTCGGTGGGCGCGGTCGATTCGCCCTTCGACAGGTTCCGGCCGGTTACATGCGGTTGGGGCACGTCGGCCTGGGCCGCGCAGCGCTGGATCGGGCCTTTATCACGCGGCGTGATGACGCCTTCATCGACCCAGTCGTGCGTGAGCTGCGTGACGCAACCGACGAAGTTCCCATGATTGCCCGCCCCCGTGGCGCACTCCGCGATCCGGTCGGCCATCGTGCAGCCGTCGTCGAACAGGTGGGTCGCCACGCCGCTGTCACAGTCACCTATGACGACGGTCTCGGCAAGATCGGAGTTCGGACAGGCATCCTCCAGATCGGGCACGCCGTCGCCGTCGGAATCGACCGGGCAACTCGAAAGTTCCCAAGTATCGTCGAGTCTGGTCTCGGCTTCGCCGCCGAACACGACCGTCACGTCGCGCCTGCTGTCGTAGGCCATCGCATGGTCGTATCGCTGTCGGGGCCCATCTGGCGCCTGTAGTTGCATCCAGAGAACTCCATCCCACACCCAGACATCTCCCAGTCGCGCGTTACCGAACCCACCAAACACCACGCTCACCCCGCGCACCCGGTCGTACGTCATTGCATGGCGCTCACGCGGCGGGGGCCCGGACGTCGAAACCGCCCGCCAAGTCAACCCATCCCACTCCCATGTATCTCCCATACGATCGCTATTCACGGAGCCACCGAACAACACCGTGACGCCACGTCGAAGATCGAAGGCCATGGTGTGGCAGCAGCGAGGCGTCGGGCCCTGCACTTTTCTATTAATCCAGGTTCGTCCGTCCCATTCCCAAGTGTCACCAAAATACTGCCCCCCCCACCCACCAAAAAGGACGGTCACTCCTCGCCAACTATCGTAACTCATCGCGTGTGCGGCACGGGCGGGAGGGCCAGGCACATCGTGTTTGGTCCATGTGTTTCCATCCCACTCCCAAGTGTCACCCCGGCGGGTACCGTTGAGCGAGTACCCACCAAACAGGACGGTCGTGCCTCGTCGGCTATCGTGCGCTATCGAGTGCGCAAATCGTGCGCTGGGTCCAGCTACGACGCGCGGCGCCCATTCTCGTCCGTCCCATTCCCAAGTGTGCGTGAAGCTCGTCCCTTCAATACTCCAAGCTACGAGCACGCTCTCGCCACGTGTCGCGTCATATACCATCTCGGGCTGAGTAAGACGTCCGGGCGACGCTACTGGTCGGAGTTCCCATGCCGAGCAGCCCTGAGTCTCCTCCACGACAACATCGTCAAATGGGGGAAGGCCGCCCGCGGCCGTGGCCAACAACATCAACCCTGTCGCTGCGAACATGATGATCTCCTTATGAGGACGAGGATGGTGCCCCGACGCACGGGCGACCTACCATAACAACACGAAACTCGTGCAAGCGACGGAACAAATCGCGAAAAATTTTTCGCGTTGGGTCGGCACATGGGGACCTCGCGATGGAATTGTAGGCCTCGGTTCCCCCCTCCGACAAGCTCTGGCCTGCGTTTCCCGCCTAGCCTCTCGTCGTGGTGCGGGCGTGCAACTCGGCGGCGCCGATTTGCCATCCGCCCCACTCGCCCCTAGATTACCACGTTCGCGTCGACCGGGCCGTCACGACGACCCGGTCATCCGGGCCGGCGTCCGTTGCTAAGCAGTCCTACCCGACTCCTGCAACCGCACCAGCCTCGGGACGAACAAGCGTGGGTATAGAGAGTAATCGACGATGACAGCGACGCTCGAATCCATCGCGGATCAGATTCGTACCGGACGGCATGACGAAGCCCGCCGGGGCCTTGAAGCCATCAAGCCGACCAACGAAACCCGCAACGAGTTGACCTTCCTGCGAGGCTATCTCCGGGAGCTCAGCTTCGACCGCGAGGGGGCGTTGAAGGCCTACCAAGCCTTGCTCGAACAAGACCCCGATCATTGCGAGGCCGCCTTCCGCGCCGCGGTGCTCTGCGATCTCGGCGGCGACGAGGAGACGGCCACCGATCTCTACGAGCGTTGTGCGGCCAAACCGCCGGCCCACGTCAACGCCCTGATTAACTTAGCCTTCCTTTACGAGGAGGACGGTCGTTTGTTCGAGGCCGAGGGCCTGCTCCGAAGCGTGCTCGACGAATACCCCAATCACCCCCGCGCCCGACAGTTCCTCAAATCCGTTGAAAGCTCCTTCGGGATGGTCTTCGACGAGCAGACCCAGCGCGAACGCGAACAACGCGACGCCGTCCTCGACGTGTCCGTCGCCGATTTTGAGTTGAGTGTCCGAAGCCGCAACTGCCTCCGACAGATGAACATCAAGACCATCGGCGACCTGCTCAAGATCACCGAGGTCGAGCTTCTCGGCTACAAGAACTTCGGGGAGACCTCCCTCAACGAGATCAAGGCCATGCTCACCCAGAGAGGGTTGAAGCTCGGGCAGGCGCTGCAACCGGTCGAGCAGCCCGTCGTTCCCGCGTTCATCCGGGCGGCCTCCAGCGACGGCTCCATCCATTTGAGGCGACCCGTCGCCGAACTCGAACTCTCCGTCCGCTCGCGAAAATGCCTCCAGCGGCTGGGCATCGCCACCCTCGGCGAACTCATCCAGCGCAGCGAACCTGAACTCCTGGCGATCAAGAACTTCGGGCAGACCTCGCTGGTCGAGATCAAGCGGCAATTGGCGATCTTCGGATTGACCCTTCGCACGCTCGGCTGATCCCGGCGCGCCGGGACCGGCTGCGCCCCGCGGTCGAAAGGCCGTAGCATGAGCCGCTTCCCCGTCATCGCTTGGCCGACCCCGACCCCAACCCTCCGCATCGCCCTCGCCTTCGCACTCGGCGTGCACGCCGCGCTCGCCGCCGGCCCGACCCAAGCCCAATCCGTTCCCGGCGCCGTCCCGAAGATCCGCGACGTCCGCGTTCTGCTCGCCTCCGACGCCCCGCGAGTCCGCCTCCGCGCGGACGGACCCCTGACCCTCTTCGAGGGATCAGCCGCCCGCGCCACCGACGGATTCACCGAGGACGGTGTCATCGCCTGGCACGATGGCGGCGTGGTTCGTATCCACGGGGCCTCCTGGTCCGCGCCGCGCGTGACGGCACGCCCCTCCGACGGAGACGCCCTCCGCGTGTCGCTCGAAAACGACGGACAGTGGTCCGCCGAAGTCGCTTATCCCGGCGCGATCCACCTTTCCGTCGACGACGCCGGGCTCGAGGTCGTCAATGAATTGGACCTCGATCGCTACGTCGCGTGTGTGGTCGCCAACGAGGTGTGGCCGACCTTCGAGACCGAGGCCTTCCGCGCCCAGGCGATCGTCGCCCGCACCTTCGTCCTCTATCACATGAGCCGCCGCCCGAACGCGCCGTTCGACGTCTCCGCCACCCAAGGCTCGCAGGTGTATCGCGGCGTCCGCGGCGACGCCGTCGGCCGCCGCGCCGCCGAGGCCGCGGATTACACTCGCGGCATTGTCCTCACTTGGCGCGATCACGACGAGGACCGGCTCTTCTGCACGTACTACAGCGCCGCCTGCGGCGGCATGTCCCAGTCCGCAGCCCTTCTCGGCCCCGAGGGTGACGCCGCCCCGCTCCGCGGCGGCGTCAAATGCGACTACTGCAAGATCGCCCCGGGCGACACCTATCGCTGGGGCCCGGTCCGTCTCAAGGCGGACGAATTGCTGTCGCGCCTTCTTGAGCGCTATCCCGAACTTGCCGTCCTCGGCCGGATCACGGACATCACGCCCCTGGAACAGACCCCCTCCGGCCGACTGATTTCCCTGCGAATCACCGGATCGAGCGGGACGACCCACGACATCCTCGCCGAGCGTTTCCGGCTCGCCGTCGGCCCCACCGTGATCCGCAGCACGGACTGCCGCATTCGGGTCAGCGGGGATGACGTGATCTTCGAGAACGGCAAAGGCTACGGCCACGGGCTGGGACTCTGCCAGTGGGGAATGCAGGGTCTCGCCCAATCCGGCAAACCCGCCGCCGAAATCCTCCGCTTCTACTACCCGGGGTCGAAACTGACGCGAGTGTATTAGAGTGCGTCCCAGGACCCCTCTCCCCCGTTGGGGGAGAGGGCAGGGTGAGGGGGCGACGGCCAAAGCGGCGGGACTTGAGTCTGTAAAGCCAGGGCGTCAAATGGGTTCGTTTTGCGAGTACAGTTTTTTCGTGTAGTGTCACGCTATGGCACTGCGCCAGAGGCATTGAGGCATAAAGGCATCGAGGCACGAAGGGACAGCTCGAAACGCCGAAACGTCGAAATGCCGAAACGACGGGGGACGGAGGGACAAAGGGACGAGGGGATTGCCGATTGCTAACCCAACTTCCGCACCCTTGTGCAGAAAATGCTGTAATACAAGGGTCTACGCGTTTTTTCCGTCACTATGCGGCACCTCGCCCTCGGACCAGGTCTTCCTTGGGGCCATGATCTTCATCGGAACGCCCAGGAGCTC
>JAZDHF010000192.1:0-16120 GCA_043806315.1 Planctomycetota bacterium | reverse complement strand
TCCCCGGGGGGTCGCATTCATCCGGAATGCCGTTCCCGTTCGCATCATTCCCCACGAGTTCGCAGGAGTCGGGGATTCCGTTGGGTTGGCAGTCGGGTGCGCCGGAGGCGATGTCGCATTCATCGGGAATTCCGTTTCCGTTGCAGTCCTTCGAGGTGCCGGCGGCGATGTCGCACTCATCCAACAGTCCGTTCGGTTGACAATCCGGGCCGCTCTCGCAGACATCGGGTCTCCCGTTGTCATTGCAGTCTCCGCTGCTGCCGCTCGTGTCCGTGAGCAGTTGAAACGCCATGTTCGGCGCCGAGCAGGTCGGCGTGATGTTCGCCCAGGGTCCGTACAGCCAGTCCGGACCGGACATGCTGACCATGCTCCGCAACGCCGGTCGCAGACCGTGCTCGGTGCCGGTAGTGTGCCATCCCCAGAACGGGATGGTCGCGGTGTTGCCGGTCACGACCTCCGTACATACTCCGCCTATGTCGACGAACTCGTGCCCGATCACCGCTTGGATGTCGATGTCGTAGTTGAAGCACTCAGTTTCTAGAAACGCACCAGGCTGGCCGGGCGTCAAACCGTTGCGGCTGTCGGCGTAGGAGTGGAGCAGACAGCAATCGACCAGATCCACGTCATACCGCCGAACGGGGTGCGCGTCGCAAGCTGCAAACGACGTGGCCGCAACGGTCACGATCGTGGCGTCGCAGAAATAGAGCGCCAACGGCGGCGAGGGAAGGCCTCCGAGGGTCAGCGGCTCATGGAAGCTGACCAGCCACCCGTCGATCGGCGGGTTGGGGATGACTTGACAGTTGTTATCACAGGTGATCCCGTCCGGCGGATCGCACTGCTCGGCGCCTTCAACGATCCCGTTGCCGCAGACTGCAGCGAGAATCCTCCCGGCGAACCCCGCGTAGGGGGTCCCGCCGAACCAGTAACCATCTCCCGGGGGAATCAACCAGAAGTAGTCATCCGTGAACCCCACCTCGGCGGCCTCGGTGATCACCCAACCGGCGTCGGGCGTGGAGAACGTCAGCATCATCCACACCCGCGAAGAGAGCATGATCCCCGGAGCGACGCCACATCCCAGGGTCCATGTCGTTCCCGCGGGCAGCGCGGAAGCGGTGCATGTGGTTCCTGGGATGATCGCGGACGGCCTTCCAGAACCGTCGTCGGTCCAAAGCTCAATCGTGACGTCGTAATCGGCGCCCGCTTCGGCAAGGACGAGGACGTTATCGAAGCCGACCAACTCCGACGCCGTTGCGGTGAGGAGCATATCGTCGCCAAGGATGACGCCGACCCCCGGGGGAAAGTAGGATACGATGGGGGTGCTATTGTCGTATACGACCGAACCCGGCCCTGCCGTCCCTCCCAAACCGCCGCCATTCCAGTGCTGGACGCCGCGACTCCGCACTTCCTCCGGGATCTGGGCTAACGACTGGGCCCCTAGGTTGATAATCGTGCTTCCGAGCGGAACGCCTCTGGCGCCAGTGGGCTGCTCCGAGCGCGTTCGTAACGCCTGGTCCGCGGAATTTGCGGCGGCGGTCGCGGCGGCGCCTAGGCTCAGATTCGAACCCCACCAGCGGACGGCCGTGATCGGCCGACCGTCGGAGACGAAGTCGTCCGCCACGACGGCGTTAGGCGCCATGTCCGTCCGGTCAATGTTCGAGGCGATGTCTTCGCCGGTCGCATCCGGTCCCTGGTCAAAAAGCGGACCACCCAGCAGAGCGAGGTGGGCGTTGACGAACCCCCATCCGTAGTCCTCATCCCACCCTGGGATCCCCAGGTCCACGGCGGTTTCGGCGAGGATCTGCTCGACCGCGCCCGGCGAGAGAGATGACGTGTGTGAGAGGACAAGAGCCGCCACGCCCGCCGTATACGGCGAGGCGAACGACGTGCCATCGACAAGCACATAATCCCCTGCCACGTACCCGTTGTTCCCGGTGCGGTCGGTCGTGGCGATTCCCTGGCCGGGGGCGGAAATGAACAGGTCCGGGCCGTAGTTGCTGAACGATGCTCGGTTCCCATGACGCTCCATGGCGGCGACCGAGTTCACGGTCGGCAGCTTCGCAGGGTAACCGCTGATGGGTGCTGAGTCGTTGCCCGCGCTGGCAAAGTGGACCATCCCGCCGTCACGCGTCTCCTGATATTTGTTGGTTACCGAGGACGGTTCGCCCCCGTAAGAATTGCTGTTGTTGCTTACCCGTGCCCCGATCGACTCCCCCCACGCCAAGGCGTCGGCCGTCCAGCTATACTGGGCCGACCAGGTGCCGTTGCAGGGGATGTTGCTGATGAAGGGGCGCGCGGACGCTACTTTAGTTCCGGGCGCAACCCCGACGGTTCCAAGATTATTGTTGATGATCGCCGACACACAACCGCCTACAGCCGTCCCGTGATTGTCACAGGCGTTCACGGGCCCGCCGCCGGTACCGGGGGCTTCGCTCGTAAAATCCCTTCCAGGGACCTGATTGATGTCAGGATGTGTTTGCTGCATGCCCACGTCGAGGATCAGCACTTTGATCGACGGATCGCCAATGCTGATGTCCCACGCCTCGGGGGCGTCCATGTCGGCGTCCGGGGTGCCTCCCGACTGCCCGGTATTGTGAAGCCCCCAGCAGATGCCAAAGAACGTGTCGTTGGGGATCAAGTCGCCGCGCCCGGTGAACATCATGTCGGGTTCGGCCCAGCGCACTTCCGGAAGCTCGGCCAGGCGGTTGGCCGTGTCCAGCACTTCGATCCCGTTGCGTGAGTTGCTCCGCACCCGGAAGGCCCCCTTCATCCCGGCCCAGTTCCGGTCTGCGATCACGCCCGCATTGACTTCGGCCAGGATCGCCTCCGCCCGCGCGGCAGGAACCTGGTCATGGAAACGCACTAGGATGCGCGGGGTGACCGCCAGCGGACCGCCGTCAAGCCCGACAAACACCGGCGAAACAAAGTCCGCCGCGTTACCCGCGGCAATCTGCCCCACCGTAGACTCGATCCGTTCCGAGCTTCGCACATCCGGTTTCGTGGCGACAAACGACCGCCCGTGAATCACCGAAGGCGATACGTCCGAATCGTCCAGCCCGAACGCCGCCAGCCCCAGCCGCCGGATGTCTTCACTTGCGACATTCCCTCCGTGGAAGACAGCGATTCTGGAAACGTCGAGCGTTAGCGGACGGCGCTCCTTGAAGTAGAACATGTACCACTCGCGCGGCGCCGTCTGCCCAGGCGTCACGGTCGCCGGCTCGGGCTGCAATTCGCGAGAATCCGTCGCACCGTCCGCCACTGACGGAACGGCTACGGAGGAACGTTGCGGGTCGGCCGCGACGGGGGATACGTCGCCCCCGATCGTTCCGATGGCACCCGCGATTACGACGACCAACCAAAGTCTTAACGAACCCAGTGCTCTCATGTTCCCGTTCCTTTCACGAATCGAGGTGTGACCTACACCCTCCGTTCGACGCACATTGCAACAGAGCCAAGGCAGGGCCAACGTCGCTCCCGCAAACCCCGGGGCGACCCGGCGTTGCCGCGCCGGCTCGATCGGCTTCTCCAACTGACATCCGATAGGGTCGAATTTTAACAAGGTGTGGGCAGAAGTGCAAGAAAAAAAAGAAAAAAAGCGGCCTACGTCCGCGGCGTCACGCCGTCCGACGGACTAGGAACGGTTACAGTGAAACTCGACCCTTTGTTCAGTTCGGAGGCGACGGTTATGGTCGCACCGATGACTTGGGCGAGGCCGTGGGCAATGGCGAGGCCGATACCCATAGTCCAGTCGGCAACCGTCAATTACAAATCGGCAGTCACCTTGGGGTTTCCCAGAGAACGTCGCGGGCCTCGAAGATCGGGCCGTCGGTGCAGCAGAGGCGGTAGGACCAGCCGTCGCGGTCGCAGGTGTCACGGACTGGCACGACGCACGACTGGCACATCCCCGTGCCGCAGGCCATGTTACGCTCCACGCAGACGTAGCATTCGATCCGCCGCGCCACGCAATACTCGGCCACAAAGCGCATCATCGGCTCCGGGCCGCAGGTGTAGACGACCAGCGCATCGGCGGCGACGGGATTGGCCTGATGGTAGGCGGCCATCGCCGATCCGACGTAGCCCCGATACCCAAGCGAACCGTCGTCGGTGCTAAGGACCACGTCGGCGCCGCAGCGAGCGAACTCCCTTGCCGAGGGTGTCGCCGTTATGGCACTCGCGTCCGGCGGCGCGTCCGGTTCGAGCGTCAGGGCGAGGAGGTCGTGTGCTTGTGCCCCGCAAAATGCCACGATGCGTTTATCACTCTTGTGCAGCGCCTCGGCCAGCCACAGCATCGGCGGCAGACCGACGCCTCCCACGACGAGCCAGGAAACGGACTTGCGATCCGAAATGGGAAAGCTGTTACCCAACGGGCCGAGCAAACTCACGCGATCGCCTTCGCGTAGCGTCGCCATCCAACCCGTGGCCGCTCCGACGACGCGGTAGATCACATCCACGTCCACGCCGTCGCGCGACCGCCCCAGGCCTGCGATGCTGAAAGCTCGGCGCAGCATGGGCATACGAAACGCGCCGACCCAGTCCCTGCGCGAACGTTCGTCGGACGCACCGTGGTCCTCCGCGTTGTACGAGTCGGGGCAAAGGTGTACGAACTGTCCCGGGCTAGCGGGAGGCAAGCTCGCAACGCGCAGCGTAAGGCGGTAGTGGTTGCGACAAAGTCGGCGGTTGGCCACAGCGTGCGCGGTTTGGATCACGCTTTTGTCACGTCGAGCCGTGGTTGTTGTTGAGGAGCCCATGCTGCGCACTTCCATCGTAAAAAAACTTCCGGGATCGGAGCCTAGCTACGATCCCGGAAGTCCGCCACGGCTCAAGAAGCCGCATTCCCAACGGGCCGCGAGCGCCCCTCTTCCCACGGCCAAACACTCTACAGACTCGTTCCCGTGAACGTCCTCGTTTCTATCCCAACTCAGCGTCGATGTCAACGATGTGGAATTCACTCGATGTCAGGGTCGATCGGATCGTAACCTAGGTAATGACAACAGGTTACGAGCGTATCATGGATGCCGTACAAAGCTGTGCCGGTGGATTGGGCATCTTTGACTCGACAGGCTCTTTCAGGTATAGTAGCGACTTCGTTCGCGTATCTAAGTCCATGCGTGCACGGAAGTTACGCCTCGCGCCGCCCCGCCGACAGAGAGTTTAGGCAGGAGACACGGCGGTATGGACACGATCGTCGTGATGAAGGCCGGCGTGACCGACGACGAAGTCCAGCGCGTCGGCGGTCCCCACGTGAACATCGTCGCCGGTCCGTGCGCGATCGAGAGCCGCGAAATCCTTTTCGGCGTCGGTCAGGCCGTCAAAGACGCCGGGGCGTCGATCCTCCGCGGCGGCGCCTTCAAGCCGCGCTCGTCGCCCTATTCGTTCAGCGGCATGGGGAAGGAAGGGTTGGAACTTCTCCAGGAGGCCGGTGAAGCCCTGGACATGCCCACCATCACCGAGGTCGTCGATCGCGCGGAATGGGGAATTGTGAATGCGGAATGTCGAAGGTCAATCCGAACCCCAAGCGCGAGCGCGGGGTCAATGTACGCCACCCCTCGTGGGCGGCGCAAACAATATTCGCCGGGACCCACAAGGGGTGACGCTACAGGGTCTTGATCGCGTAAAGAGTTTTTCTGCGCGGGCTAGGCCTCGACCAGAAGCTTGAAGCCGCCGTAGACCATGCGCTTGCAGTCGAAGGGCATGGCCTTCGGGTCCATCATCTTCGCAAGCCGTGGGTCCTTCATCACCTTGGCGTTGACGCGATTGCGGTGGGCCCGCGACTTGAACACGATCCATGAGAACACTACCGTCTCGCCGGGCTTGAGCTTGACGCTTCGCGTAAACGGAACCCCGAACTTCACATCGAGGTCGTCGCCGGCGCATTCCCGGTACTCGAGGGCCCCGTGATCCCGCCAGACCTTTCCTGCCTTCCGCGCCATGCGGAAGTAGGCTTTCAGGTTCTTCTTCGGGACGGGTAAGACAAATCCATCGACGTATCGCATGGGAAAGCTCCTTTGGTTGCATCCTCATACCTGCGTAGCGTCACGGAGGAACACGTCAACATTCATCCGGCGATCCATCCGTCAGGAACGCCGCGCCGCTCGGCCTGGCGGGGCATGCACCGCACGTTGCCTCATTCGCGGCGACCTCTGTTCAGAGGTTACGCAATTATAACCCGCACTTGAAGTCGATCCTTACCTCTTGACTCCAGATCCGCCACAAGACCGGCAGGGTTGCCGATTCGGTTCTCCGGATCATGAATGAAGCAAACGAGGGTACGACAGTCCGGGTGTCGCTCGTACTTCGCTACGTCAGCGATGAGTTGTTCTCCAAGATCCTTGTCGCGCATTCCCTTGCGCGTTTTCTTCGCTTCGACGACGATTTGTTCGCTCTTCAAGAGGAAATCCATTCGCGAGGAACCGCCGGCATAACTGGGCGTCCACTCCTCAGGTCTGATGTCGTCGAATTCGGTTCGAAGAAGCGCGTGTAGCAAGTCCTGAACGTCGTACTCGTCTTCGATCTCGAGCGTCGGGCGTGAGTCGTGGCGGCTTCGCAACTGGCGCGCAACGAGCGGGAATCGCTGCAAGAGAATGCACAGCGAATCGAGCGAAGTGCGCTTGCTGCCCGCCTTTTTCTGGGCTTGAAGTTCCGCAGTCCATGGGAAGTCGGCCCCACATTTCGAGCAGTGCATTGGCGGTGTTGTAGCATCGTTGTAGATCACGTTCGGAATGTGTTTATGCCCCCGGAGCTCCGTGCAACATTTCGGGCACGCGACCAGTGTCTTTGCCCCACAATGCGGGCAAAAATCCTTCATCTCGTCAGGCTGTGACTTGCCGAAGGCAGTGATCTTGTGCCCACGTTCGCAAACCTGAAGAAGGTCTACCCAGGGGCGGTCGTCGTCCTCGTAAATCTGGCGCAGGTGTCCTGTCACGAAGCT
Organism: Planctomycetota bacterium; assembly: GCA_043806315.1. Taxonomy (GTDB): domain Bacteria; phylum Planctomycetota; class Phycisphaerae; order UBA1845; family UBA1845; genus SBAX01. The sequence goes on along the minus strand of JAZDHF010000192.1, from coordinate 9,195 downwards.
TATTTTAGGTCACCGGCGAGTCGGAACAAGACATTCGGTACGCGAAAAAGAGTATCGTTGCTCCAACACGACGATCGGGTGCTTCGTCGGGCCTTCACACGGCGCCTGGCGAGGCGGGGCGGAAGGTTCAAGGGTTGGAGGTTGGAAGGCGTGAAGGGGGCGAGGGAGGTTTTGGAGTTGTCGATTGGCGATCGTCGATTTGGGGGGAGGCACGGAGGGACGAAGGGACGGTTTTGACTGTCCCGCCGCTTGGGCTTGGCGTTCGGGTTTGGGCGGGGTCGCGGTTACCATTCTCGCCCATGCCTCAAGGGGCGGGTAGTCCGGAGAGCATCGTCGTCGAGCGGCAGCCGCAGATCGACGAGTTCTGCGCGCGGGCGCGGGCCGAGGGACGCTTCGCCTTCGACACCGAGTTCGTCATGGAGGACCGCTACGAGCCGGAAGTGTGTCTGGTCCAGCTTGCAACCGAAGACTCCGTCCTCTTGATCGACCCGTTTCTGAAGCTCGACCTACAGCCCGTCTGGGAACTGGTTTGCGACCCGCAAGTCGAGACGGTCGTCCACGCCGGCCAAGAGGACCTCGCCATGGCCGTCCGCCGAACCGGAACGGTCGCTCGCCGCGTGTTCGATGTCCAGGTGGCCGCGGGGTTGGTCGGATACGACTACCCCTTGAGCTTGCAGAAGTTGATCCAGTCGACGATGCACGTCCGCTTGCACAAGTCCAAGACCCTCACCGATTGGCGGAAACGTCCCCTCCACGCGGCCCAACTGCGCTATGCGGCCGAGGACGTGAGCTACCTGCTCGCCGTTCGCAGGAAACTCTACGAGCGATTGGTCCGCGCGGACCGAGTCGCCTGGGCCGAGGAGGAGTTCCAACGCTTCGAGGACATGTCGCTCTATGCCCGCGTCGAGGAGGATAAGCTGCGGCGGGTGAAGGGAGTCAGCATTCTCAAGGGTCGGCAACTCGCCGTCGCGCGGCGTCTACTGCTCTGGCGCGACGAACTCGCCCAGACGCTCAATCGCCCGGCGCGGGTCGTTCTGAAGGACCATCTTCTCGTGGAGATCGCCCGGCATGGGTTGTCCTCGTTTTCCGAGCTGCGCGAACTGCGCGGGCTGAACATGAGCGACAAGAACGTCCAAGCCCTCGGGGGGATCGTCCGGGAGGCGATGGAGACTCCCGCGGAAGACTGGCCGGAGGCCAAGCCGCACGACGTGGAAGCGCCGCGCGAGGCCGTTCTGGTCGCACTCGCGACCGCCGTGGTCCGCGGCTACTGCTTGGACTACGACTTGGCCTACAGTTTGGTGGCGACGAAGAAGTCGTTGCGCGATCTCATCCGCCACCGCACCGTCGGCCAACCGAACGACCCGGCGGAGGTGGAGTTGCTCTGCGGTTGGCGAGGCCCGACCGTCGGCTTCATGCTCGATGAGGTCTTGGCCGGACGACGGACCATCCATGTCGAGCCCAGCAACGGCGAGTGGGTCGTGCGGGTCGGCCCGAGGCCACGCCGGTGAACGGCTCCACCAACGAGTCGAGCGTGAACGAAATGCTCCGGAGCCCGACAGCGATCGCAGACTCTTATGGTTCACTCTGTCCAGGTCCGTGCCGCGGCGGCTGACGGCGACTTTTTCAGGGACGACCCCATCTAATGTCAGCCTCCGGGGCTACCCCTCCAGCATCGAGGCGATTTCCTCGGTGGTGGGGGCGGGGGGGATGCGACGGATCGGCTCGTTGCGCTCGTCGAGGCGAAGGACGCGCGGCCGGTGCTTGCCCTCACGGACCACGGACTCGTCAAGCCAGCAGAAGGACATGACGATAATGCGGTCGCCGACGGATCCGTGGCGGGCGGCGGCGCCGTTGAGGACCATCCGCCGCGAGCCGAACGGCTCGGGAATCGCGTAGGTCTCCAGGCGGCTGCCGTTGTTGATGTTGGTGACGAGGACCTTCTCGTAGGGATACATCCCTACGGCCTCCATCAACTCGATGTCGATGCCCAGACTTCCCTCGTAGTCCACGTCTGCCTGGGTGATGCAGGCCTGGTGCAGTTTCGCCCGGAGTATTTCGATCTTCATGGCCAAAGGCCTTCCAAAACGATAACGGTTTCGACTCAACGCTCCGTCACGACCTCGCCTGCTCTTCCTGAACGGCCATTCGCACCCTCTCCTGAACTCATTCTTGCCTTCCGATCGACGGATGTCAAAACGCAGGTCACAGTCGCGGGCGGAGGGGCTCGCTGCGGACGACACCGGCGCCCTGCTGAATGGTGTAAATCGACCCCGCCGCCAAGTTGGGAACCTCCGCTTGCGAACCGTCAGGCCAGCGGATCGTCAGGCGCGTGATGCTCGTCGCCTGCCCCAAGCCGCACCCGACACTATGCTCATCGTTGACGCAGGGATTTTCGTCCTCAGCACCGTCGATGCTTTCTGTAAACCCCATGTTGCCTCCCGGCCAACGGCGCCGATAATACCGCCTCACCCTCGGCGGCGGTACCCAGTCCCTCGCTTTGGGCGAAAAGTGGAACTCGCCGCACCTTACCATGATGAAAGGCAACGCAATGACCTACCTGCAGAAGGCGATCGACAACGGCCATATTCAACTGTCCGGCGAGGGCAAACAACAGAAGATCACGTACGTTGCCGTGAACCACACGGAACGCTACGCCGACCCCGAGGAGAAGGTCCGCGCCGAGCTTTACGCCGAACTGGTCTACAAGTACGGGTACGCCGTCGAGCGGATCGGCGTCGAAGTCACCGTTCCTGACCGTACGCCGAAGGATGCGGCCGACTTGGTCGTGTTCCGCGACGATGAGCGTAAGCGGCCGTTCGCCGTGATCGAGTGCGCCCGCGACGGAATCAGCGACGCCGAGTTCACCCAGAAGGTGGAACAAGTCTGCGGAAACGGCACCTGGGCGAAGTTACGCGCGTCGTACGTCGGTGTCGTGGCCGGTTCAACGCGGCGCTGGCTGGATTTCTCCGAGAAATACGGCGTCCTGGAACGCGAAGCGAACATCGTCGCCGACTTGCCGCGCGAATACGGTAAGCCGCAGGAATGGCGCTTCCGCAGGGGCGTCGGCGATGACTGGGAAGACATCAAGCCTGTCAGCAAGGGCGGACTGATCGCGGCGATCAAGAAGTGTCACCAAACGCTCTGGGGCGGCGGCCGACTGTCGCCGCCCGCCGCGTTCGGCGAGTTCTGCAAGATCATCTTCGTGAAAATTCGCGACGAACAGGCCCCGCGGAAGCGCGGCGAACCGTACCAGTTCCAAATCAAGACGCACGAGCCGACCTCCAAGCTCGCCGAGCGTATCAAGGCGCTCTACAAGGAGGCACAGAAACTCGACGAAGACGTATTCACGGACACGATCAAGATCGATAACGGCACGCTCCGCACCGTCGTCAGTCACCTGGAAGCCATCAACTTCAACAAGACCGACTTGGACACCAAGGGCGTTGCGTTCGAACAGTTCCTCGATGGATTCTTCAAGGGCGACTTCGGCCAGTATTTCACGCCGCGTGAGATCATCCAGTTCGCCGTCGAAATGATGAAACCAGAAGCGGAACATTGTATCCTCGATCCGGCGTGCGGTTCCGGAGGGTTTCTGCTCTACGCGATGGACCGCGTGCGCCACGAGGCCGAGGAGACTTTCTCAGACGACCCCAACGCCGCGTACCGCCACTGGCACGACTTTGCCAAGGCTAACCTGTACGGGATCGAGATCAACGACGAGATTGCCCGCGTCGCCAAGATGAACATGATTCTGCACGACGACGGACATACAAACGTCGCCGGGTACGACGCGTTGGAGAAGTTCGACAAGCTTCGCGAACAGAATCGGAAACTCAAGCCCAGCGCCTTCGACTTAGTCCTGACCAACCCGCCCTTCGGCGCCGTGGTAAAGGAAACCGAAAAGGGCAAGGGCTATATGGAGGGGTGGGAACTTCTCCGGTATATCGCCAAAGGCGGCACGACTGGCGGCGATGACGCCGACGAGCGCAGCGACGCCAAGTCGGGGAAAAAGTCGATCAAGCCCCGCTCGTCGATCAAAACCGAAATCCTTTTCTGCGAGCGCGTCTGGCAGTTCTTGAAGCCCGGCACGGGCCGGGCCGCGATCGTGCTCCCCGACGGCATCTTGACCAACTCGTCGTTGCAGGGTGTGCGCGAGTGGCTCTTGCAGCGGTTCCAACTTCTGGCCGTAGTCAGTCTGCCGCAGGAGGCGTTCCAACACGCGGGCACCGGGGTCAAGGCGAGCATGGTCTTTGTCCGCAAACGCGGCGAGGATGAGGAGGCCGACGACGACGAAGCGATCTTCATGGCCGCGCCCGTGAACATCGGCTACGACGCCACGGGCCGCCCAACAAAGCGGGTGAGCGTCAAAAGCGAGAACGGCAAGAAGAAGGTCGAGGTCCATTCCACGGACTTGTTCGACGTCGAAGTGACGTTCGAGAAGGCGGCCAAGGCGGGGACGGGCGAAGAGGAATGGCAGGAGAAGACCCGCCGGGTGGTGCCGAACACGGGCGTGCTCGGGCAGTACCGGGCCTTCGCGAACAAGCCCGAACCTTTTTTCGTCTAAGCCCCGCCGAACGGGCCGCACGCTGCGGTTGCTTTGCTGTTCGGCGGGGCAATATCCATACCCGACTCGACCCGACATTCTTTTCGGCGGCGGGTTGGCTCCACAGAACCCCATTCCCGCTTGCCGTCGTGCGAGATTATTTCCACGTTCGGGACGGCGACCACAATCGTCTGCCGGACGAAGAGATCGTCCACAACTCCGCTGAGGGCGTTCGGTATCTCCGAGCCCAGGATTTGCAGGACGGGACCATTACCGCAGCTGATCCCGTCTACGTGACGCAACGATACTACGAGACGATTTCTCGTTCACACATCCGCCCCGGCTACCTGCTCTTCTCAATCATGGGATCGATCGGCAACCAGGCCATCGTACCGGAGGGGTTTCCGCCCGCCACCGCAAACAGAGCGGTAGGCATTCTCGTGCCTAAGAGCGAAGATCAGACGCTGACGCGCTTTTTGTTCCAGCTGTTCCTCACGAATCTCGGCGCTCAGCTTTACCAGCGTGTGAAAAAGGGTGGCCTCCAAAAGCGAACGAACCTGGCGGACGTCGACGAACTCGAATTTCCACTCGTCCCCGAGCCTGATCGCAGCCGAATCGTCGCTGCATTCGACGCCGCCCGCAAGGCGCGGCGGCGGAAGCTGGAGGAGGCCGAATCCCTCCTCGTCGACCTCGACGGCATTGTCTTGGAAATCATCGGGCTAAAGTCAACGTCATTGGAGCCGCGCCGCGTCGGCGCTATCCGACGGAAGTCGCTTGACGGACCTCTGAACGCCGAGCGATACCTCGAAAACTCGCCAGCGGCGAGGCTCCGACATGACGCATCTTTGCCGCTAGATGAGGTCTTCGACGTAATCGACGAGAAGATTACGCCCGCCGAATCTGCGCCTAAGAAGCTATGGGCTTGCCTCCGCATCGACGATCTCGGGAACGAGCCTCTAGATCCTCCAAACCCGCGCCGAATCGCCGGCGAAGAACTTGTCGGTACGTTCTTCACAACCCGCAAGGCCGACCTCTTGATTGCACGCCTTGGACCGCCGTTGCTGAATGGCAAAATCGTTGTTGCGCGCGAGTGCGAAGCCCGTACGGTCTGTTCACCCGAGTTCCTAGTCCTTCGGGCCAACGGGCGTTACGACCCAGACGTGGCGATGTGGATCCTTCGGTCCCGCGTTTTCCGACGGGTTCTTTACTCGAAGTGTCGTGGATCAACTCCCAGTCGATACCGCTTGGTAAGAGAAGAACTTAGCGGGGTTCGCCTACCGCTTTTGAGCGAGGGCCAACGAAAGAGGATCGCCGCCGAGGTCGCCCGCCGCCGTGACGCAGCCCGCCGCCTACGCGACGAAGCCGCCCGCCTCTGGGACGATGCCAAACGCCGCTTCGAGGAGGAACTGTTTGGGGCGCCCGTCCCCTCCCAAAGGGGAGGCCGGTGAATCATGCGCATGCTCTCCAACGGTTTCCCGACCATTCCGCACGCAAGGCGGTTAGTCCTATAACTAGTAGAAGCGGCCATAACCGCTTGATGCGAACAGGCGGATTTTATCAAGTTATCCGTCCAAGTTTGACGAAACTACCCAAGTCTCCTATTTTAACCGATATGTGGAGTTTGGCTGTTTTGACGAATCGGCCCGTGGCGCGGACATCGGGCGCGGCGTAGCGAGCGCCAGCGACGTTCTTATTTCGAGGAGAATCGAGAATGCCGAGCAAGAAGCTGACCATCGAGCAGATGTGGGAAAGCTACCTCAAGACCCGGGCGGTCAAGATGCGGAACCGGATTGTGGTCCACTACAGCCCGTTGGTGCAGACACATGCGGCCCGGCTGTCCCGCAAACTCCCGGCCCAGGTCTCGTACGATGAGATTTGCAGCGCGGCGTTCGATGGGCTGATCGAAGCGGTCGAGGCCTACGACCCGGAAAAGAAGGCCAAGTTCGAGACGTTCTGTCAGCAACGAATCTCCGGGGCGGTGATGGATTGGCTGCGGAGCCTTGATCCGCAGAGCCGGACGGTGCGGACGTTCGAGAAGAGACGGATGCTCGTGAAAGAGGCCCTGGGCAGTGACTTGGAATTGTCGCCCTCGCAGGCCGAGGTCGCCAAACGGCTGGAGATGAGCCTGGACCGCTACGATTACCTGTCTCGGCTCTCGCAGCTCGGGAAGGAAGTCCACTTCAGCGCCATGGAGCTGTCGGGCGAGCGTCGCCAGCCCGGCGCGACGCACACCTGGGATATCCACGACACCCGCGGGCAAGACCCGGCCGTGAAGGTGTCTCGCGAGCTGCTGACCGATTACCTGACCCGCGGCCTGGCGCGCGAGGAACGGCTAGTGCTGGTCCTCTACTACTTCGAGGAAATGACCATGGCCGAGATCGGCAACGTGCTCAGCTTGTCCGAATCTCGCGTCAGTCAAATCCACAAGGAAATCCTGCAACGCCTGCGGCATCGGTTCAACGGCACGCTCTGCGAGGAACTGGTGGCGTGAGTCCTATCGGCGGGCGGCGACCTCCCGGCGTCTCCCGCCATGGTGACCGGTCGCTTGCGCTCCCGGCTCGGATTGCGTTTGCGAAGTCGCGGGCATTCACCTAATTCTTGTACCGGGCGTTGAATTCCTCGGCGGCTTTCTTGCGGCGTTCGGCCTCCGCCGGGTCCATTTTGTTGTCGTACCAGCGGTGGTTCTCTGAATCCAGGACGGCGCGGAGCTTCGCTTCGAGCTTCTTGGCCGCTTCGATCTTCGCGGAATCTTTGCTTTCGAGATTTTCGTGGACCAACTCCTGTAATTCCGGCGCCATTTCGGCGTAGAAACGTTTGGCGACTTCGTAGGTGCCGTGCCAGTGGGTGTAATCCGGGCCCATCATGGAGGCGCCGTGGCGGGCGCGGCGGCCCTCGTGATGCCATAGTTCATACCAGACGAAATCGAGCTTGTTGCTGAACTCCGCGGGGCGAAGCAGGGGCTTGGCGAGGGCCATCAGCTCCATCCCTGGGTTCGCGAACTTCGCGTGGTAGAGCTCGATGAGCGCGTCATACTGCGTATAGAAGTTGTCGATCCACTGGTTGTTGTGGCAGTTCTGACAGACGTTCTTCATGTTGTCGCGGCGCTTCTCCCAGGGAACGTCCTTCCCCGCCAGTCCCATTTTGGCATCGGAGACTTCGGGCCGAATGGAAACGGCTGGACGGTTATTCCAACTGATGCGCATCCCCACGTCGTGGGTCACGGGTCGGTCCTTGGCGGCGCTCATGTGGCAGGTCGCACAGGTGGGGGCGAGGTGATAGTCCTCGCCGACGATCCACTTGGGGCGGGCCATATTCAGCTTGTCCTTGTTGGCGAGGAAGGCGATCCCGTGCTTAGATTCGTAGTAGATTTCCTTTTGCGGGTGATCGGGGCCCATGTGGCACTTGCCGCAATTGTCGGGGTGTCGAGCTTGTTCGGCGGAGAACTGATGCCGCACGTGGCAGGCCGTGCATGAACCCTCCGAGCCGTCAGGATTGATCCGCCCGATGCCGGTGTTGGGCCAGGTGGCGGGGTCGAGCTTGCCGTCCCCGAGTACCTTGATGACAGACCCATGACACTGCCAGCAACCGCTCACCGCGGCGGCGCTGTTGCCGCCGGGGAACCCCTCGGTTTTGAAGCCGCTGTTGCCCTCGACGACTTCGGCCAGGCGGTTGTCCAAGGAGCCGAGAATCCTCGCCGCCTTGGAATGATGGGACCCGGCGAACTCGCCCACCTCGCGTGAATGGCACTGGCCGCAATCCTTCGGGGAAACGATAGTGGCGATGAGTCGGCCGAAGTGATCGAAGGCGTCCGGCTCGCCCTTGGCGGCCCGATGACACTCGTAGCATCCGACGTTGGCTCGGAAGTGACGGCTCTCGCCCCATTGCTGGTAGATGCCGGGGTCCTCCGATTGATGACACTTGACGCATTCCTTCGTGGCCTCGGACATTGCGGGGAGAATGATCGGCTCCGCGCGTAACGTCGTCGTGGCGAAAAGAGCAGCGCCCAAGGCGCCCGTGGCAAGCGTGTGTTTCAACATAGGATCGGTCTCCTTATGAATGCCCATGCGGTGATCGCCGGGTGCCTCTCATCCGTGCACCACGACGGCCCGAGGGTCGCCCGGGTCACCGACTATGCCGCGCGCCGAACAGCGAGCGCCGGGCCGCGAACGGGATCGCGGGAACCTCCAACCGGCGCGAGTTGTACCCGGCACGGCCCCGTGTCGCCAACCCAACGCCGGCGCCCGGAGGTTCGGCAGAGGTCCGGGCGAAAGGATTGACGAAACTGGTTCAGTGGCTTGGGAATTGCAGAGCGACGGATTGACGACTCGGAGTTTGAGCAGCCGGGCGTGGGTGTTCGAGCATCGGGCCGGAAAGAGGGAGAACTTGATGGCAAGGCAGGGACGAATGCGCAAGAGCTTTGCGGCCTGGGTCGGCGTCCTCTTACCGGGGACGCGCTTGGCCGCGGGCCGCCCACCAGGCTCATGGCGAGAATCCGCCGGCGGCGAAGCGGCATAGCCCGGATTATTCATACCGCTCCGATTGGACGTGGCTGAGGCTGGGCGGGCGTCGGCCGTGATGCGTTGTGCACAAGTTGGGCAGGGTACGCGCAGAAAACCCCCTTACCCCCATCGAGAACCAAGCTGTCGGCGGCA
>JAZDHF010000191.1:0-16116 GCA_043806315.1 Planctomycetota bacterium | reverse complement strand
TGACCCGTACCGTCTTGCCATAGCAACTGTTTCGGTTGCACTTCGTGTCACTGGGGCACTTCCATTGCTCGTGCCGGGCCGGGCAACGGTACTTCAGCGTGCCCCGGCTCTTCTCATAGCCGATGTAGGCCATCTTGTGCTTCACCGGCGCCGCCGAGACCGTGTCATAGCAGTACAGCGTCCCCGACTCGTCGTGCACCACGTTGCTGTTTCCATCGTGCCCGGGCAGCATCTGCTCGCTCTGCTGCTTCCACAGGCAGCGGTTCTGGATCAGGGGCTTGATCTGCTGTTCGTGCAGCAACTCATGGGTCTTGCAGTCGTCGGCCGCCTTGTCATAGGCCAGAGTCGAGGTGCTGCTTCTGCCCGAGGACCTCCAGGAAACGGCTCATGTTCCAGGCTTCCGGGATTCCCTGCCCATCCTCGATGCCCAGCACACGCCGCAGAGCGGGGTTGCGGCCCAGCTCGGACAGGCAGGCCTCCATGGTCACATGGCGTAGCAGGTAACGGGTCACGTGCACCCGCCACAGCACGCGCACCGGATAATCGTTGCGTCCCTTGCCGCGATAGGCCCGAAGGGCGGCCAGCAGGCGTTGATCGGGCAGCAGGTTCAGCAGGAAGCGCAGCGCCGTCAAGTCCGGGCTGTCCGGCAGTTTGTCCCAGGGGAACAGCGAATCGGTGGTAAACAGACGCATGGGCAGGGACTCCTTTCCATGAATGAAACCGGCGGGCATTGCTCTCCATCAAACCCGCGGGCATTATCATCGCAAAACATCCCCGCGTCAAGGGGGTGGTGGGGTAAAAAATAAGAAAATTTTTCCCGGCCCCCCGTTGGCGCAGCGGAAACACCGACGAGTGCGGGGAAGGCCCCTCCGCCGATTCACTTGCGCCCTGCAATCAAAGCCCATCCGCAACAACGCAAGCGGCTCTACGGAACGGATCGTCGCTTGACTTTGACCTCGGCAGACCCGATACTATAGGGTAATGCGGCAGTCCGCAGGTGGATGGTCCGTTAGGGCCAGCGAAAAAAGGTCCACGCGAGTGGGCCTTTTTTTCACAGTAAGAGCGTACCATGCCCGGGAATGCCTCCCGTGGCGTCGTCACGATGTAGTTTCTCCCTGATCAGTTTGTGAAGTTCGTGAACGAACCCTTGCCGGACGGCGTCCGCAAGGTGGTGTTCGAAGAGCACTTCGGTCTTAGCGGGGTGCGCCAGCAAGTCCGCCAGCTCGAGCCCGGCGATGTTGTCGCTCTTACGCTTCAGCTTGAGGTCTTTCGAGGTGAGCGTGCGAGCGTGAAAACCGGGTCCAAAGCGGGACGTTCCACCGTGGTGGACCCGAGCGTACGCTTCTTGGAGTTGCCGATCCTCCGTGCGCCCTCGGGATTCGGCGAGAACGTCCCCAATTGCGTTCTTATAGCTGAGCCAGCCGCAATAGCGATCGAGCAACGCCGCCAAGCAATAATGGTAGGGGTGTATCGGATCGACGAACCGACGTTGATGGGCTGCTTTGTCGATTACGATGCAGACTGCACGAAACGCGGCTGAACGGATCAGGTCAATCAGTCCGTCGTCGAAACGAGTCCGGAGAGTCGGGTCGTTGAGAACCCCGAACCGTCCCCGTCGCTGCAAAATGTCCTTGCGGTGAAGATGAATCGGGTCGTCAGGGCTAGGCCCAAAAACCTCACGCTTAAACTTCACCAGCGACTCGGCGAAGGCGTCGTACTCCTCGTCCTGCCGAAACCAGACGCCGAGCAACGCGAGATACCGGTTCGAGGACCCCGCGTTGGCGAACGTGTGGTCCCCCGATTCGTCGACGTAGAGTCGATAACGATCGGGTCTCTTTGGGGAGTTCGGTGTCGGCATTCCCTTGCATCGTAGTGGACGTGGCGACTGTCGCCAGTGCTCGAAGAAGGGCATGCCCGGGGCGCGGCTCGGACCGACCCGTCGCTTGCACACCGGTCCGCCCGCTCCCTCACGTTCGCGGTTCTGATATAGTACGCGGCCTATGGCTGTGGAGCAGGAACAAAAACGCGGTCGGTACGACTTCGCGGCGATTGAGGCGAGGTGGCAGCGGTATTGGGAGGAGCGGGCCACGTTTCGCACGCTCAATCCCGGCGAGCCGGGGGCGGACGCGAGCAAGCCGAAGTTCTACATCCTGGATATGTTCCCGTATCCCAGCGGGGCTGGGCTGCACGTCGGTCATCCGATCGGGTACTGCGCGACGGACATCGTGGCCCGGTACAAGCGGATGCGGGGGTTCAACGTGCTGCACCCGATGGGGTTCGACGCCTTCGGGCTGCCCGCGGAGCAGTACGCCATCGAGACCAACGTCCACCCGGCCGTCACCACCCAAAAGAACATCGAGATGTACCGGCGGCAGCTCAAAATGTTCGGCTTTTCGTACGACTGGAGCCGGGAGCTGGCGACGTGCGAGCCGGGGTATTACCGCTGGACGCAGTGGATGTTCGCGCGGATGTACGAGAGCTGGTACGACGACGAGCACCGCTGGACGGGGCCGGACGGACAAGCCGTCGTCGGTCGGGCGAGGCCGATCGCGGAGTTGGTCGCCGAGATGGAGTCGGGGCGGTGGGCGGTTGACGCGAATCTCACCCCTCACCCTGCCTTCTCCAGTCAAGAGGAGAGGGGTCTGACTCCCTCTCCCGCGCAGGGAGAGGGTCGGGGTGAGGGTCGAGCGGAACCGCGACCGTGGGCTTCGCTATCCGCAAACGAGAAGCGCCGCGTCATCGACCGGCAACGATTGGCCTACATCGACGACGTGGCCGTCAACTGGTGCCCCGCGCTTGGCACTGTTCTCGCCAACGAAGAGGTGGACAACGAAGGTCGAAGCGATAGAGGCGGGCATCCGGTGTTTCGCCGGCCGCTACGGCAATGGATGTTGCGGATCACGAAATACGCGGAGCGGTTGCTCACCGATCTAGACGGCCTCGAGTGGCCCGAGCCGATCAAACTGATGCAACGCAACTGGGTCGGGAAGAGCGTCGGGGCGGAGGTGGTCTTTCCACTCATTCCCCCACCCCAAGGGGTGGGGCACCCGGACCACTGCTCACAGAGCAGTGGCACACCGGGTGACGGCATCCGCATCTACACCACGCGGCCCGATACGTTGTTCGGGGCGACGTACATGGTGCTGGCGCCGGAGCATCCGCTGGTCGAGCGGATCACGACGAAGGAGTTTCGCGCCGAGGTTGCACGATATGTCGAGGCCGCCACGCGCAAGTCGGATATGACCCGCACCGCGGAAAGCAAGGGAAAGACCGGCGTTTTCACGGGGGCCTACGCGATCAATCCGGTGAACGCGGAGCGGATTCCGATCTGGATCGCAGACTACGTCCTGATGGGTTACGGCACGGGGGCGATCATGGCCGTACCGGGAAGCGACGAGCGGGACTTTGAATTCGCCAAGCAGTTCAGGCTGCCGATCGTACCTGTGGTCCGACCGGATGACGCGTGGCTACGCGACCAATTACGACGGGGTGCGTTCGATCGAGATTATTGCACGCGTCGAGGCTGCAGCGACCTTCCGGAACGGCTGATGCGGTCGGCCGTCTCGTCCGCCGGCGTGCTCGGAGGTGTGACCGGGCAAGACGCCCGTGCGGTGCTCGATGGTGATGCGAGTTGGATCCAGCAGGTCGCGCTTCCGGTGTTCGCTGAGGATCCAGGTGTGTTTGCCGAACCCTTTATCGCCGACGGACACGCCATGAACTCACCGGGCCCGGGTACGACACGCAGCGTTCCCGGCGGAGTGTGCGTGCTGAACGGACTTTCTACGGAGGATGCGAAAAAGAAGATCACCGCCTGGTTGGAGAGCCGGGGACTAGGTCGAGCCGCGGTGAACTACAAGTTGCGGGACTGGCTGTTCAGTCGGCAGCGATATTGGGGCGAGCCGTTCCCGGTGCTGCACGGAGAGGATGGAGAGACGATCGTCGTCGGCGACGACGAGCTGCCGGTCGAACTGCCGCCGATGAAGGAGTTCAAACCGGCCCCGTCGGCGGACGATGCCGCGTCGCTCCCCGAGCCGCCGCTGAGCCGAGCAAAGGAGTGGACCGTCGTGGCCCGCGGCGGCAAGCGCTATCGGCGTGACTTGAACACCATGCCGCAATGGGCGGGGTCGTGTTGGTATTACCTGCGGTTCATCGATCCGCGAGATGCCAAGCGGTTTTGCGATCCGCAGGCGGAGAAGTATTGGATGCCCATCGACCTCTACGTCGGCGGGGCGGAGCACGCCGTGCTGCACCTGCTCTATGCCAGGTTCTGGCACAAAGTGCTCTACGACCTCGGGTTCGTATCGACGCGCGAGCCGTTCGGAAAGCTGTTCAATCAGGGGATGATCCAGAGTTTCGCGTATCGCGACCGCCGGGGAATGATGGTCGGCCCGGATGCGGTCGAGGAGCGCGGCGACGACCGGTTCGTGCTCAAAGACACCGACGAGCCGGTGGAACGCGTCGTCGCCAAGATGAGCAAGGCGCTCAGAAACGTGGTCAACCCGGACGAGATCATCGCCCAGTACGGGGCGGACACCTTCCGGCTGTATGAGATGTACATGGGGCCGCTGGAGACCTCGAAGCCGTGGAATACGCGGGATGTGCCGGGCCTGTTTAAGCTTTGCCAGCGAATCTGGCGTCTGTTCGTGGATGAAGGGACGGGTGAGGTTAGCGGGGCGATGACCGATGTCCCACCCGATCCGTCCGCGCTCCGCGCGTTGCACAAGATGACAAAACGGGTGACGGAGGACATCGAGGCGCTGAAGTTCAACACGGCCATTGCGGCAATTTTCGATTTCGTGAACGCGATGACGCCGATGACGCGGCGGCCGCGGGCGGTGCTGGAGTCGTTCGTGCTCGTGCTCGCGCCGTTCGCGCCGCACCTGGCGGAGGAGTTGTGGTCGCGGCTGGGGCATGGCACGACGCTCGCCTATGAGCGTTGGCCGGCGTTCGATGTGAAACTGGCCCGCGACGAGCAGATCGAGATCGCGGTGCAGGTCGGGGGGAAAATTAAATCGCGGGTGATGGTGGCCGCGGACGCGGATGAGGCCGGCATTCGAGCGCTGGCGCTCGCCGATCCGAAAGTCGTGGCCGCCATCGGCGGGAAACCCATTCGCAAAGTGATTGTAGCGAAGGGGCGATTGGTCAACATCTTGCTGTAGGGCACGTGTGGAGTCGTCGCGGATCAGAGCCGCGACCGTGAGGGAGCGGGTTCAATTTTCGATTGTCGAATCCTTCGAAGCTCAGGACAAGTGTCAATTGTCGAATGAGTCGACGGCGAGCACGAGGACCATGCCCGTTGAGACGGAACTGAAATTGCGGGTCGAGTCGCATGAGCCGGTGCGGCGGAAGCTCAAGGATGTCGGGGCAAGCCTCATCGAGACGGTGCTCGAAACGAATCACATCTACGATCGACCGGATGGGTCGCTCCGCGGGCGAGGTTGCGGGCTGCGTCTTCGGTCGATGGCTCCGCTCGACGGCTCGGCGGGCCGCACGACATTGACCTTTAAGGGACCACGACTGGCAACGGCGTTCAAGTCGCGCGAGGAACTTGAGATCGGGGTGAACGACGCGGAGACCGCCGCACGGATGTTGGAACAGCTCGGCTTCGTTTCGATGTTGTGCTATCAGAAACGGCGGGAAAGTTGGCGGGTGGGGGGCTGTCGGGTCGAACTGGACGAACCGCCGCGGATCGGGTTGTTCGTGGAGATCGAAGGGCCGCACGAGGGGGCGATCCGGGCCGTTCAGTGGAGGCTCGGTTTGCAGAAGCTGAAACCGGTACCGACCTCGTACGTGGGGATGCTGGTCGCGTATTGCGATGCCAACGGGATCGCAGACCGAACGCTGACCCTGGCCGGGGGCGCCTAGTGCTCCGTCCACGGTGATGTGAGGGGTACAACGCCGCTGGTTTTCGCGGCGTTATTCAGAAACCACCTCTCGAATTAGGACTGACGCAGCGCCGGCAGCCTGTGGCAAAAGTCGATAATTCCCCTACTGGCGCTACTGAATACGCAGTTTCCAGGGATTTTCACCACGGGCTGCTGGACGGCTGAATCGTTACTGTTAAGCGAGGCGGCGGAACCTCCGATACGCTAGGGAAATACCTTACATCCCGACCAGGCGTCCGCCGCGGCAGGGAATGCGCTACTCCATCTGGAGAGTTGTTTTGGTGAACGACACAACCATGAATCGGAGCCAGGACTTGAGCCTTCAAGAGCAGTCCGCCGGCGGCGATGCATTGGCGCAAACGGGCCTGGAGATTCTCCAAGGCGCGCTGGCGCCGTCGCCCCCAATGCCGCAAGCCGTTTCCGGCGACGCCGGTCTTTATCTCGGCAGCGAGGAAATGGCCAAGCTCCATTCCCGCCGGGCATTCATCCAAGCTCTGCGCTCCCCAAGAATCGGGGCGAGCAAGATCAAAGAGGCGATCGAGTACGAAAAGGAGCTGGAACTGCTGCAAATCGAATTGGTCAAGTTGCAGCGGTGGATTCAGCAGGAGGACAGGCGGCTGGCGATCCTATTCGAGGGGCGCGACGCGGCTGGCAAAGGCGGAACCATCCGCCGATTCATCGAACACCTAAATCCCCGCGCCATGCGCGTCGTTGCGCTGCCCAAGCCCACCGAGGAAGAGCGCGGCCAGTGGTACTTCCAGCGCTACATGAAGCAACTACCCAACAAGGGCGAGATCGTCTTCTTCGACCGAAGCTGGTACAACCGCGGCATTGTCGAGCCCGTCAACGGTTTCTGCACGCGCCAGGAATACGAACGCTTCATGCAGCAGGTCCCGGAATTCGAGCACATGCTCGTCGAAGACGGCATCGTCCTGATCAAGTTCTGGTTCTCCATCTCCCGCGAGGAGCAACTCTCCCGTTTCAAATCGCGGAAAAACAATCCGCTGAAACAATGGAAGCTCAGTCCCTTGGACAGCCGGGCCCAGGAACTGTGGGATGCCTACACGAAACACAAGGAACTGGTTTTAAGCCGGACCCACACCAGCTACAGTCCGTGGATCATCGTGAGGGCCAACGACAAGAAGCGCGCCCGCCTGCACAGCATCCGCTACGTGTTGTCGCTGATCGACTATGCGGGCAAGGACGAAGCCGGGGTGCCGGTGCTGCCCGATCCTGACGTTGTAACGCGTTTCCACCGCAACGACGTGAAGATCGACTGATTCCCTTCGCCGCCGTCGGGAATTCGACCCGGAATCCGGGGACACCGGTATCTCGGGACAGAGACTCAAGCAGCCTGTGGCAAGAGTCGATTCCACCCCTGTTGGCGCTACTGAAAGCGCTTTCGTGGCGGACAGCGGCGAAGCAGCACTCGGCGCGGACTCCTCGTCGTTTCCGCAGCCCGCGCACAGCAGTGGGCCGCTAAGAAGACACGTGAAGGTGCGTGTTCGCAACGAGTGTGCCGTCACCCCAAGACCCATAACGCTCTCGCTGCGGTACGGCGGATCACTCGAGTTCCAGTCTAAGAATGCGTCCGGAACCCCCCTCGCCCTACCCTCTCCCCGGGAGGGGAGAGGGCGTGGCCTGCTGCCTGCATCAACTACACATTCTGCACGGCGATCCGTTTGGGCTTCGATTCCGGGTGCTTCGGGAGGGTCACCGTGAGCACGCCGTTCTTGTACGCCGCACTGACCTTCTCCGAATCCACCGACGTGGGCAGCTCGATGTTCCGGTTGAACCCGCCGTAGCGCCGTTCGACGTAATGGAAGCCTCGGCCCTCCTCCTCGCGTTCTTGCTTTTTCTCGCCGCGAAGAGTGAGCACGTTGCCTACCACCTCGATCTCGATCTCCTTCGGGTCGACGCCGGGCAGCTCCGCCTCGGCATAGAGGCAGTCGCCGTCCTCCCACACGTTCACCGCGGGAAACACCGCGGGCCTGTGCAAGAGACCCCCGTTGAAGGGGATCGTGACGCCCTCGAACAGTCGGTCGATTTCCCGACGAAGATCACCGAACGGAAGCGTCGGACACATCCTTTCGAGCAACATAATTCCTCACCCCTTTCTGATTGTTCCGCGGCGGTGGGATCCGCCGCATATCCATCCGTGATACGCCGCCCCAACGGCGGCGATCCAAGGGGCAGGAAGGCAAGGGCCGTGCCACCGCGCGTCACGTCCGATACACCACATAAACCGGCAACGGGGCTTGATTTGCGTACAAGTACCGGACGCACGCGGCGTGCGACCGCGCACGGACCGCCAACTTGGCACTGTCAACTCGGCACGTTGCCAAGCCCTCACGTTCGGCGACCCCGGTTGCACGACGGTCCCACCCGGCGCACGCCTAAGGGTCTACTCGCTCCGGCTTGACCGTTCCAGCCTGCCGACGTAGCGTAGCCGCTTGGATCGTGACCCCCGGATAGGGTGGTCGATTGGCTGAAAAAGTGCGTAGTTGTGGCGGAGTCAAAGAACAATGGCCGTTCGGGTTGGAATCAACGGGTTCGGAAGGATCGGTCGGTTGGCGTTGCGGGTGATGGCCCAACGACCCAACGAGTTCGAGGTCGTGGCCATCAACGACCTCAGCGACGCGAAGACCCTCAAACAGCTTCTCAAATACGACTCGGTGCACGGCCGTTTCAAGGGGACGATCGAGGCCGCGGACAAGGCCTTGATCGTCAACGGCAAGTCGATCCAGGTGCTCAGCGAAAAGGCGCCCGCGAGCCTGCCCTGGAGCAAGCTGAACGTCCAGGTGGTGCTCGAATCCACGGGCGTCTTCACCAAGCGTCAGAGTGAGAAGGGGGGATACGGGGACCATCTCAAGGCCGGCGCGAAGAGAGTGATCCTCAGCGCCCCGGCCGGCGACGAACCCGATCTGACCGTCGTGCTGGGGGTGAATGACGACAAGCTGTCGCCTGCGCATACGTGCATCTCCAACGCCAGTTGCACGACCAACTGTCTCGCTCCGGTGGTCAAAGTGCTCCATGAGTCGTTCGGCTTGGTCGAGGGGCTGATGACCACGGTGCACGCGTATACCAACGATCAGCAAGTCGCCGACTTGGTACATAAGGACCCGCGTCGGGCGCGGGCGGCGGGGATCAACATCATCCCCACGAGCACGGGAGCGGCCAAGGCGGTGGGTAAGGTCATGCCCGAACTGGAAGGCAAGCTCAACGGGTTCGCCATGCGCGTTCCCGTGCCCGACGGATCGGTGGTGGACCTCGTGGCGACTTTGAAGAAATCGGTGACCACGGCGGAAGTCAACGCGGCCTTGAAGAACGCGGCCGAGGGGAAGCTCCGCGGCGTCCTGGAATACAGCGAGGAGCCGCTGGTCAGTTCCGACATCATCGGCAATCCGCACAGCTCGATCGTCGATGGATTGAGCACCATGACCATGCCCAGCAAGGGCGGCAACATGGTCAAGGTCGTCGCGTGGTACGACAACGAATGGGGCTACGCCTGCCGGACGGTCGATTTGATCGCAAGAGTCGCCACCGTATAGGAGGACACTGCCATGAAGCCCGATGAAATCCGCGCCCATTTGCACAAGCATCCATTCGTTCCGATTCGAGTCTTTATCTCCGACGGCTCGTCGTATGACGTTCATCACCCTGACTTCATGCTTCTAAGCCGCGCCGAGGTGGTCATCGGGCTCGACGCCGGCGCAGACCAGGTGCCCGAACGAAACGCCTACCTGGACCCGGTTCACATCGCGCGAATCGAGCCGATCAATGGGAAGCAGGCGCGAGGTTCGGGACGGCAAGGGCCGAAATCGTAGCATCCCATCGTCAGTTAGCGAATGGTCGAGGACCAAAACCGTGAAGAAAAGCGTCGACCAGTTGAACACTCGCGGCAAACGCGTTCTTGTGCGCCTCGATCTGAACGTGCCGCTTGATGGCAGCAGGCGCATCACCGACGACCGCCGCATTCAGGCCGCCCTCCCGACGGTGAAAAAACTGCTCGCCGACGGCGGGCGGCTGATTCTGATGAGCCACCTGGGCCGGCCCGACGAGGAACCGGGGAACAAGCACAAGTATTCGCTCAGGCCCGTCGCCGAACGGTTGACGCAGCTTTTGCGGACATCCGTAGCGCTGTTGCCGGATTGCGTGGGACCGGAGGTTGTGGCGCGGGTCGCGCGGATGCACGACGGCGAGGCGGTGCTGTTGGAGAATCTCCGTTTCCATGAGGCCGAGACGATCAAAGATAAGAAGGCCGCCGAAAAGCCGAAGCTCAAAGAACAGAAGGACGCCTTCGCGGCGGAACTGGCGGGGCTTGCCGACGTGTACGTCAACGACGCCTTCGGCACCTGCCACCGCGACAATGCGAGCATGTTCACGGTACCCAAGCTGATGGCCGGAAAACCGCGCGTGGTCGGTTACCTTGTCCAGCGCGAGTTACGATATCTCGGTGAGGCCCTGAGCGATCCGAAGCGACCGTTCGTCTGCCTGCTCGGCGGAGCGAAGGTTTCGGACAAACTCGGCGTCATCCGATCCCTGTTAACCAAGTGCGACACGATCCTGATCGGCGGGGCGATGGCCTATACGTTCCTGGCCGCGGATGGGGCGGGCGTCGGAAAGAGTCTGGTGGAGCCGGATTTGTACGACACGGCTCGGCGATTACGCACGGACGCCGGGGACAGGCTCCGACTTCCGGTCGATTCCGTCGTTGCATCCGAGATCAAGGCCGGCGTGACCACGGCTATTTGCACCGACTCGATCCCGTCCGACAAAATGGGATTGGACATCGGCCCGGCGACGGTCAAGGCTTACGCGGACGTTCTGCGCACCGCGAGGACCGTAGTGTGGAACGGGCCGATGGGAGTGTTCGAGGTTCCGCCGTTCGATCGTGGTACGGCAGCGATGGCCAAGGCGATCGCCGACGCGACGGAACGCGGTGCGACCACGATCGTCGGCGGCGGCGACAGTGCGGCCGCCCTCGACAAGGCGAAACTCGCCGACCGCGTCACCCACATCTCCACCGGCGGCGGCGCGTCGTTGGAGTTCTTGGAGGGTAAACGCTTCGCGGCCATTGATTGCCTCGACGACGCGTAGCGGGAATGGCAGGACGTCAGAAGAGAGAAGTGGGTAGAAAGCCACCCGGCGAGGGCGTCTGCTTCTATCTTCTGACTTCTCACTTCACTCTTCTCTTATCAACCGTTCGGCCTCATCGCCAAGAGAGCTTTCCTTGCTGTAGCCTCTCGCGCCGGCTCGCAGGGCGTTGCAGGCGACGCTGAGTGCCGCGACGTGACACATCCAGGAGACCGTGCAAGCCAAGGCGTTTCCCGCGATTCTGAAGCGGGAATGGGGATTAGCGGCGCCCGGGCTCGAACCGGGGACCTTGGGTTTATGAATCCCACGCTCTAACCAGCTGAGCTACGCCGCCACGGAATGCCGCCATCAGAATAGCGAATGCCCGCGAAAAGAAAAGCCCGGCGGCGGTTTCTCGGCCAAAGTCATCCCCCGCGGGGCGCTGGACGCATTCCGCGCCCGCCCCGATGAAGGGAACCCCATGTGAGGCGGCGGGGGATTGACGCGCACCATCACCCTCGGCTCATCACCAGCAAGGATTCCCGCGGGGCGACGTGTCCGAGGCGCCCGAACTTGCGCGGCGAACCGACAAGATCGCGCGCTACGCGGATCGCCTCCACGCGAAACCCGCATCCTTCGGCGAGCTCGGCCACGATCAAATCCGACGGAACATACACGTCCTTGATTCTCGCCCCGCCGATGACCATCCAACATACGCTGCGTGGTTCGAGAACCCGATGGCATTCGTGTAACACCAGCGCCACGTCCTCGAGATATCCTCGCACGACACTCGCCAGTTTTTCCTGGCCGATCTTTCCAAGCCATTCAGCCGCTTCCTCAGCCGCGGCGACGGTGCTTGACGGATCACCCTCTCCACGGCCGCGAAGACTGGCCCGAACCTGCTCCGCCCCTCCGTGTGCCACTGCTCTGTGAGCAGTGTGATTCGTATTCGAGACGCCACTGCTGACACAGCAGTGGCACCCCTGCCCGCCGTACCAGTAGCGGTAGACCATCTCATACGGGTCGGCGATCCGCGTGTAATCATGCCGAGAAAGATACGGCGGCGAGGTGAGAATGCCCCCGATCGCTCCGTCTTCAATCATCGTGAGCCGCCGCGCGTCGCCGACCTCTATCCGGTTCGCCGAGGCCAGCGGATGGGAAAGATCATCGCGCATCATCTTCGCGACTTCGTCGAGGGCGACTCCCAGCGGCCTCGCACCGCGGTTGGCCCGACCGGCCGTCGTATGTTGCCGACCGACCGCGAGCATCAGCGCCGCACGGTGGATCGGCAGGCACAAGCGATCCGCAACCTCCTGCCACATCGACGCCCCGCTCGCATCCGGCAGCGGCGGAAACTCCCGCTCGAATTTGGCGTTCGCCAGAAAGACCAACGCCGGAATGGCGTCAACGCCGACGGCGCGCACGCCGTGCCTGGCGCATTCCACCACGCACGTCCCCGACCCTGCAAAAGGGTCGAGCACCGGATGCGACGCCCAGTGCTTCGGCGTCCGCGGGTTCTCCGCTAGAAACAGACGCACCAGCCCCGGCGAGAATCCCTGCTTGTAGGGCAACCAGCGATGAAGCGCCTCCCGACGGGCGCCTTCCGCCGTCACGAGGGTGGCCAGCCCTTGACAAATCGCGGACGCTCCGCGTCCCGTAGCGGCAAAGCCGCGCGATTTGTCAAGGGCCGGCCTCGGCTCCACCGACAGCCGATCCCGCCACCGACGTTCGAGCGCTTCCCGCGCCGCGGTCGGCTCGCTCACCGCCGCGATCGCCGCCGCTTTTCGACCACGTCGCCCCATGACCGGAGTCTACTCGACAGCGCGACTATTTGGGGCTGACCTTCAGCAAGACCTTCACCGTCTCCGGCCGGCGAACCGCCTCGAAGGCCGCGACGGCTTGTTCGATCGGGAACGTTTTCGTCACCAGCGGTCGGACATCGACCGCTTTCCGCGCCAGGGCGTTGATCGCCTCCTCGAACGGTCCGCAACGACTTCCCAGCAAGCGCACTTCGTTCACCACGAGAGGGGCAAAGTTGAGCGGCTCCGCCTTGGCATACGTGCTCTTAAGCACGATCGTCCCGCGAGGCCGCACAAGCTGCATGGCCAGCGTCAGCCCCTCGGGCGCTCCCGTGCACTCGACCACCACGTCGCGATCCTGCTTAGGCGTCAGCTCATCGACGTGGACGGCCTGAATCCCCCGCTTCTCGCACAGCAGCAGCTTGGCCGGATTGCGACCGATGACCGTAAGCCTGCATCCCGTTCCCGCCAGCACCTGCGCGACCAGCAGACCCAACCGTCCGCAGCCGACGACGCTGACGGTCATCCGCGGTTCGATCGGGCATTGCGCAAGCACCTGGTAGGCCGCCGCCAACGGCTCGACGAACACGGCCTCCTCGTCGGACACTACGTCCGGCACCGCGTGCAGGTTCCGCTCCGGAACCGCAACAAGATCGGCGAAGCATCCGTCGTGGCCGTCAATTCCCATCACCGTCCGCTTGCGGCAGTGGTTCGACAGACCGGACAGACACATCTCGCATTGGCGACAGACGCAGTTGATCTCGCACACAACTCGCCGCCCGCGCCACTGCGGCGAACCGCTGACCACCGTGCCGACCATCTCATGGCCCAGCACGCCGCGGAAGTTCATGTAACCGCCTAGGATGTGTAGATCGGTCGCACAGATGCCCGCGAAATGAACGCGGACGACGCATTCCGCCGCAAGGGGCCGCGGATCGGGATGATCCGGCTGAAACGAAAGCGTGCGATCAAATACAACCGCTCTCACGAACCCCCCTGAAGAGTGCGAGGGCGCCCCACTCCATCCCGGGGCGGGGGACGGTCGAGGAACCGTCGTTACGGCGGACCCGTCGGCTCGCTCGGCTTCTCAGCCGCAAGTCGCCGCAGAAGCTCCTGTTGCGCCGCGTACACGGCGTCGAACCGCGGCAGAGCCATCCATTCCACGGCGAACTTTCCTTTGTTGAACGTCATCACCGCGCGGCCGTTGCGGCCGAAGACCTGCAAAATCGGCACGGTCTGCGCGACGAGGACCGGGCGGTCGCTCCCGCGGAGCTTCGCCGCCGCTTGACGGTCCAGGGATTCCAGCGGGATCATTCTCTTTCGTCCCTCGGGCGGAACTTCGGGATCAAAATTGAGCGGCAGGGCCCCGCCCTCGCCGATCCGACGCTCAAAGTTGGTCGCGTGCCATCGAACCTGCGCGAGCGAGTTGCGTTGCCGACGGAAATCCCCCAGGCCCAGAATGAAGGCCACCAACCCGGCCGCGGCCAGACACAGCACGACCGCCGTGCGGACGACATCCTTTCGTGGGCTGTTTGGATTCACACCGGCATCACCCGAACGATAGGAACGCTATTGCATGACACCCGCTCCGAGTCGCACCGGGGCGCGGGCGATTCGTGGGATCGGTATTACTCATCCTCTTCCGGGTCGATCGCCGTTTGGTCCGCGCTGGAGGCCAACGCTTCGAGGGCCGAAATCGGATCCACTTCCTCATCGGACATGTACACGTGCTTGGACGTCCCGACCCGCGCCGCGCCGCGCTCCGCGCCTTTCCCCGACGGCACCTTCGTTTTGATCTTCAGGATTTCGTTGTCGCTCGGCTCGCCGTCGACCTGCACGGTGAAGACCACCGGACCGATTACGATCTGATCGCCCGCCTCAAGGTCCTCTTCCGTCACCCGGCGGTTGTTCAGGTACGTTCCGTTGGCCGCCCCGAGGTCCCTCAAGATCGCCCCCTCGCTCTCCACGACCACTTCCGCATGGCGGCGGGACACAATGGCCAACGGAATACGGATCGTGCAGTCGTCCTTGCGGCCGATGGTCGTCGCTCCCGCCCCCAGCGGAAACTCCCGGCGAGAGCCGTCCTCGCGGAACATGATGAGTTTCACGTTCATCGACGTCCATCCGTCGGAAAACCGCCCGATCGCCCTCGACAACCGCGTCCCGGCTCGCCGCCGACGGGCCACCCGGTCCGCCTATTTACTATACTCGACGACGGGGGGGCATTCAAACTATTGCGAACGGACCCGCTCCGCAACCGTTAGAACAGGGCGGGTTTCTTCTTCATCGCTTGGCGGCAGACCGCAAGCTGCCCAATGTGCCAGAACTGGTGCGTTCCCTGCATGCCCCACATCGACCCCATCGTGGGAAACGGCGACTTGCTCCCCCACGGGGAGGGATCACCCCACTTGCGTTCGTCGTACTTGGTGATCGCTTCGACGGTATGCCCCCGGCTGTTGCGGAACAGCTCATCGATCTGCTTCCGGGACGGGTACTTCTTGGGGTCGGCCACGCACGGCGAACCGCCCTTGAACAGCTCATGCGTGGCCTCGGGAATGCGCTTGGGACCCCCCGTGATCTGCGAAACAACCGAGTCCTCCGAGCAGGCCACGTGACCCAACAGCCAAGCGGCATGGTTGCCGCCCTCCACCGGCGGCTTGAAGTACTCCGCGTCACTCAGGTCCGCCGTGAACTTCTCGAGAATGTATTGACCGCTCCGCAATTGATCCAAAATGACTTCCTTCGCACCGGCCATGGAACTCTCCTTCTCTTCGCCCGTCGAACCGTCCGCTCGTCCGGGGGCAAGAGCCTCCGGGATCCCCGGCGCGTATTTTCCGCCGGCCGGCCGTTCTCCGCAATGCCGCCCGCCTTGCGTGGAGCCGCTTGCGTTGTTGCGGATGGGCTTTGATTGCGGGGCGCAGTGAATCGGCGGAGGGGCCTTCCCCGCACTCGTCGGTGTTTCCGCTGCGCCAACGGGGGGCCGGGAAAATTCTTTTATTTTTTACCCCACTGCTCCCTTGACGCGGGGATGTTTTGCGATGATAATGCCCCCGTTACGTGGACGCCAATACCGGCCGGTGGGAGGGACGGAAAGCTCGCCCGGTTTTCTCGAGGGAAAGGCCGGCCGGTGGCCCTAGCCCGACTTCCGCACCCGTGATGCGAAATTCGGTCTTTTTTGGAGACTGTAGCATCATTGGTGCGGTTATCCGGTCCCGGTGCGTGAGAGATGCAGGGTCTGAGTCGTCACCTGGCGGTCGGGTGCGCGTTGCTCTCGTTCCATGTCCAAGGCGATGCGTTGGCGGATGTGCTCGGCCGTACGGACGGAATAGACGCTGCGCTGGGCCTTGCGGTAACGC
>JAZDHF010000190.1:0-2803 GCA_043806315.1 Planctomycetota bacterium | reverse complement strand
TGCGAGGCGTTGGCAAGAGTGGTTGGCACGTCTGCCCATCGGCTTGCCGTACACACGGTTCACAACCATGACGCGGTGGGGTTGGCTCTTCGGCCGAGGAGGTCTTGGCGGCCCACGGCCTGAGCGAAGAGATGTTTCACGTGGCTTCTGCCAAGAAGGCATTGGGGCGGGTGGCCGGGCGGCCGGCGAGGCCGCCACGAAACCCGCAGCGTCACGCATCTGGGTTACGGCCTGGGCAAAGTGGCTAGTCGGGTTGGATCTGCTCCGTTCCCAGAGAGACGGGCGGGATGACGAGGTTGTTCTAATCGCGGGCGACTGTACCACCCTTGCGACTCTCGGGACTGCCCGCATCATGCGTTACGGGCGCCCCCAGTTGAAGCAGTGACACATGGTCGCTATTGACTATGACCACCTGCGCGGCCTGATCCTCCCAATGCGTGCTGGCGAACGCCGCCCTTCCGTGTGGCACCGGAAAGAAATGTCCTAGCACCAAACGGTTTAGTGGCAGATTGAGGTTAACTTAGATTTGCAACACAGTTATACTGCCGCGGTTTTGTCTGTGTCAATCGCGGAGGTATGCCATGGCCACGGACGGTCAGTCGTTTGTTGAATGGCTCGAAGGGGCTGAAATCGAGCAAACGAGACTGAATTTGGAGCAAGTGGCCCTGCTGCGGGCCGCGTTTGGGTTCCTCGAAAGATGTGGCCGAGATTACTTCTCCTTGCGGATACTCGCCCACTTCTTGCTGCATAGTGGCGTGGGACTGAAGGTCGCTCAGGTGGCGCGGTTGGTTGGGGTAGATCGCTCTACGGCCTCGCGGCAGCAGAAGTTGTCCTCCAAAGAGGTTGTGCAAGCTACTGCACATCGGATGGCCGGCAGACCGTACGGGAAACTGTTGCCTCGTTATGCGGGGCCTATTGCCGAGTTCCTGATCGCCAATCCCAACGCAACTCGCTACGATGTAATCGGCTTTATTCAACGAACCTGGGACGTACGTGTGTCGACCGTAGCGTTGCACAACTTCCTGAAGAAGTACGGGTTGGATCGGAAATCGCGTGCGGCGAATTCGCACCGGCAGAGCCAAACCGCCGCGGTTGAGTTGGCCGATCGGTTGGACTCTGCGGATTTACCCGTCCCGTTGCCATCGGAGGATTTTTTTTGCCTCCACACAGCATGCCGGCGCTTTTCTGCTGTTGCCGGTCGCCCTTGACTGGCTGGCCGCGGCCGAAGACTGCTTCGATGACGAGTACGGGTCGCTCAGGCGCGGGCTGTTGACCAGCGTGTTTTCCTTAGTGGTCGGCTTGGAGCGAATCTTCCACCTCGACCAGATGGAGGACCTGGGCTTCGCGCTGTTGACCGGCGCTTGGCGGTGTCCGTCACGGCATCTGGTCGGCGGGTGGCGTCGCCACCTGACTTGGCACGAGGTCGACTCCTTCTGTCGCCGTACCAGTCCCTGGCAGTGGATCCGCGGGGAGCACGCCGTGGTCAGCTACGACGAGCACAGTATCCCCCGTTGGACCCGCAAATTCTCGATTCGCAAGGGCTACGTGACCACTCGCAACAAGTACATGCGTTGCGAGAAACTGTACTACGGCTACGATGTCCTCCACGATCGTTTTCTCACGGTACGCGGCACGCCAGGAAACATCGAGTTGCGCGACGTGTCGGTGCCCATGACACGGCAGGTTCTCACCCAGGGCCAGCCGCGTCACTTGCACGCGGTGTTCGACGCCGGGGCGGGCAAGTCCGATGCCGACGTCCGCGCCTTGTTCAACTTGGCCGACGACAATCCCAACCTGGACGTCACCTTGCGGGCATGTCGTTATCCCCACCGGGTGCGAGTTTGGAAAGGCTTGCCGGCAGAGGAGTTTGTCTCGTATGAAGAACCCGGAATCTGTGTGGGCGCTCCGCCAAAGGAAATTCGTCTGGCCCAAACCTCGACCATGCTGAAGGACGAAGACCCATCGCAAGCCGTCCGTACGATCGTCTGCCGCCAAGTCATGCGGGGCCCCAAAAAAGATCGCTGGCACCCGCTGCATACCAGCAGTGAAGAAGATCCACTGGACGTCCTGGAGACCTTTCGCACCCGACAACACCACGAGCAAGGCTATCGGATCGGCGTGCACGACGAGTTCCTCAATGCCGTGCCGTGTGGCTATGACAAGCAGAGCCCAAACCTGCATCGTCCTCGCTTCCATCGTGGACCGCTACAGATGATCGGCTGGCTGGTCGCCTTGGTGTACAATGCGATGGCAGACCTGGCGGGTCAACTTCCATCGGTCTATCATGGAGCCCACGTGAGAACACTGCGACGCACATTCTTCAACCGGCCGGGCCGACTATACTGTACGCCCACCGCCTTGATCGTCTATCTCAACCAGTTCTCTCGACAAGAGACGCTGATCCCTTTGATCGATCAGTTCAACAGACAACAGCATCGCATTCCTTGGCTGGACAACCGACTCCTCGTGATCTCCCCAACACCCACCAACTGCCGCGATGGACCGTGATCTCTCATTCTTTGCGACATCAGCCACGGAAACCGTTTGGTGCTAGTAGGGTGGAGACAAAGAACTCATGGACCATGCAACGAGTCACGTGCTGATTTGTGCCGGGGCCGGCTGCGTCGCCTCCGGATCGCTTGAGGTTGCCGCTGCGCTGAGGGAAGCGGTTCGCGACCACGGTTTGACGGATGAGGTAAAGGTCATTGAGACCGGATGCCTTGGCCCGTGCGTTGTTGGGCCCGTGGCCGTCGTGTACCCCGACGGGGTGTTTTACCGGGATTTGCAGCCGCAGGACGTGGCG
>JAZDHF010000189.1:0-3364 GCA_043806315.1 Planctomycetota bacterium | reverse complement strand
CTCCTGCAACTCCGCGAGGAGGCCGAGGCCGCCATTGCCGCCGCCGCGGAAGCGCCGTAGCTGCCGATAAAGCCCGACGTTAGCGAAAACGAGAAGTGGGGCTGGTAATCGAACGCGATTCTCGGTACAATTGCACCTTGTCCGCGACCGTAGTCGGGGCCGAGCCGGGTGGATTCTCATCCTGCATTGGTCTCGGCGGGCGGAAGTCGCGAGCCAATTCACAATCGGCCGCTGACGGAGGACGACGATGGGAGCGTACGCGCAAAAGGGGACTTCGGGACTTCGATCGACACGCGGGCTCACAAGGCGGAGCCGGGGAGCGACGCTAGCGGTCTTGCTAAGCGTCGGGCTTCGGATGACACTCTACGCCGCACCGGCCCTCGCTTCCCCCGGCGGAAACCGCTGCGATTTGGCGATCCCCACGACGATCACGCCCGGGCCGCCCGGAGACCCCGCCTCCTACTTGATCACCGGCAACAACAGCAACCCGGGCACGTGCAGCGTGTCCGGGTCGCCCTGCGCTCTTGACGTTGACTGCCCCGTCGGGGAAACGTGCGAGCCGGACTGTCTTAATACCCAGTTGGATCGAGGCTGGTGGGAAGCGTTTGACCTCACGGCTGACGCAAGGGTAACGATCCACTTCTGCGAAACGACCCCCGTCCGCCAAGGTGCGGACTGGGTCTTTGTCGCTACGAGCTGCGAGCCTGGGACCGGCGCTTGCCCGGGCGCAGTTATTGCTAGCGGTTCCGGTCGCGCCGACATTTGTAGTCTAGGGTATGCCTGTCCCGACGTGCCCTGCGGAGCGGGCAATAACAACATTTCCATGACCTTCAATACGCTTGCCGGGGGAAGGACATACTACCTGCCCATCCTGTCCGCCAACGTATGCGAGCGCACCGACATCGTTAACCAGAGCGGGATCATGTGCGAAACAGACGCGGACTGCCCCGTCGATCGACCCTGCGTGTCCGCGCGGGGCCCCTATAGCATCCGCGTGCTTGCCGCTGAGCTCCCTCTCGCCGCGTGTTGCCATTCCGACGCAAGCTGCGATGAGCGGACCATCCTCTCATGCGAGGGAATCGGCGGAACGTTCTTGGCACCGCCAAACCTCTCCCCAGCGATCCCTTTATGCATCTTTGATCCCTGCGCCACCGGGTCTTGCTGCGTTGGTGAGGCGGGCTGCAAGGACTCGCGCGAGACGAGCGGGCACGTCCCGATGACGAAGGCGATCTGTGAGGCCGGTCCATTCAACGGCAGCTACGTCGGCGGGATTTTCTGCAAGGGAGGCACCTGTGCCTCTGGGCCGGACATGGGTCTTTCATGCACTGTTCCTGACGATTGTGCACTGGGCGCCGCTTGCACGGGTACGCCCATGCAGCTCGCCCAGCCCAGTCCCTGCCACCTATGCACGGTCGATCCGTCCTACTGCCATGAGCCGGTCAGCGGATCCGCCCGCTTCGTAAGTGATCTCGACCGCGGCGCGACCACGGCCGACGACTTTATCCCCGATGGCTCGCCGATCACGGATGTATGCTGGTGGGGCTATTACGAGAATGACTCCGCGGCCGACTGCAGCCCCGGGCCGGGTGACGCGTTCACGATTACGTTTTACACGGACGCGGGCGGATACCCGGGCTCGACCATCGTGTCCCAGGCAGTCTCCCCAGGCAGGTTGCAGACCGTTTTGGAGAGCAACTTGTACCTGTACGAGTACTCGGCCACACTCGCCACGCCGGTAACGGTCACGCCCGGGGTGAAGCACTGGATCGAAATTGTAAACGATACATCCCTGCCCCCCACGGCGTGCAACTGGGCCTGGAAGCAGAGCAACGGCGGCAACAACTATAGCGTGATGAACATGGGCGATGGGTACGCGCCCGAGGACGTCTACCACGGGGCAGGGGACGCCGACGCGGCGTTCTGCTTGAATACGAGCATCGCTCCGGACGATGGCGGAGCGGTCCTGGGGGCGTGTTGCACGTGCCCGCCATCGTGCGTCGAGGCGAGAACGCGGGCCCTATGCAATGGAGTTTGGCACGTCGGTCAGACTTGCGCGGCACTCAGTTGCAGCCCGCCCACGGTGGACAATTGCGCCGCCGCTCAGCCGCTCATTGCATCGTCAACGCCGTTCCATAACACTTGCGCGAACCGGGACGGCCCGGCGACGATTCCAACGGACAGTGGCTCGGCCGCCGTCGACCGTGACGTGTGGTACACCTACTACGCCGGGGCGACCAACCCGAACGTTACGTTCAGCGCTTGCGATGTCAGTTTCGATGCCGTGATCGCCGTGTACTCCAACGGCACCGGCGTCTGTTCTTGCCCCACCGACAACACGAACTTGATCGCAGCAAGCGACGAAGGATGTCTCGGGCCACCGTATGTCGGCGGAGGAGGAACGGTGTCGATCCCCGTAACCGTCGGGAACTGCTATCTCGTCCGGGTCGCGGGTTGGGACGGAGGCCGTGAAATCGGGCTTGGACGCATCGACGTTTCTCAACTCGGCGTCCCCGCGGGCATCATCTACGTGAACGCCGCGGCGACGGGCTTGAACAATGGGACGAGCTGGCAGAACGCCTTTACAAGCCTCCAGAATGCGCTCGCGGTGCCCACTGCCAACGGCACGGAAATCTGGGTCGCCAAGGGGACGTACGAACCCGCGACCTGCTCCCCGCCGTGCAACGGCTCGTCACCTGAGCGCTCGGCCACGTTCCAGCTCAAGAGCGGCGTGGGCCTCTACGGCGGATTCTTCGGCGGCGAGTCCAGCCGCGACCTCCGCGACCCGGCGAACAACGTCACCATCCTCAGCGGCGACCTCAACGGCGACGACATTGCGGACCTCGCGGGGTTCGCTTCATGCTACTCCGGCAGCGGCCAGGCGTATGCCCCCGGTTGTGCGTCGTTTGACTTGGATATCGACGGGGACGTCGATGCGGCCGACGGACGCATCGACGAGAACGCGTACCATGTCGTCACCGCCAGCGGCACGAACGCGACCGCGGTGCTCGATGGTTTCACGATCACCTCGGGCAACGCCGACCGCTCGACTGACCCCGACTATAACGGCGGCGGGATTCTGATGGTCACCGGTGGGGCTACGTTTCGCAGCCTGACCGTCCAGACCAATTTTGCCACAAAGCTGGAGCTATTGGGGGCGGACTCCTTAGGAGGGGGTGTTGCCGTCGAGGGCGGAGGAAGCCCGACGTTCTACGATGTTCAGTTCCGCAACAACCTCGCCACCAAGTACGCCGGCGGGCTGCACATCGGCGCCGGCGGCGCCGACGCGACTTTGGTGCGATGCCGATTTGTCGGCAACCGCTCCTTCGGCACAGCCGGCGGGCTGTTTGTCCTTTCGTCCCATGCC
>JAZDHF010000188.1:0-47283 GCA_043806315.1 Planctomycetota bacterium | reverse complement strand
CGACAAAAGGAAATGAAAAAGTAGCCGGATTCAATCCTCATCCGGTCTCATGATGGTGACAACGGGCTCGCCGTCATCGCCTGGTCCGAAGTGTGCTTTCAGCGTCACCTCTTCCGTCTTGCCCGGCGCCTGCAGGAACAGAGCCTACGTTGCACCGGACGCCGATGGACGCCGCCCGTCGACCTCACACGCAGGACCATTCGCTCATGGAGCGGTGGGGGGCGGCCGGGGGACCGAGGCGGAGCCGAGCGTCCCCCGGGGCCGATGCCCAATAAGGAAACGGCGGGAGATCACTCCCACCGCGCCAGCATCGCCGCCACCTCACTCTCCTTGCGTCGTCGCCGCTGCGCCTGGATCCGCTCAATCGCCTTCAGGATGCGACGGGCTCGCAGATAGAACCTCGCCAAGCCCCGCAGGTCCTCGTCCACGATGTCCGCCGTCGCTAGATGCCCTAACGATCCACGCCGGTGCGGAGACGCGCCGGCGTTCGCGTTTTAACGCCAAGCGTAGCAAGGGTTTACGCACGTTCCGCAGTTCTCCGGTCCCTCGCCCAAACCGTCGCGCGACAGGCCACGACGCGGTCGCCCCCCAGCACCCGCCCCTTCGCCTTCAAAGTCTCGGAGTCTCTGGCCGAGTCTCGCGTTTGGGTTAACGCATGGTCGCGTCCCCTCGAGCGCATCGCACCATCTTCAAACAAATCTGTTCGTAACCCTCGGGTTATGAAATCGCGCGGAAAGCGCGCGACGCGACGGCGATAGCCAGAAGCGAAAAGGCAATTGCGATCATTGAAGATCATACAAGAGACGGTGCACTCGATCTCGGAGCGGATCGGGACGGCCCTCAGAAACCAGCGCCTCTTGTCGCCACCCGTCAAGCTTTGAGGGGTGAACCCCGCTCCAACGAGTATCTCTGAGGTAATAGTGAGGCGTTCGAGCGAACGGATGAGCCTCGTGAGCCGCCACCATTCCGCCATGAACCAGAAAGCAAATTTTGTAGACGTACAGAGCCATGATCAGGTTCTTGTAGACTGGCTCATCGGAATTCGCTTTATCCCAGTCCAGGATCGCATCTCCGAACCACTTCATCGCCTGGTATAGGATCGATGTCTTAGCCCCCTGCTCAAGTGCGAGCCCCCAATGGCGCTTCGCTGCGGGTTCGTTGCGTTCGCCAGTCTCATGGACAGCCAGGATTGTGTGATGCGTAGACGCGTGGTATGGAGTCTGAACAAGTTCGTGGGCAGCTCGTATATCCTTCGGATCGCGCGAAACAACAAATGATCGCCTGTGGAATAGACTTTTGATCCCTTCGTCCTTCATGGCTTTGTGTTGCTTCGTGACGTATGTCGCCTTTTCCAGTTGGCGAGCTGCCTCGCGCCGTCCAGAGCAAGCGTAGGCGACTCCGATGCGGTTAATCTCTAATCTCGGCGATACTGGTGCACCGGTGGGACGAGGGACAAGGCCTGCGAGCAAGGACGGGCTTTGGGTCCCCGCAATTGCCGGCAGCGCGAACGCCAAATGCTCAAGATATGTATCGGTGAAACCTCCTTCTCGTGCGTTTGCCGCCAATCTCAGCTTCAAGGGCGCGGCGATAGCATAAAGACCCGCGTCATGAAACCTAATCGCGAGGCGCTCGACTCCTCCAGGGATCGCCGACCTCAGAGCCGACAGGAGCCGCCCCGTCAACCCGCTCGCACGATAGTCGATCAGCCGATGGCACTCGTCACAAAGCGGATAAGTCCACGTTTCCGCGAACGAGAATTCTTTGAACGCACCTTCTTCTCGGATAGGATTTTGAATCGGGTGATGCGCATCCCACTTGATCTTGCCGCCCCTCTTTTTCTCCGGGAGGCGGTTTAGACACCAGCCACAGAAGGGACCGTAGAAGTCTGCGAGCATGAACGGATGGACGGCTGGATCGACGGGAAGCATCTCATACCCTCTAACGGCTCTGCCAACGCCTCGAGGTGCTCGCACCCGCACCCTTCCATCTTGGCACCTCGTTGAAAGGCGCGCGGGACGGACAGCCGGCCCGTGATTTCATGGGCTAAAAGCCCATGCTACGGCAACTTGTCGTGTTCTTCAACACGCTGTTCGGAGGGAAGGAATAATCGCGGACACATTCTGACTAAACGGCATACATAACCCGGTGGGCAGTGGCCCTGCGTCGGCGCCCCGACGCGGCTCATTCCCCTCACAACAGCGAGGGACCACCGATGTCCGCGAACGAAGCCACCATCGAATTGTCCACCGCCGATCGCCGGCGGGAAGTCGCATTGTCCGTCCTGAACGACGCCAAGCCCATGTATAAAGTGGGGTTCGTCAAGGAACCGGGCGCCGTTTCACCGCCGCCGCGCACCGGCGTCAAGGGCGCTGGTCCCGCTCGGCGGGTGTTCTCGATGGTAATGGGCGATCTCGGCCAGGAACCTCTCGCCCAGTTCGGCCAGTTTTCGCTCCCCCACGCCCCGCACGCGACGCATTTGCGACTCCGTGGTGGGACGGATGCGTGCCAACTCCCGCAAGGTCGCGTCGCTGAAGATCACAAAAGCCGGAACGCTTCTCTCCTGAGCCAGTTCCCGACGAACGCCGCGAAGGTGCTCAAACAGGCCCCGATCGACGCTCGCCCAGGCGTCCTTCTCGATACCGGTCGCTGCCACCGGCTCCGCCTTGGGCTTGATGAGGCGAACCGGACGCTGCCCGCGTAGAACAGCCCAGGAGTTGTCGTTCAGACGCAACGTCGGGTGATCGTCTCCGGTACGGATCAGCAATCCCTGATCGACCAGTTGAAACACCATGTTCGTCAGTGCCTTCCGCGGCGTGCCTTTCATCAGGCCATAGGTGCTGAGCTTGTCGTGTCCGCGGGCGAAGACCGACTCGGTTTTCGCAGCCAAGAGTACATCCACAACGTGCGTTGCGCCGAAGCGCTGCTGTACTCTGGCGACGCAGGAGAGGATTTTTCGGGCCGTTTCCGTGGCGTCGGCGACGCCCTCCACTTCGTTGAGACATACGTCGCAGGCCCCGCAGTCGGCCTTGTCGTAGGGCTGCTCAAAGTGCTCAGACAAGAGCCGGTGCCGGCATTCAAGTCGGCTGCAATACCCGCGCATCTGTTCGAGAAGCTGTTGGGCGGCCGCGATCACTTCTTCGGGCTGCTCGGCTTCCTCGGCGCTGCGGCGAATCAGCGACTCCCATCGCATCACGTCCGCGGCGGAATAGAGCAGCGCGCACTCGGCCTCCAGTCCATCGCGGCCGGCGCGACCGGTTTCCTGCTGATAGTGCTCGATGGACTTGGGGCTAGCCGCGTGGATCACGCAGCGCACGTTGCTGCGATCAATGCCCATGCCGAAAGCGACGGTGGCGACGACCACGTCGATTCGTTCCTCGGCGAAGGCGTCCTGCGTGCGGCGACGCAGGTCGGGGGCCAAGCCGGCGTGATAAGGCTGGGCCTTGATGTGGTGTTCCTGTAAGAAGTCGGCCAGTGCCTCCGTGTCCTTGCGACTGATGCAATAGACGATCGCCGCCTCACCTTTGTGGCGCCCGAGGATCTCCCGCACCTGTTGCTGTTCATCGACGCGGGGTATGACGCGGTAGACCAGATTGGGTCGGTCAAAGCGGCCCACCAATACGGTCGGGTTGGTGAGTCGCAGTTGCTCGACGATATCGGCGCGGACCCGTGCCGTGGCCGTCGCGGTGTAGGCGTGGACGGCGGCCTGCGGGAAGCGCTCCTTCAACACCGCCAGCTCGCGATACTCCGGTCGGAAGTCGTGCCCCCAATGGCTGATGCAATGGGCCTCGTCGATGGCGAAGGCCTGGACATTGCCTTGATCGAGCAGTCGTAGGAAGCCCGGCGTCACCAACCGCTCCGGGGCCGCGAAGACCAGGGCGTAGCGCTTCGCGGCAAGGCCGGATTCCACCTCCCGCCGGGCGTCCGCACTCATTCCGCTGTGCAGCGCGGCGGCCGGGTAGCCGCAGGCGAGCAGCGCGTCCACCTGATCCTTCATCAAGGACACGAGCGGCGACACGACGACGTCGGTGCGACCGAGCACAACCGGCGGAACCTGGTAACAAAGGGACTTCCCGCCGCCGGTCGGGAGGACCACGAGCGAGTCGCGTCGCTCACAGGCGGCCTGAATCGCTTCCGCTTGCAGCGGGCGCAGGGCGTCGAAACCCCAGTAGCGCTTCGCCACCTCGGCGATCTGACGCCTCAAATCGGAACTCATCATCGGCCCTGCCGTGAGGATAGCAGTCGCCCCGGGCTTAGCGGGGGGCCCACCGCCTGCGGTGGGGGACTGATGTTCAACTCCGTGATCGTCCCATGAGTGTCCGGAGGAGCGCTTGCTCTACTCCGCCGAGTCGGTCCCCCAGCCCAAGGGCTGGGGCCCCCAACCTTAGCGGGTGCAGAATAGAATGGCCAATCAAACCGCCGGAGCAGAGAGGCGTCAAGGCCACATCCGTTCCCCGTGGTTTGTTGACCGGGAATCACGCTGAACCACTACACCGGGCAACAGGTGCGAATACAGCGCCGGCTGGACGGTGGCGGGCAGGCAAAGGCTCACTCCGCGGCACGGACGTCGATTTCCGTGAAGAAGGTGCCCGGTCCGGCCGGGGCGATGTACAGGAGATACCGGAACGGCCCCAGCCAAGCCTGCCCGGCCGGCGGTTCGACAGACGTTCCGTGGACGCCGCCCGAGCCGCATTCCCGCGTGTCGACAACCGCGAGCAGTGTCCAGCCGTCGTGCCCACCATGAAGAAAGCCGGCGTCGGGCATGGCCTCAGCGTTCGATCCCCAGATCGAAAAATACTGGCGGGCGCGCTCGGCGCGGTGGTGGGAATAGGTGTTGATCCGCGCGATGCGAACGCCGGTCTGCAGATCGGCATAGAATCGACCTTCGCCGTCGAACCAGACACAGTGCGCGGTGTCATCGCTGTCTTGGGCGTACATGCCGTCGTTCAGTCGCGGCAGAGCATGGTCCTTCGCCCCGGCGCGGTTGTGCGGCCGATACTCGCCGTCGCGGTCGAAGAACGTGAAGGTCACGCCTTGGTCCGAGGCGGCGTCGGCATAGTCAGTCGCCGAAGGCGGGCCCATGCGCAGATCCTCGAATCGAGCACGGCGGTCGAGGACCACGGTGGCGATCGGATCGAGGCCTTCGTACACCGGAACCGGCGCGGGCGGATACACGTGGCGGACTTCGATCGGCTTTCTCCCGGCGAAGTCGTCGAAGAGCGGTGCAGCCGCGCGGACCGCATCGTTGTCGTTTCTTGCGGCGCTGACGGCGAGCACCTTGATGCGCTGGTCATCGGGCAAGCGCAGCTTGCGAACGCCGGACGGCACCGGGAAACCGTAGCGAAATAGATAGCTGAACCGGTAGGCCTCATTGCGGCGCTGCGGGTCGTGCCGGTGAGTGCAGAACCAGGCAATCGGGTCGCGCTTGATGTAGCCGGCGTTGATTCCAACGACCTTGCCCTCGCATCGATAGTCGATTTCCCCGAACGGTCGGTCCCAAACCCGGTTGTCCCACTGACCCACAAAGCCGGTCCACGATTGGACCGGCCACGGCGCGGAGCGATCGCCGAGAAACAATGTTGCCGTCAAGTCCTCGGCGGCGGCGGCCAGCAGGTACACTCGATTGAAATCACCTTCGGGTAGATCGATGGTCTGCCCTCGGCAAGACATCGCGTTCCGCTCCCCGTCGCCCGTGTCACCGAGTTCGAAACGAATGCCCTCACTGACCAGTTGCGCGGGCAACATTTCCGCGGGCAGCGTCCGCCCGTGAGCGTCAAAACCGCCGTCGGCCGGGTCGCTGTCGCGTGAGGCCACGTCGGTATCGAATGGAATCACAACCGGTTGACTGCGCGGGGGCTGCAGCCGCACCGGCGGCGATGCGAGGCCGACGGAGAAGCTCTTGGGGCTGTACGGGTGAAGGTCCACTACGAGTTTGCCGTCGCGCACCTCAGCCGGACCGATACGCCGCTCCTGCCCATCGACCTCTTCGGCTTCGAGAATGCCGCCGGCCATACTGAGCAGCGCAACGTTGACCTCCCGCCCCCAAAGCTCCTGCAAACGTACGATGACGCGGTCAGCGTGTTCCGCCAGTTTGACCGCGCGGACGTCCACTTGATCGCGATCGAGGGACAGCAGGGAGAACGACGTGCCCAACGCCCCTGCATGGCGGCCGGCCTGCCAGGCGCGGAGCGGTTGATTGAGCCGCCGGGCCTGCCACTCGCTTCGACCCTCGCGCCAGTCGCCGCGGTGGCCATAGAGAGCGTACACCAGCTCGTGTCGTCCCCAATCCTGACTATGTTGATCCAGATAGCCGCTTCGCACACCCGGCGTATAGAGGAGGGTCAGCCGGACCTCGTTGTCGGAAGGCTTGTCCGACCCGTACTTGCAGTCATCCAGCACGGACACGCCGTACTCGCCCCTCGCGTCGGTGAGGTCGAACCATTCGTGACCGGGCACTTCATACTTGGTCGGTTCGTTGTTTCCGCGCTCGATGGTTCCCAACCCTAAGTTGTAGACCGCCTTGGGATTGGACACGGTGAGCGGGAACGACGCCTTGAGTGCGCACTCCGCGGACTGCCAGTCGATGTCGGAGGCGAACTCGATGCGACGCCCCGCATCCCCGCGCGACAGGCGGATGCGCTGTCGAAAAATGGAGTCGCGTCCCTGTCGCTCGATCTCGACCGCGACGCGCACCGGCCCGTTCTCGATGATGCGGGCCTGCACCGGTCCCGAGACGGCATCCATCGGGGCCTTCTGCCGATCGTACCAATCCATGTTCCACGCCGGCCAGTTTTGCGGCTTCTCGCGAGTAAACACGAGCCGGGCGGGGGCGGCCAGCATCTCGCGACCGCCGGCGTCCTTGTCGACGATGCTCGCCACGTCACCGTTGTCGTCGATGTTGACCAGGTAATGCTCATTCTCAAGCCGGCGCTGCCCAACCCGAAGCGACGGATCGTCGCCCACCGCACCCTGGGCCGGTTGCACGTCATAGACGGACCACGACAGCGGAGGGGTCTTGGCCAGGAACGCGATGCGCAGCTCGTGCTCGCGCGATTCGAGAATCTGCGTCGGCACCGGGCTGCCCTGTGGGTCGTAGACTGTCACCGCGGAGGGCGCCTGGTCTTCGTAAGAGACCCCGGCTTCCACCACGTCCTCGCGGGTGATGGACAGCGGGTTATAAACCACGAGCGGAACACCCCGCACCCGCGTGTCCAGGGCACGGACGATCGCGCCGACCGAATCGTTCAGCACGCTCGCGAATCCATTCATGCCCACGAGCTCGTCGTTCCACGAAAAGGTGTAGGCCCGCGCGATGCTCGTGCCGGGCAGGATGTCGTGCATCTGGCTCGCCAACACGCGAACCCACGAGCGGTTGATCTTCTCCCGTGGGTACGGGGCCCCGCCCAGCCAATCGGCGGTCACCGCGGCGCGCTCCGCGGCATCGGCCAGAATCTCGTTCTTGCGATTCCAGCGTTTCATGTACGCTTGTGACGTCAACGTACCCGCGGAATGTTCGGTCAGTAGCAGGTCTCCTTTGTACCGGGGCAGCTTGACTCTCTGCTCCGGGGTGATGTCCTTGAACAACTGGTCCGACGAAACCAGCGCCACCTTGATTCGACCATCGGCGTTGCCCGCGCTCGCCACATAGTTCTGCACGTCCTGTTCACGCGGCGCGCCGCCCTCGTCGCCGACGCCGTAATAGTGGAAATCCGCCCAAACACCGTATTTGCGACCATTGTCGTACACACGGTCCACCCATTCAGGGTTGAGGTCCACGCGACCCTGGATGGCACTGGAATACGATCCTGGGTCAAACGCAGCGAGAACGGAGTTTCCATCCGGCCCCTCCCAGACCCCGATCTTGAACGGGATGCCCATCGCTGAACCCCAGGTCAGCTTC
The DNA here is from genome assembly GCA_043806315.1 of Planctomycetota bacterium. GTDB lineage: Bacteria > Planctomycetota > Phycisphaerae > UBA1845 > UBA1845 > SBAX01. The sequence goes on along the minus strand of JAZDHF010000188.1, from coordinate 39,386 downwards.
TGGGTGGAGAATCCCTTGAGTCCGCAGTGCGCCCAAACGGATGGAAGCGAGGCAGGAAAACCGAAGCAGTCCGGCAGCATGTAATCCACGCTTTCCTTGCCGAACTCGCGCCGGAAGAGATTGTTGCCGTAGAGCACATGCCGGATGATCGCCTCGGCCGACGGCACGTTGACGTCCCCCTCGTCCACGGACGACCCCGACACAAACCACCGGCCATCGGCAATGTACTTTTTCAGCCGTTCAAATTTCTCGGGGTAGTATTCCTTCATCATCTCATAGCGCACCGAGCCGGTGAAGTTGAACACGTACCCCGGAAAACTCTCGAACCGCGAAAAGTTCTGGTCGAGCGTGTCGCGGATGAACCGATCAATGGTCGTGCAAAAATCCCAGCGCCATTGGGTGTCAAGATGGGCGTATCCGACGCAGTAAAGCACCTTGTCCTTCGAAAGATCGAACATCGGTGCTTCGCCCCACAACGGTGCAACACTCGCTAGAGTCGCAAGTACGACACCGATGTGACAGAGGTTGCCCTGTTTTTCTCGCATGTCTACGCTCTCCCGGGCCGGCCACGCCGAATTCAATGAGCATCCAGCCGGCGCAAGCCTGCATCAAGCAAACTCGCCGCCAGAATGACCAGGCCAAGTACGATTTTCTGCCAGAAATGCTCCACGTGCAACAGATTCAGGCTGTTGTTGAGCACGCCAATAATGAGGGCACCGATCAGTGTGCCGGTCACGGTCCCTCGCCCGCCGAACAGACTCGTGCCCCCGACCACGACCGCCGCGATGACGTTCAGTTCCCACATCTCGCCCACTTTGGGATCACCGGCCATCAGCTTGGCGTCCTGAAGGAGGCCGGCCAAACCGCACAGCACACCGGTGAGTACGTACACCGCCAGTTTCGTCGTACGCACGCGGATGCCCGCTAGATACGCCGCTTGTTCGTTGCTACCGACGGCGACGACGCTTCGCCCGAACACCGTCCGAGCGAAAAGCACGACGAAGATGCCGTACGCGGCGAACATCACCAGCACCATCGTGGGGAGTCGCCGCCCCCAGACATCCTCAAACACGAACCCACGGCCCCACCACATGAGCTCCAGGGGCAGCTCGTACACGGGGCGACCATCGCAAAGAATGAACGCCGCGCCCCGTGCCATGAGCATGGCCACCAGGGTCACAATAAACGGTGGAATGGCGAACCGAGAGATGATCGCCCCGCTGAACCCGCCGGCGGCAGCGCCGACCAAAAGAGCACTGATGAAACCAGCACCCACCCGCAAAGCCGGCGAAGCATTCGGACATGCCTGCATGGTCAACGCGGCCACGACCCCGGTAAGTGCCACAACCGACCCCACCGACAAGTCGATGCCGCCGATCACAATTACAAAGGTCATCCCGAAGCCGATCAGGGCTTCCAGGGAGACCTGGCGCATGACGTTGACCAGGTTGTCGAGCTGAAGAAACTGCCCGCCGGTAAACAGGGTGGCGGCGACGACGAGCAAAACCAGGATCGTGGGCATGCGCCCGGCGATCAACACCCGCACCGCGATCGGAGGCGGTCTGGATCTCACGCCGTGTACTCTCCACGAGCACCCACCGCCAGCCGCATGATCGCCTCCTGGGGAACGTCTCGCCGAGCGTTCTCCAGAATACCCGCGAGCAGGCCGTCGCTCATCACCCCGATTCGATCGGCCATGCCGGCGGCCTCGGGCAGCTCGGACGTGATCAGCACGACGGCCGCACCGGCCGTCGCAATTCGGTTCAGCAGGCCGTAGATCTCCACCTTCGCTCCCACATCCACGCCGCGCGTCGGCTCATCGAGAATGATGACGCGGTACCGCTTGTGGAGCCAACGCGCGAGCAACACTTTCTGTTGATTGCCGCCACTCAGTGTCGCGGTCGTCACCCCGGCGTGGGCCGCTTGGATTTGTAGTTCATGCGACTTCTCTCGGGTTATGGCTCGCTCCCGGCGAGGACTGACGAAGCCGCCACGCGACGCACTTTGCATGTGACCGAGAGTGACGTTCTCGTAAAGCGGACGACTCAGCAGCAGTCCTTGGCGTTGCCGATCTTCCGGCAGGTAGGCGACCCCCGCGCGCTTGGCCGCGCCTGGCGAACGGAACGGACCCCGAACGCGGGCCACCGAGACGTTCCCGGTCGTACGCGGGACCGCGCCGAACAAGGCTTTGCCGACGGAGCTCCTCCCCGAGCCGACAAGACCGGTAAGGGCAAACACTTCGCCGGCCCGGACCTCGAAGGAAACGTGGCGGAATCGCCCGTCCGACGAAAGCCCGGCGACGCGCAGGATCACCTCGCCCCTAAGGACGCTTCGCCCGGGAAACTCCTCGCTGATCGGTCGACCCACCATGTCGTGAATCAACCGATCACGGTGCACCTCGGCGATGGGGCGGGTGGAGACGTGCCGGCCGTCGCGCAACACCGTAACCGAGTCCGCCAAGTGGAAGATCTCGTCGAGCCGATGGGAAATGTACACCACGCTGACGCCTTGTGCGGTCAGCTTCTTGAGCAGCAGGAACAGCGACGAAAGCTCCCGGGGCGTGAGCACCGCGGAGGGTTCGTCGAGCACGAGCACGCGGGCCTGCAGGGAAAGGGCCCTGGCGATCTCGACCATCTGCTGTTGGGCGATGCTCATGCCGTGGAGCTTGTCCTCCGCGCGGATGTTGACGCCGAGCGACTGAAAGATCGCCGTGCTACGGGCGTGCAGCGCGCGACGGGAGATGAACCCCAGCCGGCCGCGCGCCCAGCGACCCAGGAACACGTTCTCGCCGGCGCTCAGGTGCGGGACCAGACTGAATTCCTGATACACCACGGCGATGCCCAGCGATTGCGCGTCCCGGGCTGAGTCGATGCGGACTTGCTCTCCGTCGAGTCGAATCGCGCCGTTATCCGACCGAGTCGCGCCGGCGAGGATCTTGATCAGCGTACTCTTTCCCGCGCCGTTCTCCCCGACAAGGGCGTGGATCGAGCCGGGGGCCACCGAGAAGGAAACGTCATCGAGTGCCTGCACGCCCGGATAGCGCTTGGAGATGCCGGTAAACTGCACACGCGGTATCGGTAGCCCCACCGAAACACCTACCTCCGCGCTATGGTGTACTGCCGGTGTAGGTTCCGACCTCGACCTGCACCGTCGGTGCAGGCGGTCGCCCGGCGAAATACTCGCCGATGGCCTGAATGGTCAACTCGCCGATGCGGCGGGGATGTTGGATGACGTCACCAAACACGGCGCGGGCCGCGATCTTCGCCCGCGCCTCCGGCGTCGCGTCGTATCCGACAATCTGGATCTTGCCGACCTTGCCCGCCGCTTCAATCGCGGCCAGCGCCCCGAGGATCGTATCGTCGTTAATGCCGAATACCCCGCTCAGGTCGGGATGCGATTGCAGAAGGTCCTCCATCACCCGGACGGCCTTGTCGCGCTTCCCCTCCGCCGAGAGCTCCGCCACGATCTGGATCTTCGGATTGGCCGCGAGCTGTTCCTTGAAGCCGCGCACCCTGTCGGTCACGCTGGCGACCTCCGGATGGGACAGGATCGCGACCTTCCCGCTGTTGCCCATGGCGGTAGCCAAGAGCTTCGCGGCCTCGCGCCCGCCCTGCACATTGTCCGAGGCGATGTGCGACATCACCTTGCCGATGCTGGAATTGTTGGCGATATCCGCGGTGAAGACCGGAATGTTGGCGCGGTTCGCCGCGGCGATGCTGGCGCCCACACTGCGTGAGTCGCACGGGCACACGACGATGGCGTCGACTTTCTGGACAAGAAACTCATCGATCTGATTGGCCTGCCGGGAAGAGTCGAACTCGGCCGACACCACAACCAGGCGAAACCCACTCCTGTCCGCGGCCGATTCCAGGCCGGCACGCAGCTCCTGGTAGAACTGATGTTGCATGGTCAGCAGTGACACCCCGATGGTTTTTGCAGCAGAGGGACTCGTTGCTGCGCCGCCGTCGCGGGCCGGCTCCTCCTTCCGGCAACCGCCGATCGAGAGCAGCGAGATCAGCAGCATCGCTGCCGCACATTCGACGCGATGGTCCCTACCAACTCCGGTTGCCGTCCGTTTCATGTTGAACCCTTCTCGAACCGCCTGGGTCGCCCAGCACCCTGAGATCCGCAATGTCCGCATTCCGCGGCGGCTAGCGTACGCCGGTCGCACCCGACCGACAACGGAAGGACCCGCGTCCGGTCAGCGCCGCAAGGCGGATCGGCGGGCAGCTTTACTTCGACGAAGCCCGGCGGAGTTGTACAGTTTTGTAAGATGTGCAGAGGGCGGTTGACTTCCTCCGACAAATGTAGTAGGCTTCCTCCGACGGATGTAGGAGTATCGAGGTTGGCGGGGCGGCACGGTCTTCCGGCGAGGTCGGCGGACCGTGCCTGCTGACCCCTTCCGTCCTGCACCGGGCCGGGTTCGACCAATGGCTGAGCGACAACACGATCTAGGGAGCGCCGAGTTGGAGGTGCTCAAGGCCTTGTGGAAGGTCGGACCCGCGACCGTCCGCGAGGTGCTTAACCACTTGCATGAACACGGTCGCCGCCTTGCCTACACGACCGTCCAAACCCTCCTGACTCGCTTGGAACAAAAACGCTACGTGGCCAGTGATAAGTCGGACCTCGCCCACGTTTTCCGGGCCAAGGTCTCACGAGAACGAGTGACGCGATCACGGCTCAGAACCTTGTTGACGCAGTTGTACGACGGAGCCGCGGGTCCGCTGGTGCTGCAACTTCTTCGCACAGAGCGGTTAACAGCGGCAGAGATCGACGAACTCCAGAAGCTGATCGAGCGGTTGGACAGTCCGGCCTAGCGGCCGATGCCGATGGGAGACGAGGGATGGCCGACTGGGCTTCCCTGACGACTGATCTACTGTGGCGGAACGGGCTGACCGCGATTCCGCTTGTGCTGCTCACCGCGGGCGTCTGCCGGTGCATCCCCTGCCGCCCGGCGACGCGGCATACGATGTGGCTGGTGGTGCTCGCATGGCTGGTGACGCCGCCGCTCCTTCCCGATCCGCCCACGCCGCAACTGGTGTCGACCTGGGTGACGCCGCTCCTCTCGCCGGAGGTCGATCCCTCCACGGGTGGGGCGGTATCAGAGCCCGGAGCTGCGGCGCCTGGACAAGGCCCCGCGCTTGCGCTTGGGGTTCTGAATGAGGAAGCGGTTCGCCCCGGGCCGCGGAAGCCAACTGAGAAAACAGGCCCGGAGCCGGACAAAAAGCCCGCTCCGGCGACGCCGATATCCTCCCCCCTTCCTTCACCAAGGATAGCAGCCCGCACAGCGTCGCGATCGCCGGATGTGCTCGCCCAGGCGACCGGCGCTGTCGGGCCGCTCTCCGACGCGAAGAAGGCGTCGGAAAAAACGAAGATATCCGACCGGGGGAGTGATATCCATGTACAGATTGAGGCCACTGCTCCGCGTAATGTACGAGTTTTGACGCTAGCTCCACCCGTCTCCGTGGAAGGGACAGGGGGCTCGAAGGCGGCCCGTGGCAGGCCCACGGTTGGGGTCTCCGCGGTCGCCGGGACGCTCGACGATCTCAAGAACAATCCGCCTTTGGCGAATGTGGGCGGCCACGAAGCACCGGCCCTCTCGCCGATTTCCGGCGGTCCCGATTGGCGGGTGTGGGCGGCGGGGTTGCTTGCGGTCCGCGACGCGGTCACGGCCCTTCCACCCCTACCGGGTGCCGTTTGGGTGGCGGGAACGGCACTGCTCGTACTCGTTGCCGCGCTGCGGGTGCTTCGGTTCCGTCGGCGATTGTCGCAGGCGTTGCCCGCACCGGGCTCCGTGACGCGAGTTGTGGAGACGGCTTGTCAACAGATTGGACTCCGGCGCGTACCGGAGACGCTGATGGTCGACGGTCGGTTGTCGCCGATGATCTGGTGCGGTCCACGGCCTCGGCTGATCCTACCGGCGCCGCTTTGGTCGCAGCTTGACGATCCCGGACGCCGGGCCGTCGTGTTCCATGAATTGGCGCACGTGCGACGCTACGACCACTGGGTGTCGTGGGCCGATGGGATCATCGGGAGCCTGTACTGGTGGCATCCGTTGGTGTGGTGGGCGCGGCGACGGCTGCACGCGGAGGCGGAAGTGTGTTGCGACGCATGGGTCACGTCGCTTCTTCCGCGGACCCGACGGGCCTATGCCGAAGCACTCTTGGTGACCCGACAATACGTTGCGGATGAGAACGAACCCGTGCCCGCGCTGGGCATTGGTGTAACCACAGGGCGAGCCAGGCGGTTTGCAAGGAGACTGACGATGGTGATGACGGAAAGCGTGAAACCAAGACTATCGGCGTCGGGACTGGCATTGGTCCTGATGATGGCAACGACGGGATGGCTGGCCTCGCCCGCACAGTCCTCTCCGAATGAGGACAAAGCGGCGAAGGAGGCGGGCAAGCCCTGCGCGACGCCGTGCGTGAAAGCGACGGCGGCCGCCGTTGCGACTCCGCGGGCGACCGCGGCTGCCGCGGCGACGCCGGCGCCGGCGGCCCAACCCAGTGTGGCGACCACGTACGAGCAACACCTGGCCAACCGGCGACATGACGGACCGGGTGATGCGCCGGATGGCGGCATGGTGGTGCAACCCGGTCGCGTGCTTCCCGCGATCGCGATTGGGCGCGTGGCGCCGTTCGCGCTGGCGGCCGGGCGCAGCGGCGACCAGGAAGAGCGATTGAATCGGCTCGAAGAGGAGCTGGCACGTCTGGAGGAGCAACTCGAACGCCTGAGCGAGTCTCTCGAGCGTCGCAACGAGGGCGACGGTCCGGGCGAACACACTCCACGTCCGCCGCAGGCGCCGCGACCCCCGCGTGCGCCCCGTGCAGCGCAACCGCCAATGCCGGCCATGCCGCCGGTGCCCCCGATGCCGCCGATGCCCCCGCAACCGCCGATGCTTCCGGGAATCGGCTCCGGGTCGGGTCCCGGCGAGAGCAACGAGGGGGGCGAAGTGTTCCCCCGCGTTTATGCGCTGCCCCAAGGGAAGCTCGAGGCGCTAACCCAGTTGATGTCCCGGTCGGACGTGCCGATCCTGGTCCGTCGACAGGAGAACGCACTCGAGGTCCATGCCACGGACCGACAGCACCGAATCTTCGCGGCGTTCGTTCACATGATTGACCCGTCTGCGGAGCGGAGGGGTGAGAGCGGCGCATCGGGCGACGACGGTGATCGGCGCGTGATCGTCGATCGTAGGCGAATTGCGAAGCAGATCGAGAAGGCGACCAAGCAACGGGCCAAGGCGATCGAGAGGCTGGAAAAGCGTCGGGCGAAGACCGGCGCGCGGATGGATGAGATCAAGATTGACGCGACGGTAAAGGCCGAAACGCAGGAAGCCTTGGAACGTGAAGCCGAAAACCTGAACGAGCAAGCCGAAAATCTGGCCGAGCAGGTTGACAGACTGCGGGAGCAGGCGGAGCACGCCGCGGAACGTGTCGACAAGGAATCGAACCAGGAACGGCGATTGGACCTGGAACGCCAGGCGCTCGCTCTCCGCCACCAGTCTGAAGCGGTGGAACTCCAGAAAAACCAACTCGAGAACCGGGCCCGCGCCATTGAAGATCGAGCGCGAGAAGCCGAAGACCAGGCTCGTGAGGCCGAGAATCGTCTCGAGCAACTCGAAGAGGAACTCCGCCAGGCCGAACAGGAAGCGACGGAGGAAGACAATGACGACGACGGCAGCCACGCCTCCGTGGAAAACCCGGCCGGCGAATGGTGGAACGCGCTGCAACCGGCGCTCGATGCGGCGATGCAGTCGCTGACCGGACAGACGCACGGGGAAGACGCGGCGGAAACGCCCCCGGCCTCGCATTCCGACGATGAATGAGCTTCAGATCGGCGGGGTGACGAGCATCGAGCAGTGAAATAAACCGACCCGTAAGTCGGGTTCGGAAGGATTCCGTCCTACCTTCGGTCCAAGTGAGCGTACGATCAGTGTCGGGCGGCGACGGGCGCAGCCGGCGCCCGCCGCGCCCGCATTCGGAGGACTATTCATGCGGTCTACCACCCTGCTCCCCACCCGCTCCATGGCCGCACGCTGGATACTCGCGGCGATCCTCGCAACGCTCGTTCGTGCCGGACCTTTGTCACTCGCCCAATCCGACGCGCGGGCCGACGAGACCGACATCACCGCCCGCGATTACCTCAGCGGCAACGGATTGCTCAACCGCGGGCTTTACGAACTGGCGGCGGCGGAGTACCGTAAGTTCCTGTCAGAGCACGGCGACCACGAAAAGGCCGCGGTCGCCCGTTACGGTCTTGCGGTGAGCCTCTTCCGCCTCGGGCAGTTCGACGAGGCCGTCGCCGAACTAGCGCCCCTACAAAAACTCCCGGAGTTCGTCTACGCGGCGGAAACGTGGACGATTGCCGGACAGTGTCATCTGGCGCGGGGACGGAATGCGGCGGCATTCGACGCCTTCAACGTCGTCATCGAGCGCTTCGGAGAGCACGAACTGGCCGACGACGCGGCGGCGGGCGCGATCGAGGCGTTGTACGCGGATAAGCGCTACGAAGAGGCCGTCAAACGGTGCCGCACTTTCGTCACCCAATGGTCCGCCAGTCCGTTACGAGAACGCGTCGAGTACTTCGGGGCCGTCTCCGCCATGGGCAAGGGCGACTACGCCGAAGCCGCGGAGGTGTTCGGCCGGTTGCTTCACACCCACTCTCAGGGTCCGTTCGCCGAACAGGCCGGTTTTCTACTGGCCCAGTGTCACCAGCAGAATAACTCGATTGCCAAGGCCATTGAGCAATACCGGCAGGTGCTCCAACAGAAAAACAGTCGGTACGTTCCCGACGCACTGGCAGGATTGGGGACATTGCTGTACCAGCGAGGCGACTATGCGGAGGCCGGTGAGACGCTCGACCGACTGACGAACGACTTCCCGCAGAGTCCATTGCTCTTCCAGGCACGCCTGCAACGCGGCCGCGTCTGGTTTGAGCAGGGACAATACGATCGGGCGCTGGAGCTGTTCAGTCGGCTCGACGGGGCGGAGGGCCAGGCCGCGGACGAGGCGGCCTACTGGACGGCGAAGTGCCAACTGCGTCTAGGCGACGCGGCGGGTGCGGCCGGTCGGCTTGGAGATGCCGTCCAAAAGTTCTCCGCCAGTCCGCTTCTTCCGGAAATGATGTACGACCGCGGAGTGGCCTTGCTTCGGGCCGGTGATACGGAGCGGGCAATTGCGGCATTGGAGGGATTCCGAACGCGATTCACGGACCATGAGCTCTCTCCCGATGCCCTACAACTGCTCGCAGTCACCGAGCATCAGCACCAAAGATACGATCGCAGTCAGACCCACTGTCGAGAGTTCCTCACTCAGTACCCGACGCATTCGCTGGCGGCGACAGTCGCGTTCCTTTCATGCGAAAATGATTTCCTTTTGGAGCATTACGACAAGGCGGTCGCGGGACTGCGGCAATTCCTCAAGGATCGACCCGCCGACTCACAGACGAACAAGGCCAGGTTCAGACTCGCAACGGCCCTGTATCGAATGCAGAGATTCGACGAGGCCGAGCCGCTGTTCGCGGAACTAGCGCCGTCGGCGAAACAGGATGAAGTCTATCGTCCCGCGCTTCTGGCACTTGGCGATATTCACTTTCAGCGCAGTGAATGGAGACCTGCCGAGCAATGGTTCAATGAATACGTGTCTGCGGGGATGGACGCACCCTCGGCCGATGAAGCTCTTCTCAAGCTCGGTCTGTCGCGGCAACGCCAGGAGCGGATGGAGGAGGCGAATCAGGCGTATGACCGGCTGATCGACCGCTTTCCACAGAGTCCGTACCGCGTGCAAGCGATTTTCGAGCGTGGGCAGTCGTTGGTTGCGCTAAGACGGTTGAATGAGGCCGTGAAGGCATTTGAGAGCGTTCTGGCGGAGGGCGGCGAGTCGCGATTCGCGGCGCACGCCCTGAATCACCTGGCCGCCATCGCCGCGCAGCGTAACGATCCCCAACAGGCCGCTTCGCTCTATGCCCGGGTGGCGCAGACTGCGGCGGGAGCCGACACTGAAGCGGAGGCGCTGTTGCAGGAGGGCCACGCGCTGATCGCATCGAAGCAGTTCGGCGAAGCGGAAAAGGCGTACGCTCGTTTCGTCGAGCGATTCCCATCGCATTCGCGCAACGGCGAAGCTCGGGCGCGGATGGCCGTCGCCGTTGCGCGGCAGGATCGGCCCGCCGACGCAGTGGTGGTCATCGAGCAGATCGAGCGCGACGCATCGATCAAACTCGAACCGACCCTACGCGTGAGTCTGTACTATGAAAAAGCGTGGTGCCTTAGGGGGCTGGGCAAGCTCGACGACGCGGCGAAGGCTTATCGGCAAGTCCTCGCCGAGCCGACGGGCGCGTTGGACCTGCACGCAATGCTCGAAATTGCGGAGATCGAGGCCGGACAAGAACAGTTCGACGCGGCGGCTGAGGATTTGCGGCGTCTTCGTGAGGCGTTGAGGACTCGCTCCGCCGAAGCGCCCGCGGAAGTGGTCGAGCAATGCACCTATCGTCTGGCGGTGTGCGAATTCAACCTGGGGCGATTCGAGGAAAGCGCGGGACTCTTTGAGGAGTTCATCGATCAATTCCCAAAAACCTCATTACTTGCATCGGCGAGTTATTACTGCGGTGACGCACTGTGCAAGACCGATCGATGTGAACGGGCCGTTCCCTATTTGGCGCGCGTCGTCAAGGAGTTCGACACCGACCCGGCATATCCCGCCAGTCTGCTTCGACTGGGCGATTGCCAGGCGGCCCTTCAACGGTGGGCACTGAGTGAAGAGGCCTTCAACCGATATCTGGACCGCTTTCCGGAGGGCGATCTGTGGTATCAGGCGCGGTTCGGACTGGGATGGGCGCGGGAGAATCAGAAGCGATACGACGAGGCGATGGCGGCCTATCACAAGGTGGTCGAGCGGCACCAAGGCCCGACTGCTGCGAGGGCACAGTTTCAGATTGGGCAATGTCTCTTCGCCCAGGGAAAACACGAGGACGCGGTGCGCGAACTGCTGAAGGTGGACATTCTGTACGCCTATCCGGAATGGAGCGCGGCGGCGCTGTATGAAGCGGCCCGCTGCTTCGAGAAGTTGGGAAAGACAACGGAAGCGAAGCAGCATTTCCAGCAGGTTGAAGACAAGTACGAGCAAACGCAGTGGGCGAAAATGGCGACACAAAGACTTACGGAATTGTCGGCCAGTGCGGCGGTTCCGGGACGGTAGAAGGGCGCAATGATGACGCAGCCGATCACGATGGAAATGGCGGCCGGGTGCATTCAGTCCATTCTCGCACAGACCGGCGGCGGCGGATCGGGACCCAATGTTTCCTTGAACATTCAATCGGTATGGGACTTCGTCGTCAAAGGCGGTTTGACGATGATTCCCATCGGACTGGTCTCGCTTGTCGCCATGACGGTTGTGATCGAGCGGCTCTTGGTCCTTCGCCGACGGAACGTCGTTCCGCCGGATCTGCTCGATCGGGTGAGTGACTTGCTGGACGGACCGCGAGCGGACCGGAGAAAAGCGATCGACTATTGCAAAGGCGGGGGAAGCCCAATGGGCAACGTCCTCGCCGCCGCGATCAAACATTTAGATGAACCTTTCGACAAGATCGAAAAGCACGTGGAGGAGGCCGGACAGAGGGAGGTCATTCGCCTACGGCGAAGGATGCGGCTTCTCTCCGCACTGCCGCAGGTTTCGACAATGCTCGGCTTGGTCGGCACGATCTTCGGAATGATAAAGACGTTTCAGGCGGTCGCCGCTTCGAGCGAGGCACTCGGCAAGACGGAGCTTCTGGCTAAAGGTATCTACGAGGCGTGGACGACGACGGCGTCGGGACTACTGGTGGCCATTCCCGTTCTGGTGGCGTATCACATCGTGCAGGGGAAGATCGATTCCACCATCGTGGACATCGATGCGGCGGCCATCGAATGGATGGAGCGGTTTGGTTCGGGGTCGGCGCCGCAGTCGGCGCGGGTGGTCGAACGATCGACTGCGATCGAGCCGCCGCCGTTGCCCATTCCGGCGCTCGCCGCCGTTCCCGCGACATAAGGAGGAAGCGCCATGCTGATTAAGGCTCAGGAATCGGAGTCGGGCATTCACATTGATTTTGTGCCCATGATCGACGTTCTGTTTAATCTCGTGGTTTTTTTTCTTCTGGCGACGACGATCAAACAGGCGGAGCGGGAAATGCAGATCGCCCTTCCTCGAGCGACGGCCGGCGGCCCGATCAGCGCCATGCTCAGGGAGATCGTCGTCAATGTAGACGCCGACGGGCACATGATCGTGGGTGGTCGGGCAATTGCGGCGGAGGACCTGCGCACCATCGTCACGCAGGCCGCGGCCGTGAATCCCGAACAAAAGGTGACGGTGCGCGGCGACCGAACGACGGCCTATGCCAACGTCGTCGCCGTATTGGACATCTGCAAGGGCGGCGGCATTCAGGAACCGTATCTCGATACGATCCTCGCGGACTGAGGGCATCGTTCACCGGACAGGCGAGCCATGAAACGGTTTCTCATTGGCTGCGGGGTTGCTCTCCTTATCGCTTCCCTGGCAGTGGTCGTGTGGCAAGTCCGGCCGGTGACCCATTCCTTCTACACCGACGCCGACTCGATCAAAGAGCCGGTCGCCAGCGCCGTGAAGCGCGACATTCTCTGGCAGCCGCCGACGGCACTTGCTGACACCATCAATGCCGGAGGAGACGACTACGAGCCGCGAATGAGTGCCGACGGCCTGACGCTCTATTTCGTCCGCGGCAAGGCGGGACACAACGCGGACATTTACTGTTCACGGCGCACGTACGAAGGCTGGACGAAACCGGAGCCGCTCAGTGACGTCAACTCGGATGCTGACGACTTAGGCCCGGAGCCCTCGGCCGACGGTACGTCGCTCTACTTCTACAGCGACCGCGAGGGCGGACGAGGAGGATACGATATTTGGGTTACGCGTCGGGGGCGTGACGGATGGCAGGAGCCGACGAACCTGGGGCCGGCGGTCAACTCGGAGTACAACGACTACGGCCCGGCGCTCACGCCCGACGCCGGCGTGTTGTATTTTTCGTCCAACCGTCCCCAACCGCAGGACATTGCAAGTCCCAAACCCAATGCTTGGCCGGCGACACTGCGAGAGGATTTCTACCATCGCACGTATGATCTGTATTCCGCGAGCATTACGGATCATGGCATGGGTGAAGCCGTCGCACTGAGCACCCTTAATTCGCCGTCGAACGAGGGCGCCCCGGCGGTCAGTCCTTTCGGCGACTTCATTTACTTCGCGTCCGACCGGCCGGGTGGAGTGGGAGGGTTCGATCTGTATCGCTCCCGCCGATTCCGTGGCGAGCATCTGTCGCCGACGAACCTGGGGCCCGCCGTCAACACAGTCGCTAACGAGCTCGACCCCGCACTGTCGATGGGCGGGTATTCGCTTTATTTCAGTTCCGACCGTTCCACTGGTCGAACCTCGATCCCCGGCAAGGAACCGAGCGCCGCGACTCGTGAATACAACCTTTACCAGACCACCTCGCGCGAGGTGTTCACACAGGTCGACACGATCGCGCGGGCGCCGATCGACTGGGCCGCAGTCTGGTCGGCAGTCAGGCCAAATCTGATGTGGGCGTTTCTTGCCCTGCTCCTGCTTTTGACGATGTGGGGACTTTTCAAGAGTGCGCGAAACCGCAAGCTCAGTCTGCTGACCAAATGTCTGCTCGCGTCCCTGGCCGCCCACTTGTTGTTGATGATGGTGTTCAATGTATGGAAAGTGGCGTCGTCCCTCGCCGGCGAGATGGCCGGGGGTCGCAAAGGGCCGATCCAGATTGCCCTCGCCGGACCGGGGAGCGGAAATGCTCTGGTGACACAAATCCGCGGGCCGCTCACCGGTGGACTGACGCACGCGCCGATGAAACTGCCGCCGCCGAACCGGTCGGGCACCCGGGACGAGTTCCAGATCGCGGAGGCCGCCGTGCAGACGACCGTCGAACGCTCGAGCATCTCGCCGCCGGCGAGCATCGGGGAATGGTCGCCGCCCTCCGACACCCACTCCGACCGACTCTTGGTCGCGCTGCCGAGGCCCACGCCAGAGCTCCCGACCCCGCCTTCTCGGACGCTGGAAACGGCGTTGCCCGACGTGACCTCGCCCATCCGCAACGCGGAAGCGGAACGGCCGCTGATGGGCCCTACGGGAGAACTTCCGCGCATCGCTCGGTCCACGATTTCAGCCCCAACGGGCGCCGGCGACTACGCGGCAATGCGGACGGCTATCGAGCCGGTGACGACGGGCGCGGGCACGGCATTCTCGACCGAGCTCAGTTTCGTCGAGCGGGTTTCGCCCAACGATGCCGCACCGCGAGGCGAGTCCGGACTCCATCCGCCGGCGCCACCGCCGGCCGTGGTGCCATCCTATGACACCGGTGCTGCATCGTCTCTTGCGCTAGCCGTTCCGGCGGCGGTCGCGGGTTCAGCTACGCCGCAGGAAGAAGGCGCGGTCGGGATCGCTGCACCGGCGTCACCGACGTCTGCCCGGGCCGCGACGCCGTGCTCGTTTGGAACGACTACGGGAACGGTCGCCGTTTCTCTGAGTCCGGTATCGTCGGCTGCGTCGGCCGGCGGCAGCGGACACGATTCCTCATTCGCAGGTGACATCAACAACGCCGTGCATGAGGCCGCGCCCCGACCATCCGGCCGCGTCGCGGTGGGAACAGACGTGAACGTTCCAGCTCTTTCGGCGGCGGCGCTGGCGTTACCGGGACTCGAGACGAGTGGGGCAGTCGCAAGCGCCCGGAGCGCGAAGAACGCCGAGCCGTCGGAGCCGAAGCCGCCGACGCCGAGTCTGTCGATCGGGTCGTCGCGAGCGCCTGCGGCGGGTCCGGGCGCGGGCCTCGCCGCTGTTCCCTGGGTGGCGATGTCGATCGCGCGGCAGTCAGGCGACGGCGGGGCAAATGAACGGTCCATGGGCCTGTTCGATGCGTCATCGGCGCAGCGTGACGCGGCGCCCGCGCGGATCGGCGTCGGCGTTGTCGGCTCACCGGCGACAACGGAACTGCGGCCGGTCTCCCAGCCGACGAAATTGGAACTGAGCCTCCCCACGGAGGAAAAGCCGCCGGAAAACCCCTATGTGCAGCGCTTCTCCGATCGGCGGATGGAAATCGTCGAACAGATGGGGGGGAGTAAGGAGACGGAAGGGGCCGTGGACTTGGCGTTGCAATGGCTCTCCGCACATCAGAACCGCGATGGACATTGGAGCGCCGCGAATTTCGACCAAGGATGCGGACAATGCGGCGGGGAGACGCACATTCAGGCCGATCATGCACTTACGGGGCTAAGTCTCCTCTGCTTCCTCGGTGCGGGCCATACGCATGTGAAGGCCGGTCTATACCGCGAGAACGTCGAGCGCGCCCTGCGTTGGCTTTCGTCGCGGCAGAAGGCCGACGGGGATCTTCGCGGCGAGGAGACGATGTACAGTCACGGCATTGCCACGATCGCCCTATCCGAGGCCTATGCCATGACCGGCGATCGGCAGTTGTTCGAACCGGTGCAGCGCGCCGCCGGGTTCATCCAACGAGCGAGAAACACGAACGTCGGCGGTTGGCGATACGATCCGGGGCAACCCGGTGACACTTCCGTACTCGGGTGGCAGGTAATGGCACTGAAGAGCGCATCGAATGCGGGCGTGGACGTGTCGGGCGAGGCGTTCGATGCGGCGCGAGCCTGGCTCGACCGGGTGAGTGAGCGGCCGCGGCCGGGACTGTACGCCTATCAACCGGGACAACGTCCCAAGCCGAGCATGACTGCCGAAGGGATGTTCGCTCAACTGCTCCTCGGTTTGCGACCGGATCATCGTCGAATGCGGGACTCCGTGGATTTCATTCTCCAACATCTTCCCCATTGGGAATCCGACGCCAGCACATATTTCTGGTATTACGCATCACTGGCGCTCTTCCAGCACCAGGGAAAGGAATGGGAGACCTGGAACAAGGCCCTTACTGAGGAATTGACCAAGCATCAGCGGAAGGACGGCCGGGCCGCGGGCAGTTGGGATCCGGTCGACGAATGGTCCAAGATCGGCGGACGCATTTACCAGACGGCACTGTGTACACTGATGCTGGAGGTCTATTACCGTTATTTGCCGCTTTATTTCATCGATCCTGCGACAGCGTCCGCAAGACCTGACCTTGACGGCGAGCCATTGGCGGTGGGCACCATTCGAGGCGTGGTGACGGATGCGGCGACCCATCGGGCATTGGCCGGCGCGGCGGTTCGGCTCGACCTGCCCGACCGCACGCCCGTGACGGCGTTTACGGAACCGGATGGGACGTACATGCTGGACGCACCGGACGTGCCGGACTTCTTCGCACTGTCCGCGTCCCACAAGGGTTTTGTGCCGCAGTCCGCAAATGTGGAACGGGCGCGACTGGAAGGCCGCACGGTGACCGTTGATTTCGCACTCGAAGCGGTCAGTGACGCCGTACTGGTGACGGAGGCGGTTCCCGACGTTCACCACCTGGGCGATGACCATTTCGACGGGGCGATCAACAGTCAGTTCCAGAAAAAATCCGAGGGGTCCGAGCTGGCGGCGGAGTTCGAGTTGTCGCCCGACTCTGCGTCACTGAAGTTCAGCCGGGCGGAGGTCCGCTTGCTGGCCAAGGGCGTCCAGCGCAACCACCGCGTGGTGATCAACGGCACGACCCTGAAAAAAAGGCTGAACCACGCGCCCGAGGACGGCCGCTTCGGCGAGTTCGTCGCCCCGTTCGACGCGGCGCTGCTCCGACCGGGAAAGAACTCGTTACAGATCATCGCCGCACCGAGCGACAGCGACATTGACGACTTCGAGTTCGTCAACGTGCAGGTTCGCCTGTCACCCTGAAGCGACGCCGACGGTCACGTCCGCCGGCAAGTGATCGCCACCCTGGGACGCCTCGACGTTCTACAGGAACGCGGGAGGATCGACGCCCTGATCGCCTCCTGCGCCCGCTTCGCCGAACGGACCGCGGTACTGGAGGCCCAGGAGCGGGGGCAGACGGAGGCGGTGGAAACGATCAAGATCGGCCCGCCACTGCTCTTCGAGCGGTTGTGGCAGGAACTAGGTATGGCGGAGGTCTTGAGCGCCTGGCTGAACGATCGCCGGTTTCAGTTCTCGGTGGAGCGGGCCGTATTCCTGACCGTTCTGCACCGGCTCTTCGACCCGGGTAGCGATCGGGCGGCGGAAGGGTGGCGGAAAGGGTATGCCCTCGCCGGGGCCACTCTCGGTATCGACGGAAGTGCCCATCGTGGGTATAATGTCCCCCCGGGGTTAGATGGAGGTACGTGAGATGTACGCGACGAAGTGCGTTCGGTGTTTTCTTTGCCTTGGCGCGATTGGCATTTGCGCCGGGACGGCGGGGTTTGCGGGAACGGCGGAACCGAAAGTCCGCCCGGCGTATTGCGCCGGTCAGTGGTATCCCGAGAGCGAGGCGGAGCTTGCGAGGCAAGTTGACGATCTCCTTGCCCGCGCCTCGCCGCCGACGCCGGGGGTGAGACCGCTCGCGCTGATCGTGCCACATGCCGGTTATCGCTTCAGCGCGCCGGTTGCGGCCGAGAGTTACCGCCGGCTGCAGGGTCATCAGTACCGGCGCGTCATCGTCCTGGCGTTCAGCCATTCCAGCGCCGGTCTCTACAACGGGGTCGATGTGCCCGAGGATCTCACGGCCTATCGAACGCCGCTGGGCGAAGTCCCCATCGACCGGGAAGTGTGCGATTCCCTGCTGAAAAGTCCCGGATTCGCCGCGCATCCCGGAATAGATCGCGGTGAGCATTCGCTCGAACTACAACTACCGTTTCTCCAAAGGACCGTCCGCGAGTTTCGGCTGGTGCCGTTGCTGATCGGGCGGATGTCTCCCAGTGATTACGCGACGGTCGCCGACGCCATGCTCCGCTGGGTGGACGAGGATACGCTGCTGGTGGCGAGCAGCGATTTCACGCACTTCGGCCCCCAGTACGGGTACACGCCCTTCGAGAACGACGCGCCGAATAAACTCCGCGAACTCGCCGACCAGGCAGCGGGGCCGATCCTCAACTGTGACTTCGACGGTTTCCTCGATCACCTGGCAAAGACGCAGGACACGATCTGCGGCCGCGGCCCCATCGCGCTGTTGCTGCGCGTGCTGTCGATGGGCGACAGTCCGAGGGCCGTTCGCGCCGGGTCGGACACTTCCGGGCGGATGATGAACGACTGGACCAACAGCGTGACCTACCAGTCATTCGTCTTCACCGCCCGCGCCGGAACGCTGAACCGAGAGGATCGAGACCGTCTCTTGTCGCTCGCCCGCCTCGCGGTCAAGGCGCAGCTCGGCAGGAAGGAGCCGCCGCGGGTGGAGACCGATAAGCTCCCGGAAAAGCTCCGCGCCGACGGAGCGTGCTTTGTGACGCTGGAGAATCACGGCCGCCTTCGCGGTTGCATCGGCAACATGGTTGCGGACGGGCCGCTCTATCAGTCTGTGACGGGCAACGCGGTATCGGCCTGCCAGGACTTCCGCTTTCGCGATAATCCCGTGACGGCGGGGGAGTTCGATCAGCTTGATGTCGAGATCAGCTATCTGACCCCGATGAAACGGGTCCAAAAAACCGAAGAGATCATTGTCGGTCGACACGGGCTGATGATCTCGCTGGGGCCTCGCCGCGGCGTGTTGCTCCCCCAGGTCGCCGCGCGACGGGGCTGGACACGGGCAGAGTTCTTGTCAGAAACGTGTCGGAAGGCCGGTCTGCCGCCTGAAGCATGGAAACAGCCGGAGGCGGAGATATACTCCTTCGAAGCGGAAGTGTTCGGCGAGCCGAAGCCGACCGCTCCATCGGCCGGGGACCGACGCTGAACGATTGCACAGACTGGAGGGTCACGGATGTCTTCACTCAGTACGCGACGACAATTCCTGGCACAGATCGGCGTCGCCACGGCTGGCGCTGCGCTGCCTCGAGGGCAATGGCTCAGCGCTGCGCGGGGCGAAGCCCCGGAGCCGTCCGCCCGTGTCATCATCGCCCGCGATGACGCCCTGGCGGGGGGGAGCGTCGATGAACATGGCGACCTCCTGCGGAAGCTGCTCGACGCCTCGATGCAAAGGCTCACCGGAGCAGGGGACGCGGCGGGGGCCTGGCGGCGATGGTTCAAGCCCACGGATCGGGTGGGGATCAAGGTCAACACCCTCGGCCACTCGACCCAACCGGCGGTCGTTGATGCCGTCGTCGCCGGTCTGCGGCAGGCCGACGTTCCGGCAGAGAACATCATCATCTGGGACCGCTTCGACGTGGAGTTAGACAAGGCGGGGTTCAAGCTGAGTCGCGCCGCACAGGGCGTCAAATGCTACGGTACCGACGCGGAGTCTATCGGCAGCGGGTATCAGAGCAACATCGAAACCAGCGGGGAGATCGGATCGAGTTTCTCGCGCGTTGTCGCCGAGCAGGTCGACGCCCTGATCAGCGTGCCCGTGCTCAAGGACCACAATCTTGCGGGCGTGTCGCTGGGAATGAAGAACTTCTACGGAGCCATCCACAACCCCAACAAGTATCACGACCACAACTGCGACCCCTACGTCGTCGACGTGGTGTCGCATCGCTTCGTGCGTCCACGATGGCGACTCACGGTTTGCGATGCCACGCGGGGCCAGTGCCACGGCGGTCCCTCCAAACATCCGGGCTATGTCTGGGCGTTCGGCGGTCTCATCGTGGGCGCCGATTTTGTGGCCGTGGACGCAGTGGGGGCGGATTTTCTTGATGCGGAGCGCAAAGCCCGCGGCCTGAAGTCGCTGGCCGAGGAGAACCGTCCGCCCCGGCACATTGCCACGGCCGGCGTCCGTGGCCTGGGCGTCGCCGATCTGGCCAAGATCGAGCGAGTCGAGGTGTGACCATGGACAACCTCGATAATCTTTTTAGCCGCCCCACGCGGCGCGACCTTCTGCAATGGACGATCGCCTGCGGCGCGGCCGGCGCCCTCTGCCCGATCGACGAGCTCGGCGCGTTCGCTCAGGATATCGCCGGTCCGGGCGTGCTGACGGGGCCCAGACTCAAGGGCCTCGCCCGTCATGAGGCCATGTTCTGGGAGAAGCTCGACGAAAACAGAGTCAAGTGCGTGCTCTGCCCGCGAGAGTGCGAAGTCGCCGATGTCGAGCGCGGCTATTGCGGCGTCCGCGAGAATCGTGAAGGCAAGTACCAGACGCTCGTGTACGGCGCCCTGTGCTCGGCCAACGTCGATCCGATCGAGAAAAAGCCGTTGTTTCACTACTTGCCGGGGACCACCGCCTTTTCGGTCGCCACCGCCGGCTGCAACATCGAATGCAAGTTCTGCCAGAACTGGCAGATCAGCCAGTTCCGACCGGAACAGGTTGAAAGCGTCCTGGTGGAACCCGAGCGACTGATTGCGGCGGCCCAGGCGCGACGTGCCCCGACGATCGCCTATACCTATTCGGAGCCGGTCATCTTTTACGAGTACGTTCACGACACCGCGGCCCTCGCCCGGCAGCAGGGAATCGGCAGCGTCATGATCTCCAACGGCTACATCCAGGAAAAACCTCTCCGCGAGCTCTGCCGGCATCTGACCGGCTTGAAGGTCGATTTCAAGGCCTTCAGCGAAAAGTTCTATGAAGAGACCTGCGCGGGCAAACTCAAACCGGTCCTGGCCACCTTGGAGACGCTCAAGGACATCGGCATCTGGTTCGAACTGGTGATTCTGCTGATCCCCACGCTGAATGACTCCCCGGACGAGATCAAGCAGATGAGCGAGTGGGTCGTCCAACACCTTGGCCCCGACGTGCCCATGCATTTCACGCGCTTCCACCCGACCTATCGGATCAATAACCTTCCGAGCACGCCCGTTTCCACGCTCGAACGGGCCCGGCAGATCGCGCTGGATGCCGGTGTGCACTATGCGTACGCCGGCAACGTGCCCACTCATCCCGGCGAGAATACCTATTGCCACCAGTGCAAAGGGCCGTTGATTCGGCGGACCGGTTTTCGCGTGCAATCCAACCGCATCCGGGACGGCAAGTGTCCCGACTGCGCGACGCCGGTCCCCGGCATCTGGTCGGCGGAGCAGGCGCTGGCTTTCAAGCCCCGCGAGAAAGCCGCGGAGCCGCAAACAGCAGGGCGGCCGAGCTGATTTTGATCCCCGCGATCAGCAACGCCGTCGCCGCCGTGCCGAAGACCGGAACCAGGAGGATCCCGCAAGACAGAGCGCCGAGACATGCGCCGGCATGATCGGCGCTGACAATACTCCCGGCCGCGGCGCCCGCCCGGGCCGTCATGGCCAATTGCGCTTCACCGGCCAGGGCAAAAGACGCTCCGCCGAGCACGCCGCCCAACAGAACCTGCGCGGATAAGCACACTTCCACCAACCGGAATGTCCACGCACCGCTTTGCAAGGCCCCCAGTGGGGGCAGAACGACCGGAACGGAAAGAGCCGACAGAGCCAACAGGGTGTCCACGAGGATGAGCCGCCGCCAAAGTAGACGCAGACGGCGTTCGCCGTCCGCAGCCTGGTCGCGGCGCCAACCGACAAGTCCGCATCCCAGAGCCAGACCGGCCATGAAGAGTGCGACAATCCAGCCGATCCGTTGGTAGACGTAGCCGTAGAGATTCTGAAACGCGAACAGCCAGATCATGCTGAGCGCCATCGTCGCAAACCCCGTACTCCCGACGGAGAGCACCACCGCCCCCTGCGAGAGCCAGCTCCGGTCGACATGGGCCGGCGCTCCGGCGGATGCTGAGGATCGTTGCGTAGGCCCGAGAGCGGTTCGAGCGCGGGCATAGCTGGGAAGAAGTGCGATCCCTCCCATTCCAAGTACGGCAAGGATCAGTGGCAACCAGCCGACGGATCGCAGCCCCTCGAGGACACTCCGCGACCGTCCGCCGGTCATTTTCTCCCACAGCGCCAGACGCTGGATGTAGATGACGGGATGCAGATCGGTGCTGATGGAGAGGCGGGTCGTGGCGTCGAGTTCGGCGGCACGCTCTTGCAGCTTATCGAGGTCGAGCCAATCCGTCGCCCCCGCGAACCAGGCGGGGTCGAAGCGATCGGAATGAACGCCGCGGCTCGCGTAACGCTTCGACAACTCATAGGCATCGGTCGTCACGAGTCCGGGTCCGGTCGCGGCCAGCACTTGCGCGGGGTCGCCCCAGCCGATGGTCACCGAGGGGAACTGCGTCCGAAGGGTCGCTCGCATTGACGCAAGGTATTCGGCGGATG
This sequence comes from Planctomycetota bacterium, assembly GCA_043806315.1. GTDB lineage: Bacteria > Planctomycetota > Phycisphaerae > UBA1845 > UBA1845 > SBAX01. Next base: position 17,214 of record JAZDHF010000188.1, on the reverse strand, counting down.
CCTCGGAAAGCGCTCCGGGCGTTGCCGCCGCGGTCAGGCACAGCACGGCGTGAGGCGTCATCGCTCGGCGCAGCTCGCGGAAAAACTCCGTCGTATACAGCCGTGCGCGCAAGGCGGACATCGGCTCGGGCAGCCGCGCAATGACCAAATCGAAATGACGGCTCTGCGTTTTGATGAAGTGCCGCGCGTCCTCGTGGTGGACGGTCACGCGCGGGTCCTGCAACGCTTGACGGTCCTCGTCGCTGAGGAAGGGAGCGATAAACTCGATGAGTCGCGGGTCGGCCTCGACGTAGTCCACACGTTGCACGGGGTGGCGGAGAATCTCGCCCAGCAGCCCCTCCGCCCCGCCGCCCAGCACAAGCACGTTCCGCGGGGAGGGGTGCTGACAGAGCCAGAAATGAGCGAGGGGCACGAAGGTATAGGGATCGGGGAAGGTCGCGGCGACCTGTCCGTCGCTGTACAGGGCAAACTGCTCTTCCCGCCGAGCGATGGCGAGATTCTGGTATTTCGTCTCCGCTTCGGCACAAAGCTCAAAGCCCGGGGCCAGATTCCGCCAACGACGATCGACAAGACGTCGGTGGATGGTTTCGCCGGTGAACACCGAGAGCAACAAGGCGACAGCGCAGAACGCGGCCACGCAGACGCTCGAGCGCAATCTTCGGCGTGTAGCGCCAAGAAACGCAGCCGCGGCGGCCGTCGTGAGGGCGGCGCAGCCCAGTGCGATCTGGAAGGGCGCCACGTGGTCCACCGCCCAGAAGCTGAACATCGCGCCGCCCAGGAGGCTGCCGACGGATTCAATCGAAAACACCTGACCAAGGGACAGAAGTCGCGCGTTTTCCGGGGTAGGCTCCGGCGGTGTGCGCCGCAGACAACAGGCCAACGGAAACGCCATCCCCACCAAGGCGCTCGCGGGGGAAACAAACAGCACGCCGGCCAGTGCGGCCTTCGGCAGGGGCAGCAACTCTCCTGCCGCGACCCCCAACCACGCCCTCGCCCCGCGAAAGACCCATAACTCTGCACATGCCGCGGCGCTCAAAGCCGTCAACGCCGCCACCAGCCACAGATCGGTGCTTGCCGATCGTTCCGCGAGCCATCCGCCGACGACTGCCCCGACGGCCACACCGAACAGCCACGCAAAAAGGACGATCCCCCATGCAAACTCGCTTCCAAACATCAGAACCAGCGACTCGCGCAACAGGAGGGATTGGGTCATAATCGCCTGTACGCCCCAGGTCAGCACCAGCAAGCGTGCCCAAGTCCGGTCGTAACGGCGAGTTTCAGGAAGCACGGAGCAACGTTCCTCGGCGCAGGTGCGGACAATGCCTCATTCGAACCGAACGCTCGATCGGTTATACTACACGCCGGCGACTGGAAGGCGACTGATGCTCCCACTCCCCTTGCGACGTTACGCGCGACCGGCGGCACAGGTCAGCAGGACCGAGATGGTCCTCGGCCTGTCGATCCTATTTCTTACCGGTGGGATTGTGACCGCTTTCGTGTACGAGGTTGCGGCGGATCGTCGCGCCCCCTCGCAGGCCGCGGCGGAGGATTCCGACGCGCCGCTTCCGAACGCGTACAGCGGCATGGGGCCGTCGGGCGCGACAGAGTCGCCCATTGCGGAACCGCCGTTCCCCGATCCAGGCGTCCCGGGTTGGCGGTCGCCCCAGCGCATATCCCGCTACTCGCGCGAGAACCTTTACGTCAAGATCGATGGGCGGGCCGAGTTCTATCTGCAGTCGGGCATGGTCGCGATGACGTTCGGCGCCTATTCGTCGGTGGACGATTCGCAGCGCACGGTGGATGTGTATTGGTACGACATGGGGGCCCCGGCCGATGCGTCGGCCGTTTATCGCGCTGAGGCGCCGGCCGATGCGGCTCGCGTGGCGATCGGCGACGAAGGCTACGAGGTCGGCGGTGCGGTTTTCTTCCGCAAGGGCGCCGGTTACGTGCAAGTTCTTCCCGGCGATCCAGTTGATGGGGATGGATTGGCGGCGCGGGCCATCGCCCAGCGGTTCGCCGACTGGCTTGCGCGACAAGCCGGGGCCGATGTCGAATGAGGGTTTAGCGGTGACGGATCAGCCCCTCACACGGCGGGAGATGCTTGTCCGCGGCGCCGGAGCCGTTGCCGCCGCCGGCGCCCTCACCGCCGGCGCCTTCTGGTTGCACGATCCGACCGGTCAGGCCGGGCTCGACACGGGGACTCGCAAGGAACTGGTTCCGAAGAACTTCTTCGCCGAAGTGGGCTTTCCTCTGTCTGCCCCGCGGATCAGCATAGCAACCGGAGGGGCGGATCAGACGGAACAGATGGTCCGGGCGGCGGTTGCGGGGCTGGCGCTGTCGCGCGGAATGGCGCAGTTCATTTCCCCCGGCGATGTGGTTTTGATCAAGCCCAACGTCGGGTTCGACCGCCCGCCATATTTGGGTGCGACGACTCACCCGGAGGTCGTACGCGGGGTGATCCGGCTGTGCAAAGAGGCCGGCGCCCGCAGAGTTTGGGTCGCCGATTACCCCATCGAAGCTCCCACCGCGTGCTTTGCTCGATCCGGTATCGGCGACGTTGTCCGAGCGGAAGGGGCCGAGCTGTTCGTTCCCACAACTGCGGATTTCGTGACATTGGTCCTCCGCTCTCGCCGTCCGGATCGCTCCCAAGGTGAGGCTCTGGATCGTTGGCCGGTGTTGGGCCCGCCCTTGGCCCAGGCCACCAAAATCATCGGTGTGGCGCCCATTAAGGACCACAATCTCTGCAGCGCCTCCATGAATCTCAAAAACTGGTACGGATTGTTGGGCGGGCGGCGCGATCAGTTCCATCAGGCGATCCACGACTTGATCAGCGATCTGGCGATGGTCTTCAGCCCCACGCTGGTCCTTGCCGACGCGACGCGGGTCATGATGCGGAACGGGCCGACGGGCGGGCGGGTCAGCGACGTGAGGCCCGGCGGCTTGCTCGGTCGGTCGGCGGTCGTGGCCTCTGTGGATCCCGTGGCGTGCGACGCGTGGTGCTATGAGAACCTTCTGGGGCGCGACCCGGCCAATCTCGCCTACCTCGACCTGGCTAGTCGAAAGATCGCTCCGCAGATTGCCCAAGGCGCAAAACGGTTCGCCGAGCGCGATTGGCGCGTCTACGCGCGGGAGGGCAGAATCGTCAGCGCCACGGTTTAGCAAAATGGAACAGACCCTTCACGCAAAGACCGACAAACCGCTGACCGTATTGGGTGATTCGTGGCGCAACACCTTACGGATCACCACCGTCCGCGTCGTCGTTCAGACGATATTCTTTGCGCTCTTTTTGTCTTTTATTGGTTTTACGACGTTCGCGGACATGGACCGGCTTCCCCATCTGCGGAAATGGGTCGGAAAGCTGCTGGAAACCGATCCATTGGTTATGATCTCGACAGCGACCACGACGCACACCGTCTACGACGCGCTGCTCGTTTCCCTTATCCTATTGGTCCCCACCCTGTTTCTGGGGCGTTTCTTTTGCAACTGGATTTGCCCGCTGGGAACATTGCAGCAATTTGTCGCTTGGACGTTTCGACGAGTGACCGGAAAAGAGGCCGCCGAAGCGAATCGCTATCGGCGAAGCCAGGAGTTGAAGTACGCTATCCTGGTCGCCCTGCTCGCGGCGGCCGCATTAGGCAGCCTGCAGATCGGTGTGCTCGACCCGATTGCGGCGATCTTTCGATCGTTCACCGCGGCCGTCATTCCGGCGGTGAGCGGACCGGCGCAGCGCTTTACCGGCGATCCTCGATTGTATCGGGGCGCTTGGTTCATCGGTTTTCTGTTCTTTACGTTGGTGACCATCAGTCTGATCCAGCCCCGATTCTTCTGCCGGGTGCTCTGTCCCTTGGGCGCGCTGCTCGGTGTTCTCAGCCGATTCTCTTGGTGGCGCATCGAGCGCGACCCGGTCCGGTGTAACGGCTGCAACCGCTGCAAACTGAACTGTGAAGGCGCGTGCGATCCGCACGGCGCGCTCCGCAAGAGCGAATGCTTCGTATGCTTCAATTGCATCGAAGACTGCCCCGAAGGCGCGATTCGGTTTAAGCTGTTCCCGCCGGCAAGTCACGAGGTGACCGGCATTGACGTGTCAAGACGCAAACTGATCTTCGCCGCCGTGGCCGGGGCACTGTTTCCCCCGTGGGCAAGAACCACAGGCCGCACCACACGCGACTTCTCCTCCCAGGCCATCCGCCCGCCGGGGTCGGTCGAGGAGATCGAGTTTCTGAAACGATGCATCAAATGCGATCAGTGCATCCGGGTCTGCCCGACCAACGTCCTTCAACCGGCGTGGTTCGAGAGCGGCCTGGAGGGACTGTGGTCGCCAATCCTCAACTTCCGCATAGGGCACTGTCAGTACCAATGCACCGCGTGCGGCGACGTTTGTCCGACGGGGGCCATCCAGCGGGTCTCGATCGCACGAAAACTCGGCCGCGCCGAGTTCGCCGATCAGGGACCGATCCGAATCGGAACCGCGCATTTCGATACCGGCCGATGTCTGCCCCACAGTAAGAATATCCCCTGCTCGGTCTGCGAGGAGGTTTGCCCCACCAGTCCGAAAGCGATCTACACAGAGCGCGTCATGCGCACGGTCCACGCGGGCCGAATGGTCGTACGTTCGTCCACGGATGATAGCGTCACGGTCGGCCAGTGGACGAAATCCGACCTCACCCCCGCCCAACCTGCGCATTTCCGAAACGACGAATGGAAGGGAGACGAGACCACGCCGTTCTACGTTTCCCTTCAACATGCGGACGGGGTCACGGAAACCCACCGTATCATCGGCAACGACGCCGACACCGTGACGATCCAAGGCCGGTTCTCTCGTCAACCCGCGACTGGGACATTGCTCCTTCTCCAGATAGAGTTGGCATTGCCGAAGATGGACACGGGCCTCTGCGTCGGCTGCGGCATCTGTGAACGCCAGTGCCCAGTGGTGGGCGATCGTCGCGCGGTCTACGTTACGGCGGAGGGCGAGACCCGTTCTCAGCACCGCCCAGACCGCGATCGAAACCGATCCGTTCTCTTGCGGCGGTGAGCGATAGCTTTCCTTTCCTTACAGTAGCACGCGGCCTCTCGACCAACGCCCCTGTTTGCCGGTAAAATGACCAGGTACGCAAGGATCGGAGGCAACGTGCGGTTTGTTTACCAGGAATGGGATGGCTCGGATTTCCCGACGCAGGAGCACCTCTCGCAGTTCGCCGGGTTCCTGGATTACGTCCTCGAGTACGGCGATCAGGCGATGGAGGCCCTTCGTCACGCCGTCGAAGACCCCGAGCAGCGCAAGCTCGTCGAGAAATGGATTGAGGACGGGCTGCTCGAACGCGTAGCGGCGCGATTCCGCCTCACACCGCGGGCGATCAGCAGCATCCAGCGCAAGGCATTGATGGAGGTGTTCAAGAACCTGCGGGCCGATTCCAGCGAGGGACACGAGACGACCCAAACCGGCGTCGGCGGCGAACGCTGCGAGGGCACGAGACCCTATCGGTTCGGGGACGCGGTGAGCGACGTCGATCTGAACGCCACGCTCCGCAACGCCGTGTTTCGCTCCGGCCCCTCGGTGCCGATCCGCCTGGAGGAGCGCGACTTCGAGCTGTACCAGACGGAGTCGAAGGCGGTGTGCAGCACGGTCATTCTGTTGGACATGTCCGGCTCCATGAGCCGCTGGGACCGCTTCACTCAGGCCAAGAAGTGCGCCATGGCCATGTACGCCCTGATCCGCCAGCGGTTCGCACTGGATAGCGTGGACGTCGTCGGGTTCGCCTCGGCTGCGGAAGTGATCCCCGAGCACAAGCTCCCGCTCGTCCTTCCCAAGCGCATCTCGATGTTCGATCCGGAAATCCGTCTGCGCGTGCCGCTCGCCAAGCTCGCCGAAGCGCCGCAACATTTCACCAATTTGCAAATGGGGCTGATGACGGCGCGAAGACTCCTCTCCCGGCGCGGCGGAACCAACAAACAGGTCTTCATCATCACCGACGGTCAGCCGACGGCCCACGTGGAGCGCGACCACGTCCACCTGATCTACCCGCCCGAGGAGTCAACCGCGCTCGCCACGCTCTCCGAGGCCGTGCTCCTCGCCCGAATGGGGGTCCGCTTCTCGACCTTCGCCTTGATCGAGGACTACTTCTACATGGACTGGATCGCCTTCGTCGAACACTTGACCAAACTCACCAAGGGCGTGGCCTTCTACTGCACCGGCGGCGACCTCACCCACTGCGTGATGGAATCGTACCTCTCCGGCCGGAAGACCAAAACGTACTTGGCGTGATAACCAGCGGCGTTGATCGCGGTGTGGCTGGATCATAGAATGAAGCGGCTGTGATTCGAAACCCAGAGGAGCCGACGGACGACGGACGGGGAGCGATCCTCCGCCGCGTGCGGAACCAAGCTGCAGCCAGGCAAGTTCGGGTGACCCAGCACGCGAATCAGGAGATGGTCGCCGAGGAGATCGCGTTGTCCGAGGTGTTCGAGGCGATTACATCGGGTGACGTGCTGGAGAACTACCCGGAACACCGTTGAGGCCCATGCTGCCTCCTTCACGGTCGCACGAGCGCGGGGCGTGACCTGCACGTGGTCTGCACGACCGCGAGCCCGATGCTCGTCATCATCACCGTTTACGTGCCGAAGCCGCCGAAATGGTCCACTCCGAAGAAACGAGGCCGTCTGCCATGAAATGTACGATCCAAGGTTGTCCCGGAAACTATGAAGATCGTCGGATTCTGCACACCGTCCGCCATCGCGGGCGGGTCGTCGTCATTGACCAAGTTCCCGCGGAGGTCTGCGACGTCTGCGGCGACGTGCTCCTGCACCCCGAGACCGTCACCCATCTCGAACGAATGCTTCAGGTCGTCGGAGAACCGACGCGGACTGCCCCGATATACCAATATGCGTGAACGCACGTTACGCCGGAGGCGATCGGGGGGCGTCGGGTCGATGGGCCGACCTACGACTCCTGATCGGCGGGCGTTTACGCCTACGGCCCCTTCAATCGAACTAAGAAGTCCGCCCAGTCGTCAAAATCAATGTCGCCATCACGCGTGATGTCGAACGTTCGGCAGCATGAGTCTCGGTCGTAGGATCCCGGCCCGGCGTAGCACCGCTGGAAGGCCGCAAGGTCGATCAGATCAACGTCGCCGTCGAAGTCGGAATCGGCGGGGCTCAAGTCCGCGCACTGGTCGGGGACGCATTCGATCTTGATTTGACCGCTCGGGCGATTGCCGTTCGAATCGGCCAGACGAATCTTGTAGCAACTGCCCCCGACGACATCGAGCGTAACCCGCGAGGCCGCGCCGTACTCTCCCCCTGCGTCCGAGCTACAAATGATCGGTGCGCCGGCGACCGGCGGGCACAAACACGCATCGTAGATCGCCAGATTGGTGTCCGGCGAAGTCTCCGCGTTCGCACCACAGGTCTCGACGGTCAGCGTCCCGCTGCACGTGGCCGTGTAGTTGTACCACACGTCGTTAATCATCGTCGGGATGCACGACTCGATCGGCGCGGTCAGCGTCGCGTAGGATAGATTGAACGGGGTGCTGCCGTCGGCGATCGTGGTCGCCCCCAGACAATCGTTGTTGATGACCGGGTCACAGGTGCCGCCCGTGCACGTGCACGGTACTTGGATGTCCAGGCGGTACTTCGTTCCCGGGGCCTCCGCGAACTTGGAGGCCACCAACACGTAATAAACATTGCCCGGAACCAGCCCCTGCAGGCAGACCCTAGAGTTCGCGTTGCTGTCGCCGCAGCCGGGGGAATCGTCGCTGCAACCGATTGGGATGAGGCTGCGGCACAGGGTGAGCGGCGTCGATGGGTCGCCAACCGCGAAAACTTCGACCAGCGAGTCGTCCGCGGGCGGGTTGCTATTGCACGTCGAAAAACCGGCCGACACTTGGGTCGCTACGAACTTGTACCAGACCGTTTGCAGGCCTTGGGCGCCGGGGTTGTTGATGTAGCAGCCGAAGCCCGGATCGGTGGCGTCCTCCGTGGCTAGCCCGGAGGAGGTTTCCGCCGTGACGAGCCCGCTTGGACCGATGACCAACAATCTGGCGCTTTCGCAGACATCGTTCCCCCGCGGGAAGTAGTCGCAGGTCTTAGCGTCAAGGAACGCACAAACGTCGTCCCACTCGACCGCGCAGCAGTACGCGCCGTCTGCGCTGTAGTTGCAGACCGTTGTGCAGCAGTGGGCGCTCTCGCATCCGATCGGCGGACAACTGTCGCAGCACGTAGGGCTTACGTGACAGTAGCTAGCGGAACACCAGGTGCAGCTACCGCCGGGGCATTGCGTATTGCTGGTACACGTTTGCCCGTTGTTGGCGCCGCCGGTGCACGCGCGCCCTTCGGAGTTACAGCGCGGGAGCTCGCAGTCGCCCGTTCGCCCCAGGCAGACGATCAGGGGGCAGCGCTGTCCCCCGTCACTGCAATACCGACCCCTTTGCCACTCTCGTGGGCGAGTCAAATCCCCCGCTTGGTCGCATTGCCTTTGGGTTAGGTTCGAGCATTCGTCGCCCTGCTGATCGGCGTAGCAACACGCGGCGACGCCGCAGGGATAAACACCGAAGGGATCGGGGTGGCACACTGCTCCCTGGACCCAACGAGGTTGAAGCCACGAGAACCACGGCGGAAGCGCGCAGTTCATTTCAGGAACTTGCCGGCAGACGCTCTCCCCGTTCTCATCCGTGAAGAACATATCGCAGCACGCTCCGACCGACGGCTGTCCGGCGCACGTGATCGTAAGATTCACAGCCGATTGGAGACCTGGGACCGGGATCGTAACAAGAGAGCACGCCGAACCGTCCAGCAGCCCAACGACGTTGTCGGTAAAACCGACGCACGCCTGCTTTCCGGCGATCACGATTCCCGAATCAGGATTGCTCGCCCGCGCGGTGAACCAGAGTCGTCGCGGAAGCGGAACAGGCGGATCCACGGTGAAGCGAATTTGTCGAGCGCCTGAACCCGCCGAAACGATTGCGGACCTTTCAGTTCCCGCGACCACTCCGCCCTCGCAGTTCGTGCGGAAGTCAAACGCGTACGTGCCCGCACCACGGACGGTCGTCTCGTACGCGGTCATCCGGCAGTTGTCGGCGCCCATCGTGATGTCGTCGGCGAGAATCACGGAGGGGCCGGGGTTGTAGATCGGTCCCGACGGTTGGGTGTTCTTGTATCCCACAAACACGTTCCCGCACGACGCGTCGCCGAAGAGTTCGAGATTTAAGTTCGCATAGGGCTGCTCCGGCCACCCGCCTAAGCTCGCGTTGCAGGCGAACCCGGGGAAGTCGAACGAGTCGCACGAAAACCCCGTCTGCGCCGGAGCGCCCACGACCACGCCCGCGTTGGCGCGGCTGAAACTGACGCCCAGCCACATATTGGTCAGCAGCAGCACGTTTGGCGCGGCGATGAAGGTGATCAGTCGCGGAGCGTCATCGGGGAATACTCCCTGTCCTTGCGTACCGGGGATGATCAAACTCGTACGGATGGTATTCTGTACCGAACCGGGACAATTGGTGTAAAGCGCGAAGTTGACAGTGTACGGTCCGCCGATGCCGGCGGGGTCGACCCGTCCGACTACGGGGAACTCGATCCGGCGGAGCCGGCAGCCGGGGGCCGCGATGGTGGCGATGTCGTCGGCGCACAGATGGTTCGCGCCCAACGCCACGGCGAACTTCCCGAGAGTGTCGCTGTAGATCAACTGGTCGGTCGTCCCGGCCGTCACCCCGGAGTTGGACTCGCCGACGCCGATGACGACCGGTTTGAAGACCGTCCCGCGCGGGATCGGGACCAGTATGACTGGTGCAGTCGGAGGGATCGGCCCGCGAAGCGACTCGGGCCCGCTGTCCACGGTTGTGGCTCCGCCGATCGGGCGTTCCGTCGAAGACGGTCTGTCGTCAGCGGCCCATGCGACCGCGGGCAGAACCATCGAGAGCACGACCGCAGTCCCGAAAAGCGGAAAGACTCGTCCTGTCCCCACGTTCGACTCCATCTCCGAATGGACGACCCTGCAACGACCAGACCGGACGCCAACACGATAGACCGTGCAAAGTCGGTCGAAACGACTTCCCCGAGACTCTCCGCGTCGCACCGGAATGGCGCCGCATCGGTGATCCGCGGAACTCGAGAGCTAACAACCGCGTCCCTGACGCGACGACGGGCGACGCAGTCCGTTGGTCCTCTAACCTCTGCTACTCAATCAGTTAGGCGTCACATGATGAGAAGTCAAGGGCGACCCGGTCGGTGCGAGAAGGGATTCTCGCGCCAGGAAGGTGTGGCACGGGCTTCCAGCCCGTGAAGACACCGGCAAGACGCCGGTGCCACACATTTTTGGGATAGGCTCTTACGCATAGAATGACCGCCGATGGCCGGGCGGCGGCGGGCAACACGACGGATGGGGCTGGCGATCGGTTGTGCGGCCACGATCGTCGGGGGGATGGTGTTTTCGCTCGGTTGGGTGGAGCGTCTGGACGGATACAACCTCGACCTTCATTTTCGCCACTTCAATCGCATTGAGGCCGACCCGCGGATCGTCCTGATCGACATTGACGACTCGTCGCTCTCGGCGATGCCCGACTGGCCTTGGCCGAGACGCGTCTACGCCGACTTGGTCCGAACGTTGCACGAACTCGGCCCGAAGGCGATCGTCTTGGACCTCGTTTTCGACAAACCATCGCCCCCGCGAACGGAACACGCGGGACTGGGACGGGATTACGACATCGACACGTCGCTCACCGAAACCGGCGACCGCGCTTTCGACGAGATCATCTATGACGACGATGAACTGCGTGACGCGATGGCGGACGCGGGGAACGTGTACCTGGCGATGTTCGCCCGGTCCTTCGCGGCTCAGGACAGGCTCGGGTCGCCGGGTTGCGGGACCGACGCCGCTTCCGATGAGACGGCCGAATGTATTGTGGCACCGGCATCTCGCCGGTGTCTTCACGGGCTGGAAGCCCGTGCCACACAGGCGGCGAGGCGCTTTCTCCTTGTACGGCCCGACGGCGCCTGGCCGGAGTTCTTCCGAATGGTGCTTCCGGACGAACCGTTCGACGCCTTCACGCCCCAGCGAGAAACGTTGTTGCTCGCGTTTCGACGGGAGAATGCGCTACACGCCATACGTGCGACGCTGCCGGGGGCTGATTCGGACCCGCCGGATCGAGTGTCCTGCGTCTATGACGCGACGCCGCCCATCGAGAAGCTGGCGAGAGCGGCTGCGGGCGTGGGAATCGTCTCCTTCAGCCGGGAAGAGTCACAGAACATCATCCGTGCGTTGCCGCTGCTTGCGGTATACGAAGACCGGTTGTTTCCGCAACTGGGGTTACGCGTGGCGATGGACGCGGCGGGTATCCCGCTCTCGTCGATTTCACACACGTACTCTGCGTGGCTGATTGGGGATGCCTCGCATCAACGCCGGATCCCGACGGATTCGAACCGCGCGTCGTTGGTCAACTGGTATCGTCCGCCGCGAGGAGGGGGCTGGCGAGACGCGTTCCGCCACCTTCCGGCGGCAAGGGTGTTGGAAGTCGTCCAGAACCGCCGGGCGATCGAGGACAATGCTCGACGACTCGCGATCGCCCACGCGGAGTTGCTCCAGGCCCGTCATGCCGACATGCCGGGCGCGTACCAGGACTACGTTAAGCTCGTCAACGAGCGGTTGGCGCTTCTGAGTGCAAAAATCCCTGACACGGACCGGCTGGCCGAGCTCAACGAGTCGATCAAGAAGACCGAGGACGAGGCCGCAGGTTGGGTGCGACGCGCGTGGAGCTTGTGGCAGGGCGAGACGCCGCGAAGCGAGGAAGAAACGGCGGAACGCGACCATATCAAGCGTCTGTTTGACCGTTTCGGCGAGGGACGGTACGCGGCTACGTTGGACCGCGCGAACGTGAAGTTGAAGGAGCGCGACGAAGAGGTGCTCAACGAGCTTCGACCCCTCGTGGCAGACAAGATTTGCCTCGTTGGGTACACGGCGACGGCGCTTGCAGACGTGGTGGCCACGCCGGTCGATCCGGCCATGCCGGGGGTGATGGTGCACGCAAATGTTATCAATATGTTCCTGCAAAATCGGTTCGCGGCTGCGGCCACGCTTGCCGTCAACCTCGTTCTGCTATTTGCCGCCGGGATCGCCGCGACGTTCCTCACCACCACATGTCGTGGGCGGGTCAGCGTTCCGCTGGTCCTCGCGCTGGGCGCCGGGCTTCTGGCCTCAGGGGCGACGCTGTTCGCCACGATGACGTATCACGTCGCGTCGTTCGTCGCGGTCGGCGTGACGGCGCTGTCCTGGGCGTCGGTGACGGCGTATCGCCAAGCGACGGAGGAGCGCGCTCGGCGCGCCTTCCATCGGGCGCTCGCCCAGTACACCTCGCCCGCCGTGGCCGCACGCATCGCGGAACGCACGCGAGCCGACGATCTGGCCCCGCAACAGGCGGTTGTGACCTGTTTTTTCAGCGATCTCGCGGACTTCACGCGGCTCAGCGAACGTCTCGGGCCGCAGCGGACGCGGGGCCTCCTCGAACCGTACCTTCGCGGCGTCAGTGCAGCCCTGCTCGATCACGGCGCCATCGTCAACAAGTTCATGGGCGACGGCGTCTTCGCTTTCTTCAACGCCCCGATCTTGCCGTGCCCCGACCACGCCGCGGCCGCCTGCGAAAGCGCCCTCGCCGCACAAGCGGCGATCGCTCGATGGAACGATCAATGTCGCCAGAGCGGCGAACTCGGCCCGCTGACGGTGCGAATCGGGCTGTCCACGGGCGAGGCCTTCGTCGGCGACTACGGCAGCGACATGAAGCTCGACTACACCTGCATCGGCGATACCGTCAATCTCGGTTCGCGTCTGGAACGGGCGAACAAGGCCTTCGGAACCGCGATCCTCGTGGACGATGCCACACGACGGTTGGCGGGCGACGGGTTCGCGTTCCGTTCGCTCGGGCGGATCGAGGTCGCCGGCAAAGCCGCCCCGGTCTGCGTCCACGAGTTGGTGGGCCGCGCGGACTCCGTGGACGAGTCGGCGCGAAAGCCGTCACCCTGAGCGCCGCGGTTGTCACCCTGAGCACAGCGGCTGTCACCCTGAGGGCAGCGGCTGTCACCCTGAGCGCAGCGAAGGGTCTATAGGCAGGGAAGATTCTTCGCTTCGCTCAGAATGACAAAACAATTCGCTCAGACCTGTCCTGAGCCCCGAAGGAATGACAAAACAATTCGCTCAGACTTGTCCTGATCCCCGAAGGAATGACAAAGCAAGGGACAGATGGGATTCGTGCGTGACCGCCCTCACCGAGTGCCGCCGACTCAGGCCGAGCGACCGGGCCGTGGACGGCTATGAGCGCGCGGTGGCTGCTCGCCGTGGTCATGCCACTTCTGCGGAATGGCGCGGAGCGATCGCCGTCGAGCCCGGTTAGCCGTAGGCGGTCCCCGTCGAACGCGAACAGGCCGCCGGTGAGAAGTAGACGCCAACCTGACCGAACAAGGCGGCACCGCCAAGCGGGTGCCATTTGTCCCCGGGCGATGGGGCCGGGCGCGCGCGGCGGTTTGCTTGACGGGTCGCTCTAAAGCCGCTCTGATGGTGAGCACCTTACGCCCTACGGCCACGATGGCCTTCTTGGCCCGATCCTTCTTTCCACGATGCACCCGATCGTAGAACGCGCGAAACGCCGGGCATCGTTTGATCGCCTGATGGGCCGCCTTCCATGAGCGTGTCCGTGTCAAGGGCGGGATGTTCTGTCGGACGGATGATGTCCACGCTTCCATTCGTACTCATCCGCAGGCTGGCGCCGAGAGTATCGTCGCAGGCTCGCGGAGGCACAGGAGATTCGTGCGTGGCTGGCCCATTCTCCAACGACGGTCTTGGTAGACCAAGCGGAACGCCCGGGCTCTGCCTGCATCATCCCGTCCTCTTGACCCGAACTCCATTCACTCCTGAAGACGTCTTTCACGATCCGACCGAATGCGGCGATCGGCGGCCAGCCGGCCCGAAGGCAGCCCAGGCGCAGCCGCCCGATCGCCGCCGCAGGAGCTTACGCCGCCCGGCCCAACACCTTCTCCGCACAAAACGGCGTCTGATCCCGCATCATCGCATAGGCGATGGTGAGCACCTTGCGCCCCACCGCCACGATGGCCTTCTTGGCCCGATCCTTCTTCCCGCGATGCACCCGATCGTAGAACGCGCGAAACGCCGGGCATCGTTTGATCGCCTGATGGGCCGCCTCCACCAGCACCCAACGCACCACGCTGGGACCGCGTTTGCTGATGTGCCCGTGACGCTTCACCAAGCCCGAAGAATCTTCCGTCGGGGTCATCCCGAAATAGCTCGCGAAACGCCGCCGATCCCGGAAACGCTCCGCGCCGTCGGCGAAGCCCACGATCGCCTCTCCCGTCCGCGGACCGATCCCCGGAATCGTTCGCAGCAGGGCGACCGCAGGATGCGTGGCGGCGACGGCGTCCAACTTTACCTCGATGGCTGCGATCTTCTGATCAAAGAAGGTCAGCTCGTCCTGCAGTGTGGTGAGCATCAGCGTACGGGCTTCATCGAACACCAGCGATTCCAACCAGACCTGCCCGCGGTGCGTCCAGAGCCTCTTGTACGGACAACGATGCCCGTAGGCACGCAGAATCGTCCGAATCTGGTTCTTGACCATCGTTCGTCGTTTGACCAGGGTGCGACGATGGTTGATGAGCGCCCGCCAGGCGGACACGTCGGCCGACGGCAAATGCACGGTGGGCAATTGCTTCAGATACAGCAAGGTCGCCAGTTTGCGAGCGTCGAGGCGATCGTTCTTCCGTCCGTCGCGAAACAGCCAGGGGATCCGACTGGGATTGGCCACCTGCACCTCGCCGGCCAAGGGGCGGACGATCGACGCGATCCACTGGGCCTGTGTGCCGACCTCGAAGGCCGCCTGACATTGCCCGCCGAGCGGCGCCAGAACCTCACCGAACGACTCCCGGGCGGTCGGCCGGGTCACCGTGCGGTACTGACCATCCTTCTCCGCCGAAGGATCGAACAGACAAAACGTGGTTGACGACTGATGAACGTCCATGCCAACATACACCATTGCGCGTTCCTCCTGTTTGAGATACCCAAACCCGTACGAACGACAAAAACCGGGTCAAGTATCCCGCCCGGGAGGACACGCTCATAGTTTCTCCACGCTGATCCATCGCCAATTCGTGATTGGCAATCCGTCATTTGTAATTCGTAATTCGTAGTCACCCCGGTTCGGTCATTGCCCAGGGGTCGAGGGTTTTGCTGAGTTCGGCGTCGGAGAGAACTTTCTTGTCCTTGGCGACCTGGCGGACGGTTTTGCCGGAGGAAAAGGCCTCTTTGGCGATGGCGGCGGCTTTGTCGTAGCCGATTTTCGGCGCCAGACTAGTACACATGGCCAGGGAGCCTTCGATCAGTTCGGCGCAGCGTTGGCCGTTGGCCTCAATGCCCGAAACGCAACGATCGGTGAAGACCCGAACGCCGGAGGAGAGCAGGCGGATGGATTCCAGCAGATTGTGCGTCATCAGCGGCATTCCCACGTTCAACTCAAAATAGCTTTCGCGGCAGCCGAGGGTGATGGCCGTGTCGTTGCCGATCACTTGGGCGCAGACTTGAATGAGCATTTCGCACATCACCGGGTTGACCTTGCCGGGCATGATCGAGCTGCCGGGTTGGGTTTCGGGTAGTTTGATCTCGCCGATGCCGCAACGAGGGCCGCACCCCAGCAGTCGCAGGTCGTTGGCGATCTTGGTCAGACCGACGGCGACGGTCTTGATCTGGCCGCTCGCTTCGCAGACCGCGTCCTTGGCGGCCTGGGCCTCGAAATGGTCCTCGGCCTCCACGAACTCGATTTCCGTCGCGGACGCCAACGCCTCGCACATGCGTCGTCCGAACTCGGGATGGGTGTTGATGCCCGTGCCGACGGCGGTTCCGCCGATGGGCAATTCACGCAGAGCGCGTATGGCCTTCATGGCCCGCATGGCCGATAGCTTCGCCTGACGGGCGTAGCCGCCGAACTCCTGGCCGAGGCGGACGGGCGTGGCGTCTTGCAGATGCGTTCGACCGATTTTGACGATCTTGTCGAACTGCTTGGCCTTCTCATCAAGCGCTTCGCCGAGGGCTTGCAAGGCGGGAACCAAATCGACCTGCATCGCTTCCGCGGCGGCGACGTGGATGGCCGCGGGGATCACGTCGTTGGACGACTGGCCCATGTTGACGTGATCGTTGGGATGGATGGGGTCCTTGGAGCCGATCTTCCCGCCGGCCAGCTCGATGGCCCGGTTGCTGATGACCTCGTTGGCGTTCATGTTGGTACTGGTGCCCGAGCCGGTCTGGAAGATGTCGAGGACGAAGTGTTCGTCGAGGCGGCCGTCGATGACCTGCTGGGCCGCGGTGATAATCATGTCCGCAAGCTTGGGGTCGAGCTTACCGAGGTCGCGATTGACCTTGGCCGCCGCTTGCTTGATCAGTCCCATGGCGCGGATGAACCTCCGCCCGAAGCGGTAGCCGCTGACCGGGAAGTTCTCGACCGCCCGCTGCGTTGAAGCGCCCCAGTAGGCATTCGCCGGTACGGTCATCTCGCCCATACTGTCTTTTTCGATTCGCGTTTCACCAGTCATTGTAACACTCCCTGATTCTTGTTCGTGATCTTCCGTACTTTCTTCATAAGTTTATGCCAAGCTCGACTCCAACAACGGTCTCTCAGCCCGATAGGTTAACGGCTTGACAACGAAGCCACAAGATTACGCGCGAACATGACGCATCCTCGCTACAATGCCGCCGCGATGGACATGGTGGTGGCGGATAATTTGGTGAAGACGTTCCCCAATCCTGACGGCGGCGAGAAGCGAGCCGTCGACGGACTCAGCTTTCGCGTTGCCGAAGGGCAAATCTATGGGCTGCTCGGTCCCAATGGCGCGGGCAAGACGACGACGCTTCGGATGCTCAGCGGCCTCATGGTGCCGACGAGCGGATCTGCATTACTCGCGGGGTACGACGTGGCCACGCAGCCGCAGGAGGTCAAACGGGTGCTCGGCTTTTTAACTGCCAACACCGGGCTATACCAACGGCTCTCGGCCCGGGAGCTGCTCATCTATTTCTCCCAACTACACGGCATGGAACGCGACGCGGCCCAAGCGCGGGCCGAGCAGCTCATCGCCTGGCTGGGTATCGAAGACTTCTCGCACCTTCGCTGCGGGGCGCTCTCCACGGGACAAAAACAGCGGGTCAACATCGCCCGGGCGTTGGTGGCCGATCCGCCGATC
>JAZDHF010000187.1:0-2231 GCA_043806315.1 Planctomycetota bacterium | reverse complement strand
AGTGTCCGTCGCAAAAAGCGTTGTGGGCTTGAATTTCCGGGGGATTGCGCAAAAATGCTCCTCGAAGAATGAATCTAGTTTGTGTCGGAACCGGATGTTTTCGCCAAAAACGGTTCCGGCACGTCCAAATCTTCGAGGAGCAAAACGATGCGGAAAGCTTTTGATCGTCAGCGGCGTCTGGATTGTCCGTCGGTCACCGAAGTCCCCCTGAACCTCAACTGCCGCAACGAGACCATTCCCATTCTCCGGGGCCTTCAGCACATCTATAGCAGGCGGGAGGTCCGTGATTCCATTCTCCGGGCGATCGCCCGCGATGTCAACGGGAAGTCCAGCCCCCATCGCGGCCGGCCGGGCCTGAGCTACTGGGAGATCCTGGTGCTGGCGGCGGTACGCCTGGGCTGCAACTACGACTACGATCAACTCCAGGACCTTGCCGAGAACCATCGGGCCTTGCGTCAGGTGATGGGAATCGGCGACTGGGAAACCGAGCAGCAGGACCAAACGAAATTCGACTGGCGGCGGATCGAGAGCAACCTGACCCTGCTGCGTCCCGAAACAATCGCCGAGATCAATCAGGCCATCATCCGGGAAGGACACCGGCTGGAGCCGGCGGCGGCCCGGACGGTGCGCGGCGACTCCTTTGTGGCCGAGACCAACGTTCACTTCCCTACGGACAACAGTCTCATTGTCGACGGCTTGCGGAAGATCCTCGGCCTGGCGGTCATGCTTGCCGAACGTTGGGGCTCGGGCGGCTGGCGGCAGCACAAGCATCTGTACCGAAAGGCGAAGAAGCTGAGCCGGCAGATCGAGCGGATCGCCGCTCGCAAAGGGAAGGATTATCGACAGCGGCTGCAAGAACCTTACCGCGAACTTCTGCAGTTGGCGGAGATGGTTTGCGGGCGGGCCGAGAGGCTCCGCGAGACTCTGAAAAAGCAGGGTATTGCCGACGCGGAGGCCCTGACGCTGGACGACGAACTGAACCCCTTTCTCGAACGAACGCGGCAGATTTGCGGCACGGCACGGCGACGCGTGCTTCACGGCGAAAAGATTCCGCACGACGAGAAGCTCTTCAGCATGTTCGAGCCGCACACGCAGTTGTACAAACGCGGCAAGGCTGGACAGCCAATGCAGTTCGGACGCTTGGCGCTGCTCTACGAGGACGGGGCGGGATTCGTCACGCACTATTACGTCCTGCCTCGTGACAAGACCGATCGCGACGTGGTCGTCGACCAGACACGCGAGGTCCAACGACGCCACCGAGGGCGGATCCGTCGCGCGTCGTTCGACCGCGGCTTCCACAGCCCGAAAAACCAAGAGAAGCTGGCCGAGATCATCGAGCATCCTTGCCTGCCGATGCCCGGAGCCCACCAGGCGGCCCAGCAGGAGAAAACGGCGAACCTCGAATTCCGCAAGGCGCGGCAGTGGCACCCGGGAATCGAATCGGCGATCGGCGCCTTGCAGTCGGGCAACGGCCTGGAACGTTGCCGCGACCGGACCGAGCGGGGATTCGAACGCTACATCGGTCTGGGCGTCCTGGGCCGGAATCTTCACGTGCTGGGCAAGTTGCTGATCGCTCGCGAAGCCCCCGACTGCCAAGCGGCACGCTCTCGCCGCCAGGCGGCTGCGTGAAATCCATCGCCTGCCGCCCGCCGTGGCGACGATTCCGCGATGTTCGTTGATCGTGGCCGCTGACAATATCACGCTACCTCCATCGCACCGGGATACGGAACGCTCTCAATGTGTTCTCCTCGCTGTTCTTGCTCGCCCGAAACGTCCCACTTGCCCCCATTTGCCAAATCTTCATCCCCTTCTCTGCCCCGCTCGACCGTAGAAAACAGAAACAGTACGATTTTTCGGACGGACACTGGGCTAGAGAAAAGAGTCAGAATGGAGAACCTCTCTCGCACGTCGACTTGTGTGTAACAACGACGGCGTTGCCCTCGGCTGGATGAACCAGGCCTCTTCGGGGCGGAGGTCGCGTCAGCAAAGGAGTATCGTGGACCTTTCTTCTCGCACTAAGATGGTTCCTGGCGCCTGTCATGACACTCTGCTTCTCTGATGCTGCGGACAAGTTGATGGAGAAACTTCATGTCTACGACAGCCTGAGCGCACTGGCAAAACAGGCCCCAGAATATGGCCATAACTACGCCGTTCCAAATCTGGGAGAGGATGGCGTCGCGCACCAACGACTCACTCGAGATCGCCACCACGCTACGACCACCTGAATAGAA
>JAZDHF010000186.1:0-11803 GCA_043806315.1 Planctomycetota bacterium | reverse complement strand
ATGACACACTCAAACCTCCCTGCCGCTCTGAAATCGCGAGACATCCATGCCCGCGACGCTGATAACGCAGTTTAGCTCCTCAACAGCTACCCAAACACCACCAAGAAATGTGGGTAACAGCAAGGCGCAAGCGCGGGGTCTGTCAGAGCCGCGAGCGGAAGCGACCGGACGCTGTAGCGTCACCCCTCGTGGGTGACGATCCGACCCGCGCCGGCATGAAGCGTTCCCATCCGAGCCGCGTGGCGCAAGCCCGCGGACAATCTGACCCGCGACCGTGAGGAAGCGGAATCCGCCTCCCCCCTTCGCAAGGGGGGACAAAGGGGGGTCGGACCACGCCCGCGAACACCCGGAATGGCCCCGAATCGACGCCGGAAGACGGGTCCCCCGCACATTTTCAAGTTTTTTCCCTCTTGAGCTTGACTCACCCGCCGCGATCGGTTAGCCTGCTTCCGCCCGGAGAGAGGGGGAGTCCAACCGGTGGATACCCGGTTCAGATTTGTCTCTGGTCGTGCAGCGATTGCAGACTCCAACACGAGAGCCGTGTCGCGCACCGGTACCTTGCCACCAGCAACCCCGCCCTTTCCATGCAAGGCCAACCACTGCGTTTACAGACCCCTATCAACGCCTCGCCTCTGCCGCTCGCTAGCAACGACCTATGACTCCGGCCCGCTGTGGGCCGCCAACCATTCAATGTATGACCATTTCATTCACAACACCTCGCCGGTTTATCCCGGCCCACGGAGGTAACGCAATGAGAAAGGCAATCGTGTATCGACTGCGGATGGTAACGGGGCTGCTGCTGTTCGCTACCCCCGCGCTGGGGGAAAACACGGCCCCGCAGGTTACCAACGTCACGGCCGGGCAGCGGTCCGGCGGGTCCAACTTGGTGGACATCGGCTACGACCTGACCGATGTCGATGGCAATCCATGCCGGGTCTGGGTCTTCGTCAGCCGCAACGGCGGGGCCACGTGGAACGTTGCAGCTACGAGCTTCACCGGCGATTACGGCGAGGGAATCACACCCGGGACGGGCAAGGCCATCGTCTGGAACGTGGGCGCGGACGTGCCGGGTACCTACGGCGAGAACTTCAAGGTTCGCGTCTACGCCGACGACGGCCAGGGCACGCCGCCAGCGATGGTGCTCATCCCCGGCGGGGAGTACCAGATGGGCGACCACTTCAACGAAGGCGGTACCGACGAGCGACCCGTCCACGCCGTCAACGTCGGCTCTTTCTACATGGATATCTACGAGGTAACGAACCAGGAGTACGTCAAATATCTCAACTCGGCATTCTCGCAGGGGCTAATTGAGGTGCGCAGCGGTGTGGCCTACGCCCCGGGCGACACCGATGCGTATTGCGATACGACGACCAGTTCTTCGGGCAGCCGGATCACCTGGAACGGTAGCGCGTTTGGGGTTACCCCGGGCAAAGAAGAGCACCCAATGGTTATGGTGAGTTGGTACGGCGCGGCTGCTTATGCCAATTGGCGAAGCAGTCAGCACGGACGAACGCCGTGCTACAATTTGCTTACCTGGGAATGCAACTTCGCAGCCAATGGCTATCGCCTGCCGACCGAGGCAGAGTGGGAGTACGCCGCGCGGGGGGGAAACCGTAATCCTTACCGGAGGTATCCCTGGGGCGACGCGATCAGTTGGTCGATGGCGAACTACTGGGATACAGGTGACCCCTATGAGTCCGGTTCATTCCCATACACGACCCCGGTCGGGTACTACGACGGCAATCAAATCCCGGCGGGCGTAGACATGGTTAATGGGTATGGGCTCTACGACGTGGCGGGGAATGCCTGGGAATGGTGTAACGACTGGTATAGCTCGACGTATTACAGCTCGAGTCCGTACGACAACCCAATAGGCCCCGCGAATGCAACTTATCGTGTTCTTCGCGGCGGCTCGTGGAGCAGCCCCTCGCACGAGTCGCGTTGTGCGTCTCGCTTCGGCAACGTGCCCGGCGTTCGGACCTACAGCGACGGGTTTCGTTTGGCCCTGGACGCGGAATAACGCTGCAGAGAGAAGACAGGAGACAGGAGCAAGGAGACAGAAGGCAGGAGGCAGGAGACCGCAGGAGGGAGACAGGAGACAGAAGACAGGAGGAAGCAGGTAGAATGAGGGAGCCGGCGAGGACGTTTCACGATGTCGTAGTGTGGCAGAAGGCCCACCAGTTTGTACTGGAGGTCTATCGGCTCGCGGCTCGGTTCCCGAAGGCGGAAACCTGTCTTCTGACTCCTGACTCCCCGGTTGGGTGTAACGTGGTTGAGAAACTTTGCTCAAAGGAACGTACCGGCCCGCTGGATCCAGGCGGGCATAGTGAGGTGTGCAGATGTTTCGGATAACACAAACAACCTTGCTTGCGGGCATGTTAGCGTTAGGCGTGGTGTGCACCTGCCTCGGCTACGACTTCGGCTGGGGCGATTCAGCGCCGTTTACCATAAGCAGTCCAACGGGCATGGGCTGGGGCGATTCGGAACCGTTCATCATCACGCTAGGAGGGATACCCGTCGTGTCCGAATGGGGCCTGCTGGTAATGACGCTGTTGGTGCTGACGGCGGGGACGATTGTCATCCGCCGATCGAAGCGCGAGCGTCCCATCGCGACATAAGCGCCTTCGGCGCACACCGCCCGGAGGGCGCAGGAAGGTTGCCAGGGACTTCAAGTCCCTGGACAAGGGGCTCCCCACCTTTTGTTTTTCTTTTTCCGCCCGGAGGGCGGGGAAAAAACAAGGGGGAGTTTGGGGCCCTGCCTACCAGGGACTCAAGTCCCTGGCAAAATCCGTCCGCCCTCCGGGCGGCGCAGACCGGAGCGCCCTTCAACCGCCCGCCCGCACGAATCAACGGGGACATTCTGCTCTTGGAGGTGCTCTTTCGCGCGCCCCCGGTCCGTTCAGCGGCAACCTCTCCCTCATTCGACAATCGACATTCGACAATCGACAATCCCAAGGAGTTCATCCGCTCGTTTCCGCTCGCGGCTCGGATCAGCCCCCGCGCCGCTCGCGCTGGGGAGTCGGATCAGTCGGTCGGGCGCGACACGCCGAGGGACTGATTCCGGTCTGCGATGGTGACGGTCGCTTTGTGTTTGACTTGTCGGCGGAGGTAGGTGACGGTGACTTCTCGGCCCACGGGAGTGAAGCCCACCAGGCGAACCAACTGGTCCTTGCCCTCGACGGGGATTCCATCGAACTCGATGACGATATCGTTCGCCTTCAGGCCCGCCACGCCCGCCGGGCTGTTCGGCGGGTCGATCCGAGTGATCTTGGCCCCGCGAAAGCGGCCCG
Organism: Planctomycetota bacterium; assembly: GCA_043806315.1. GTDB lineage: Bacteria > Planctomycetota > Phycisphaerae > UBA1845 > UBA1845 > SBAX01. Next base: position 8,513 of record JAZDHF010000186.1, on the reverse strand, counting down.
TGTCTACGACTTGCCGCGAATCCGGCGGCTCGACGTCGTCCACGGTCACTCCGAGGAATCCGTAGCGGACCTCTTTCCCGGCCTTGAGCGTTTCCAGAATCCGGCGGGTGTTCTTCTCGATAGGGATAGCGAAGCCGCGGCCTTCGTTCACGCCGGAGGCGGACTCGATGGCCGTGACGACGCCGATCACTTCACCGTCGAGGTTGAAGAGCGGTCCGCCGCTGCTGCCGGGATTGATGGCCGCCGAGGTCTCGATCAGGTTGCCGTAGTAGTGAATCTGGTCGTTGGCCGGCAATCGATCGGTCATTTGCCGTCCCAAGGCGCTCACCACGCCATAGGTCACGGACGCCCGTCCGTCTTCGTTGGCGAGACCAAATGGATTCCCGCAGGCGAACGCCCATTGGTTGACCTTGACGTTGGCCACGTCGCCGAACCGAACCGGCGTCAAATCGGCGGCGTCCACTTTAATCACCGCAAGATCGCTGCGCTCGTCGTACTTGACGACCGTCGCGTCGTAGCGCAGTCCGTTCTCCAGGATGACCATGATCGAATCCGTGCCCTCGATCACATGCCGATTGGTCGCAACGTACCCGCCGGCGTCGATTACGAAGCCGCTCCCCTGACTGAAGGGGACCTTCACCAAGGTGTCCTTACCAGTACTGCGGGTGCGGTAGGTTCGGACGGCGACGACACTGGGGCGGACCTTCTCGGCCAAGTCCACGAAGGCTTGCTCGAGGGCCTTCAGATCGGCGAGGCCATAGGGATGGGGAGGCTGGGCCGATCCTGGAATGGGCTGGAACGCGAGAAGAAGGATTCCGGCCGTCGCGGCGCAGAACCACCGGTGATCCATCACCCCGAATTCTCCTCGTCGGTTCACCGTCTCAAACCCTGCTCGCCGTTCGTGTATTATAGCACGGTCGAAACCGGGAAGAGATGCCCATGCAAGAGATTACGGTCATCACAGCGGCGTCATGGATGAAGCGCGGGCTGACACCAAGACCGGTCGCTGTTTTCTCCTGTTGGAACGTTATCCCGCGACGCTAGGTTCGACCGTTGAACGACGCAACATTTCACAAGCTCGAATTCGACGAAATCCGCGAGGTGATCGCGTCTTACTGTGCGACGGGACTGGGAAAGTCCCTCGCCCGTTCGATGACGCCGTCGGTGAAAACCCACGTGGTGCGAGAGTGGCTGGACCAGGTGCGCGAACTTGCCGCGGCGTCGGAGGAATACAACTTCCCGCCGATGGGGGGAGTCCACGACGTCCGCGAGCACGTGCGGGCGTCAGGGTTTCCGGCACCGTTGGAAGCCGACGTATTGGCCCACATCGCGGAGACGCTCACCGCGACCACCGCGCTCTGCGGGTGGTTCGGGCAGGCCGCAGCGATCGTCCCCTCGTTGCAATCGCTGGCGGAGCGGATTAGCGATCTGAGCCCCATCGCCGCGGCGATCCACGAGGCCATCGACGAACGCGGGCAGGTCCGCGACTACGCGACGCCGCGCCTGGGCTCGATCCGCTCCACCATCGAGGAGGCCAAGGGGCGAATCCGCGTCGTGTTCGATCGCATCCTGCGCCATACCGGCTTGACCAAGATGTTGCAGTACTCCGGGGCGACTTTCCACGATGATCGTTTCGTGCTGCCGCTCAAGGCCGAGCACCGCGGGCGAATCCCCGGCATCGTCCATCGGAGTTCCGATTCGGGCGCGACGCTCTTCGTCGAACCGTCCGAATCCGTCGAACTGAACAACACCATCGTCCGTCTGCGCGACGAAGAGAACAAGGAAATCACGCAGATTCTCCGCGGGCTGAGCCAGCGAGTGAACGTTAACGCGAAGGCGATCCTCGGCACGCTGGGGGCGATCGCAGTGCTGGATTTGATTGCGGCCAAGTGTCGCTACGCCAAGAAGCGAAAGTGCCTCGGCCCGCAGGTGGATTCCGACGGCGTGTTGGAACTGCATCAGGCCCGGCATCCGCTGTTGATCGAACTCTTCGATCACGAGGCGCAAGACGGTAAGCCGCGGAGGGAAGTGACGCCCATTGACGTGCGGCTGGGCGATGACTTCGACGCCCTGGTCATCACCGGCCCGAACACGGGGGGCAAGACCGTGACGCTCAAAACCGTCGGACTACTGGCCCTGATGAATCAGTGCGGCGTGCCCATCCCGGTCGGCGAAGGGTCGAAGATGCCCGTCTACACCGAGATTTTCATCGACGTCGGCGATGAACAAAGCCTGCAACAGTCGCTCAGCACTTTTAGCTCGCACCTGGCGACGTTGTTGGAGATCATCCGCGGAAGCGGGCCTCGATCGTTAGTTCTGATCGACGAATTGGGGGCGGGGACGGACCCGGACGAAGGTGCGGCCATCGGGCGTGCCATGATCGCCGAACTGTTGCGCCTCAAGGCCAAGGCGATCGTCACGACGCACCTGTCGGTGCTGAAGGCCGTCGCCTTCACCACTCAGCGCGTCGACAACGCCTCCGTGGAGTTCGATCCCGAATCGCTCAAGCCCACCTACCATCTGCGGCTCGGCGAGCCGGGCAACAGCAACGCCCTGATTATTGCGAAGCGGCTCGGAATGCCGGCAAGGCTCGTGCAACTCGCCAAGGGGTTCCTCGACGACAGTACGCGGGCCTTGAACAAAGCCATCGCCGGGACGTTAGATTCCCGTCGCGAGGCGGAGGCCGCTCGAAAAACGGCCCGCGAGGCCGCCCTGGCATCCCACCGCGAACGCGAGAAATACGAGCGCGACCGAGAGGAGTTGCAGCGTTCCCAAGAGGCCTTCGCCCGCTGGACGGCGTGGGTCAATGGATTACGGCCGGGCGACGAGGTCCACCTGCGAACCCTCAACCGATCGGCCAAGGTCGTCAGGATGCAGCTCCACAAGCAGACCGCCCTGGTCACCGCCGGAGCGATGGACATCGAGATCGCCCTGCGGGATTTGGAGATGCCGCGGGCGGCACCGTAGCGCGCCAATTGAGAATGGTGAATGCGGAATGGTGAATGATTGTCACCCTGAGCGAAGCGAAGGGTCTGTTCTCACGATTGAGATGCTTCGCTTCGCTCAGCATGACAACGCTCATTCCGCATTCGGAGATCGGCGCACAAAAAGCGGGAACCCGGGCTCGCCGAAACCCGGGTTCCCTGAGTAAGGCTGTCCTCCCTTTCGGAAGGAATACACCAGCCCCACGCCCGGCCTATCGACACCCTTGTCGCCGGTCTTGAGAATGTCGGTCGTGGGTCGTCGCCCCTTCGTCATCCGGTTGTGGTTGCGTCGTAAGTCGTGAGGCGGTAGGAACAGACGCATGGCTCAGCGGGTGGCCTACGGGGCATTGGCGATCGCGGCGCTGATGTGGCTCATCCTTCAGGACGTGGTGATTGCCAAGCAGTCGACGACGCTGGCCGGCCCGCTCGGTGATCTCCTCAAACGCGGCAGTCTCATTCCCCTCCTATTTGTAGCGGTCCTTCTGCGCGGGGCGATGGAGTTCGACCGCATCCTTCGGGCGAAGGCGGTCAGGCCCCATACCGCTTTCGCGTACCTGATGGTCATCGTGCTCCTGTTGACGCCTTGGCTCTCCGCGGGCGGGTGGCTCGGATCGGGCGTGAGGGACCAAGAGGGACTATTCTGGCAACTCGTCGCGTTGATGGCGACGGTCTTGGGCGCCGGCGTCCTCTGCGTTCTTCGACGTGATCCTCAAGGCACGTTCCGCGATGTTGGCGCCACGCTGCTGATGGTCTTTTATCTGGGCTTCCTCGGCTCCTTCGGGCTGCAACTTCGATGTGGGCGAGATATTGCGAGGGAGGAGGGGGCATGGTTGTTGCTCATCACGCTTTTGGTGACTAAGTCCTCGGACATCGGGGCCTACTTCGCCGGCAGTACGCTGGGGCGTCACAAGCTGATCCCCAGCATCAGCCCCGCGAAGTCGGTGGAGGGCGCGGTCGGCGGCCTGCTGGCGAGCGCCGCAGTCGCGATGCTTTTCGCAGCAGCCGGTTCGATCGCCGCCGCGATCGGGCCCGGCGATGGGTTGCTAGTCACCGCTATACATGATGCCACCCGCTCCTTCAGTATCCGTAATGATTCGACGAGCCTCCCACCCCTCCTTCGAGCATGTCTTTTCGGTTTGGCCCTATCTGCAGCCGGTCAAATAGGCGATCTCGTCGAATCATGCTTCAAACGTGACAGCGGAGTTAAAGATTCCGGCAAGGTGATTCCACAGTACGGTGGTATACTAGATTTGATCGACAGCCCGGTGTTCGCGATGCCGGTGGCTTGGTTCCTTCTGACGACGGTTTGGAATGTCGTGTAACTGTCGGATAGACTTAGGGGTCGCGAAGTGTCTCCCGCGGGCGGGTTTTGCGCGTCGGGGACGGTTGTTCCCCGGACCGCCGGCGGGATTGTGAAACCAGTTGGACATTACCATTCCCATCGAGGACCCGTCGCGCCGCGGTGCGTTGTACGGGACCGCCGACCGTAACCTCCGCCTGATCCGCGCGGCCTTCGACGTCCGCATCAGTGCCCGCGACAACGCGGTGCACATAAGCGGACCGACGGAAGCGGTGCGCAAGGCCGCTTGCGTCGTCGAAGACCTGCAACGCTTTTTGCGGGAGCATGGGGACGTCGGTGAGGAGGTGGTCGAGGATTCCATCGCCCAGGCCGGGCTGGACGGAAAAGCCGGCGCGGGAGGACCGATCGATGTCTTCCTCTCCGCGACGGCTATCACTCCCAAGGGCGAGGGTCAGCGGCAATATGTCGAGGCCATCCTCAACCACGATCTTACGTTTTGCCTGGGGCCCGCGGGGACGGGGAAAACGTTCCTCGCCGTCGCGGTTTCGATTTCGCTCCTCAAACAACACAAGATCAAGCGGATCGTCCTTGCTCGACCCGCGGTCGAGGCCGGGGAAAAGCTCGGCTATCTGCCTGGCGACCTCCAGGCCAAGGTGAATCCGTATCTGCGCCCACTCTTCGACGCCATGCACGACATGATGCCGTTCGATCAGATCCGGCGGTTTCTGCAGAACGACGTCGTGGAGGTGATTCCCCTGGCATTCATGCGTGGTCGGACGCTCAACCACTCCGCCATCATCCTCGACGAGGCTCAGAACTCGACGGTATCTCAGATGTTGATGTTCCTCACCCGTCTCGGGCATCACAGCAAGATGGTCGTCACCGGAGACGACAGCCAGAGCGACCTGCCTTCGAGCGAATCCTGCGGGTTGATTGACGCCGTTCGTCGGTTGGAGACGGTCGAGGGCGTAGCCACGGTGCGTCTGACGAAGGCGGATATCGTTCGCCATCCCCTCGTGCAGCACGTGGTTGAGCGGTACAGCCGCGGCGAACGCAACGTCCGAGAATAACTCCATGTTCATATTAACCGAGCAGCGATCGTCCCCACGCGGAAACTCCTTGAATCGTCGTCCGATAGGGACTGGCTGGGGAACGAAAGCCGCGAACGCGGGCTGTGCCACGGTATGTTCAAAATGACCACCAAGAACGGCACACGTCGTCGGCAACTGCGTGAACAACGGGTGAAGACCGGCGGCTCGCGGGGCACGCGCATTCTCCGCCAGGTCACCAGTTGGACGGCGGTGACGGCGATTGTCTTCGTGGTCGCGGCCTCGGCGATCGCCTTGTGGGGAGAGGAGAGCCTCGACTACGTCGTCGGACAGCGCGTCGAGCAACCAATCTACGCCAAGGTCCGTTTTCAAGTCCCGGATCACAAGCAGACCGCGAACGACCGGAAGGCGGCCCGGGCCAAGACCCCCAGCTATTATGTTCTCAACAGCCCGGCGCTCACGTTTGACCGAATCCGGTCCGATCTGATGCGTTTGTATCAACTCGCGGCGGACGCGAACACCTACGACACCTACGTGACGGCGATGGAGGGCTTGAAATGGCCCGCGGATCAGCCCGCGTTTGATCGCCTCCGAGCGTTGGTCGACATGCCCAATGACGCCGGGCGGACGCAGTTCGAAGCGTGGATCGAGAAGCTCCCGTTGGAGACGCAATACGTCGTACGCGGCTTGTCCAAGGAGCCCCGCGACCCGCTTAGCGCGACGGACTTCATTTTGTTGGAGACGCGCGGCCCGGAGAACGAGATCAGTGTGGCTCAGGTTCCGCATTCGGAGCTCGTGCTTCAGAACGACAAGGCCCTCCAAGGCAGTGCGGGCCTCATGGCCCGGCACGTGCCCGCCTACGAACTGCGGGCGGTCGTCGAGGCCATGGTTGCCGCCGTTTTCCGCGACCAGCCGACCATCCTCTACGCCCAGGAGCGGACGGCCGACGCTTTGCAGAAGGCGGAGGCGGCGGCGCCTGAAGCGTTGACCACATACGAGAAAAACCAGCCTTTCATCAGTCCGGGTGAGTTGACGGCGGAGGGATATGCCCTGCTCAAGGCCCATTACGCAGCGTACGACACGTTCCTCGCCCGGGACACTGCGGAAGCCGCGGACCTGCGGCAGGAACGGTGGCTGCAGCGCGCCGGGCTGGTGACCCTCGTCGTGGTGCTGTCCGCCGGTCTGCTCGCGTACACAAGGCTCTATCAACCGAGGCTCTTTGAGGTCCGCGCCCGCACCCTCGCGTTCGCCTCGGTCATGCTGGGCACGCTCGCTGCGGGGCGCTTACTGGACATGAAGTTGCCGCACATTCCCGAACTGGTTTCCGTGCCGTGCCTGCTAGCGGCCAGCGTCCTGTGCATCGCCTACCCGCGGCGCTTCGCCGTCGGGGCGATATGCATCGTCACGGTTCTGACGGCGACCGTAGTGCGCAACCACCTGGCCTTCCTGTTGATGCTGCTTGTAGGGGTCGCGGCGACGGTCTACCAGCTCGACGAAATCCGCACCCGGACGAAGCTCATCAAGGTCGGCCTGGCGACGGCGGCGGCGATCATGCTCGCCTCCGCGGCCGGGGGATTGATGGAAGGACAGACGCTCGGGTTCATGTTCCAACACGCCTCGTTGGCCGGCGCCTGCGCCCTGATGTCCGCCTTCCTGGTCTCGGGCGTCCTGCCGTTCATCGAGCGCATCTTCCACATCGCGACTTCGCTCACGCTCTTGGAATGGCGAGACCCGACTCGCCCGCTGTTACAGCTTCTGGCGCGGGAGGCGCCGGGGACGTACAACCACAGTCTGGTGTTGGGCACGTTGGCGGAGGCGGCGTGCGAGCGGATCGGGGCCAACGGACTGCTCGCTCAGGTCGGGGCGCTCTATCACGACGTGGGCAAAATCCATCGCGCCGCCTATTTCACGGAGAATCAGGAAGGGCGGATCAGTCGCCACGACAATCTCGCCCCGACAATGAGTCTGCTCATCATCCTGGGACACGTGAAGGACGGACTGGAGATGGCCAAGCAGTACAAGCTCCCTCCGGTCCTCCATCAGTTCATCGCCGAACACCACGGTACGACGGTGGTGCGTTACTTCCACCAGGTCGCCAGCGAGAAACAACCTCGCCTCGCCAGCGGACGGCATGACCGTGAGGTTTCGGAGGCCGATTTCCGCTATCCCGGCCCCAAGCCTCACGCCAAGGAGGCGGCCGCGCTGATGCTTTGCGACGGCGTGGAGGGGGCCGTGCGGGCCCTGAGCGAGCCCACCGTCGGACGCATCGAGAGCACCGTCCATCAGATCGTGATGGATCGTCTTAACGACGGTCAGTTCGATGATTGCGACATTACGCTCCGCGAAATCCGTCAGGTCGAGGAGTCGTTGGTCAAAACGCTCTGCGGCATCTACCATGGGCGCGTCGCCTATCCCAAAGCGCGAAAGCCGAGCGAGCCGTCCGCGGCCCCGGCGAGGATGAGCGTCTGACTCCGGCGGCCTTCGCTGCGTAAGCGGGTCCATCGTATGAAGGACCGTTCTCCCTACGAAGTACGGATCACACGGGCGGCGCGCGGTGCTCCCAAGGTAGCGGCGGGGCTTCGAAGGGCGATCCGCGCGGTCCTGCGCCGACACACGGTCGTCTCGGCGCACATCAGCGTGGCCCTTGTGGATGACACCGCGATGGCACGTCTGAACCGCGACCATCTCGGGCACGACGGTCCGACCGACGTGCTCAGCTTCGATCTTCGCGACGCGATAAACGGAAATAGCGCGATCGACGGGGAGATCGTCCTGTCGCTGGACACGGCCGCGAGGCAAGCTCGACAACGCGGCCACACCGTGGAAGCCGAGCTTGCCCTCTACGCCGTCCACGGAACGCTGCACCTGTTGGGCTATGACGACCGACGCAAGGCCGACGCCGCGCGAATGCACGACATGGAGGACGAGATTCTGTCGTCCGTCGGTTTTGGGGTGGTTTACGCGGACAGGTCCTCGTGAGGTTGGCGATGTGGCGCCACCCCTCGTGGACGGCCCAAGTCCCGTGAGGGACGCTCGAACTTAGCCCGACTTCCGCACCCGTGATGCGAAATTCGGTCTTTTTTGACCCTTGGCAGGCCGGCAAACGCCCTTTTCGCAGCTAAAAACGCGGGTTCACATCGTTCAAGGGTCAATATAGTGACTAATTATTTGCAGATTTCT
>JAZDHF010000185.1:0-4892 GCA_043806315.1 Planctomycetota bacterium | reverse complement strand
TCGTCAGGTCACGGCTTTGCTCCACACTTCCTTTAGACCCCGCCTCGCGGCGACGCCCTTGTGTTTCGCTAGCACTTCACCTCCATCAGGTTGTGCAGGGGACTTTCACCCCCAAGCTGTCAAACATGCTCGGCACACGACCAGACCGGTTGCCCGGTACTGTTGTGCGGCAAGCCGAAGATATTCGCCAAGCTCGGACTGCGGCAAATCGGGGATTTCTCCGAGGTGACCGACCAGTTGTCGTCGCGGATCATCATGCACCGCGACCTCACTCTGCGAACGCGGGGCAAGAAACCCCAGCCGTTGTTCAGTCTCGACGACATCCGCAAACTGATCCATCGCGCCGATGTGAAACTGCACGTCGCCCCGGACGCGGTGAAGTGGCTGCAAATGCGGGCCTCGACGCTCGGCACCGGCGGACTGGGCCGGGCGCTGGCGTGTTTCTATCTTGCCTGCAAGGTGGCCTTCGTGCAGAACGATGACACGATCACGGCGCAAAACCTTGAGGACGTTACGGACATGACGATGGGCGATGAGGACGCGCAGCGAGTGGCCGAAGTCGTGGCCGAATCGTCGGGCATCCGCCGTGTCGTTTGATCGCTTTCGGACGGCGTTCGATCGCCGTCCGCTGACGTGCCGGACCAAGTTCTCACAGGTTCGGCGGGTTTAACAGACAACGCCCCAGCTTGCCGGGTTGACCAGAGGCCCGGCGAGTGCATGGGGCGTGTGTCATATATGCGCCGCGCAAGATAGGTGTCCCGTGCGCAAGATACGGGTGCGTCTTAGAATGGGACAGCCTCCAAGGGGTTCGGGGTACATACCCCTAATTCGCCTGGTTGCGGCCGCTCCACCGCGCGGTGGGCCTCGCATGTAACTTCATGCGGTTCAGCCGGTTACGTCACTGGGCGATACAGGACTCGAACCTGTGACCTCTCGGGTGTGATCCGAACGCTCTAGCCAACTGAGCTAATCGCCCTGAGGACGCATGGTATATCGGGCCGGAGGCAAGTTGACAACCGTCGGCAGAATCGGCCGCTGGACGGTCGCGGTGTCCCTCGTCACGCGGAGGTCCCGCTCAATCGCCGGTTCAAGCGCGCGCCGCCCCCCCCAAAGTGGGCGGATATCGTACTTCATAGATGGTGCCGGAGAGCTCCGGAAAAAATCCCCTTGGGGCCGCGTTCCCAGTACTGGGAAGGGCGTCGAAAGCCGATTTTTTCCCAAGCTCGGAGAGGGGAGTTGCAGGCCATGCGGACAGACTCTGCGCTTCGCCCGCGCGCTACGCTCGAAGTCGGGGACACGGGCTCGTTCACGAAAACGATCACCGAGGCCGACGTCGTCCATTTCGCCGACGTCTCCGGGGATCACAATCCGTTGCACCTCGACGAGGAGTACGCCAGCCAAACCCGATTCCGCCATCGCATCGCGCATGGCATTCTGTCCGCCGGTTTGATCTCCGCGGCGCTGGCCAACGAGCTGCCCGGACTGGGCACGATCTTCGTCGAGCTGCACGTCCGCTTCCTCAAGCCCGTTTACCTCGGCGACCGGCTGACCGCGAAACTGATGGTCGCGGAGATCATGAACCCCCAGCGCGTGTGTCTGCTCGTCGCGTGTGTGAACCACCACGGCGAAGACGTGGCCATCGGACATGCAGTCGTCGTGCCGCCGTCGGAGACGCGCCTGATTCTTCTTCCGGATTCAAATTCGGCGTCTGTGTAGCCACCCAGGACCATTTGCGCCCCCGAGTCGCGGGTTTCAGCCTGCGCGACCGGGTCACGCGGCTTGAAGTCCAGCGCTCAAGACAAATCTTTGCTCGGCTACACTTGGAACGCACCTCCTGCGGGCATCGGCGGTCGGAACAGAGGCCCGCCAGAGGTCGGGACGCGAAGCGTCTTCGCAAGTCGGATGCAACCGACGCGTGCTCTCTCGGAGACGAGAGGTGGCGTGGCGGTTGAGCGTGGACTACCCTCACCCTGACCCTCTCCCTGGAAGGCAGAGAGGAAGAATACCGCGGGTACTGTAGCCGGTGACGCAGAAACCGGGTCGCAAGGCGTAGTTGTGTCGAGCGTTTATCCGATCATTTTTGAGCCGATCTTCAAGCCTCGCGTATGGGGCGGGTGGGGGCTCGCCACGTCACTCGACAAACGACTACCCGAAGGACAGACGATCGGCGAGTCGTGGGAGGTCGTTGATCTGGAAGACGAGCAATCGGTCGTTGCACAGGGGCCGGGGCGAGGGAAGACCCTACGGGAGTTGGTCGAACGATGGGGCGTTGATCTCGTGGGTCGGGCGGGACTGTTCGAGGGGCGGTTCCCGCTGCTCATCAAGTTTCTGGATGCGAGGGAGGCGTTGAGCGTTCAGGTGCATCCCGATGAGGCCGCGGCGCGGCGATGGGGCGGGCGAGTCCGAGTGAAGCATGAGGCCTGGTATGTCGTTGACGCCCAGCCGGGCGCATTCCTTTGTCGTGGGTTGCGCGAGGGAGTGGACGCCGCGGCACTGCGAAAGGCCGTGGAGGAAGATCGGGTCGAGCCGGTGCTGAACCGGATTCCGGTCCGCAAGGGGCACTGCTATTACCTGCCCAGCGGGACGGTCCATGCGTTGGGCGGGGGAGTGATCGTCGCCGAAGTGCAAACGCCGTCGGACGTCACCTATCGACTGTACGACTGGAAGCGAATCGACCCGGCGACCGGTCGCCCGCGCGAACTGCAGATCGAGAAGGCGTTGGCCTGTGTGTCGTACGGGCCGTCGCCGGGAGAGGAAACGCCGCAGCACACGGCCAGCGTGTGGGCGTCGGTGACGAGCTTGGCGCGGTGCGCGTCGTTCGTGATCGAGCGGGTTCGCATGGTTGACGGAGTGGAGATGGCCATTCCACACGCGGAGATGGTCATCTGGATCGTCTTGGAGGGACGAGGTACGATCGCGTGCGACGGGCTGACGGAGCCGCTGTCGTTTCGGGTGGGGGATACGGTCGTGATTCCCGCGGGATTGAAGAAAGGACGAGTCGCCACGCAAGCGAACTGTATGTGGCTGGAGGTGTCGGTGCCGATCGCAAGCTCGCTCACGGGGTTCGATCGTCCCGATCGTTCTTTGCTTCGTGACCCCGGCGGCGGGTACGTCTCGATTCAACTCCCCGACCGGCCCGCCGGTTCCTAATCGCAGCGGCTTGGATCTATGCCCACCCACGCATCCATGATGGAGACGAGTCGCCATACGAAGAAGACGCTGTACGTCGTCGCGGCGTTCTACGTCGCGGTGGGGTTCGTGGCGGCGACGGCGTCGGCGCTCAACGGCGATCGGCTCGGGACGTTCCTGGGGTTTCTGATTATCAGCGGGGCCTTGGCGGCGACGGTGCTGTTGAGGGCGGTGCTTCGCATCGGGGTGCGGATTTCGGCGATCGGCGAGGCCATGGAGGGCCTGCACGCGCGGCTGAATCGTGTGGAGGCGGGACTACGCGTGATGCGTGAACACGTCGGCGCCGATGGGCGGGCGGCGACGGCCGCGGGCGGAATACGGGTCCTGGACCTAGCGGCCATCGGGAGCGGCGATCCGAGCATTCTTGCGGCCGCGACGCTCGACCGTCAGGCCTATCCGCGACTGGTGACGACAATGGAGGAAACGCCCCCGGCCCAGAGCGCGGCGGCGGAAGCAGCGGAGCACACGTTCACACCCCTTCACCCGATCCTCACTGCGTCGGACGAACGCACGCTCGATGCGATGGAGACGCAGAACGAAACAAACGCGCAGCCGAACGACATCGAGGACGCCTACGACGACGCTGAGTTCGCAGGCGCGGCGACGAAGAACCTCTTGCGGCAATGGAAGGTGGCCTTGCGCGATGGGGACTTGGCGGGGTGCCGCGCGGTGTATTCGGCATTGATCGACACGGCCGGAGCGGAGGCGGTCGCATCGCTGGCCGCGCAAGTCGAGGAACTCGCCGATCGAATCGAGCGGTCGCTTCGTGAGGCCTTTTCGCTCCGCGTGCGGGATCGCGATTACGCGGGGGCGCTGGCGATCGGTGAGCGGATGTGCAGCTTGCTGCCCGATCGGGCTGTCGTCGCAGAGTTCACGCGTGTTCGCCCCCATTTGTTGCGCCGACGTGATCCCCAAGCCGCTCGACCCGACGAGCCGATGGCCGCCGCGCGATAAACCGCGACGGTTGACGCCAAGACGACGAGCCTATCCGAGTGAATCATCCGATCCTGCGGCCGTTCGTGCGGGGGTCGGCGTCAAGTTCCGGGGCAAACATCCTCCAAACAGCCGCCCGGCCTGAAAGGGCAGTCTACAATAACCGTGGGCACATCCCGGCGCCCCTCTGGGGCGACGCACATACCGCCTAAACTGTCACGAACCCTCGCCCCGTGGCCGGAATTTGCAAGGGGTTGCATCGGCCCGCATTTCCTGGTAGGATACCGCCGGTCGTTCCCACAGTTCGGCCATTTTAGGAGGATCGCAAAATGTTGGTTCGTGTACTCGGGGCGTTTTTCATCACGGCCATTTGGTCTGGCATCGTCGAGGCTGCTGGGGCATGCTGTTTCTCGAACCACGGTTGTCTCGTGATGATGGAGGTGGATTGCAGCGTTATCCCAAGCAGCCATTGGGCAGGCGAGGGAACGGACTGTTCAGACAACAACGGCGACGCGCTGCCAGACGCCTGCTTCCCGCATGTTGGACAGATCGTCTACTGGTCGTACCTCCTTCCGGAGCCGCCAGCGGATCGATTTGCGATCCAGAGGGCGGATCTCGACGGAGTGAATGTTGAAACCATCCTCTTCCCTTACGTGGATTTCGGCGAACAAGGTCCAAATCTGTTCGCGACCGCCTCACACCACACGAAGCTGTACTGGGGAAACAACAGTTTGGACGTGGTTCGACGCACGTCCATCGACGGGACAGGT
>JAZDHF010000184.1:0-16323 GCA_043806315.1 Planctomycetota bacterium | reverse complement strand
CCGGGCGCAAAAACGACGGGCCGATTGGCTGGCTCCGTGCGTGGCGCGGTTGGCAGTGCTTTCATCTGATCCTCTTGGGAGCCGTCCTCAATGAGGAACGCCACAAAAAATGTGGGTAACAGCAAGGCTTGCGCTCCGGGTCCGGATTGTCCGCTTCCTTACGGGCGCGGCTCTGATTTCGGTGTTTCGTCTCCACTCTTTGTCCCTTCGTGGCCGCGGGCCGGGTCATTCGCGGGTCGCAGGTCAACGTTGTGCATTCAGCGGTTACAGAAAGATCGGCATGACCACGAGGAACAGCGGGATCAGGAGGCCGACGACCATCACGCGAAAAACTGCGTGCCGTACGGGCTGTGGACGGGTTTGGTTGAGATTACCAGGTGTTGCTTAGGCGTCTCTTCCGGCACGCATTGGAGCACGGGTCGCGGCGGGAGCTCAACGCAAGGAGTGGATCGGCGCGACCGGGCGTCGACCGTGCACCCGCATCGCCGCCGCGCGCTTCGGGCCCGCTCCACACGAGCGAGCCGCGCCTTCGCATGCCCGAAACGATTGCCGCGTTTGCGCTGACCCTGTCATGGCTGCAAGCCCTGCGAGGGGAGCCTTGCCAGCAGCCCATCGATGTCCCGCAAGAACTTGTCGAGCGATGCGGCTCGCGTGCGAGCAGCTTGGTAGTCGAAGGCTAGCAAAAGTGGACATTGATCAATGGTCGACTTATAACCTTGGGCCATGTGCTGAGCCAACCACTCCTTCGCTCCACGGATTGTCTCAACATTCTCTGGAGACTCGAGGTCGTCGCGGATTCCGCGATGCCCACGCAGCGATTCGACACCCGCGATCAACCAGGTTTCGATCTCGCGTACCGCGAGGACAACACAACAGGGCGTCGCAATCCCCTGCCTCCTGATCTCCCCAAGAAGCGTTGGACCGAGAATGCATGCGGGATCATCATCGGCGTCGAAGACGGCGAGAACCGCCGCGCATTGAGCCCGAAGCTCCGCCATTCGCACGCGGTTCACAAACACGCCCGGTTTCGCCAGACGGTGTCGATGCTCGCGTATCGGCCGGTCCGCCTCCACGTCAAAGATGCCACGGTCGTGAAGAACCCGACGGACAAACGCAGGCACGGAAACGGCCTCGCTGTGCCCTTCAACGATCGTCACGATTCGGCGAGCCATCAGTCAACTCGGTGGAGAAGAGATTCGGTTCGTCGGGCACATTCTGGTACTCCTTTGCCGAGGTCTTCATATGGCCGTTTCGGAGCAGGTCGCCTGGCGTGCAAAGCCGTCTGCGGATCGCCTCCTTGGAGGGCTCGTCGAGTTCCGTAACTACCGTCTCGCCGCGCTCCATTTCGACGGCCCGCAGATCCTCGATCTTAACGTCCTTATGCTCGACCAGCTCAGGGGAGTGCGTCGTGACGATGACCTGAGACCATCGCGTCCCATACTGTATTACGTCGAAAAGCACTTCGGCTGCCGCGGGATGTACGGTCGATTCAGGTTCTTCAATGCCCAGCAGGGGCGGCCGTGAACGCTGATAAATCGCGAGCAGGACACCCAGAACGCGCAAGGTTCCATCCGATATGCTAGGGGGGAGAAACGTAAGTGGCTGTCCCTTCGGGTCACCGACGTCCTGTTTGAACAGGAGAGTCTCCTGTGTTCCGCTTGCAATGCGCTCGACTCCGTTCATCCCGGGCACAACTCGTTGAAGAAAATCACACACTTCGCGAAGTTCGCCGTTGCCCGCCCGGAGCTCACGCACCACCGCAGCGGCGTTTGAGCCGTCACGCTTAAGGACAAGCCCGGGGTCGGGATCTTGCGGCCTGCGCATCAGCTCAGGCACCAAGTTGTAGAATTCCATGCCGGCAAGAAAGTCATACATCGGCCGGAATTCGGTCTTGGCCGACACCGCCGTTAGCGCCAGCCGATCATGCGAGATTCGTGGCTCCAATCCCCGAGGCGCTAGCTTGAACCGGCCTTCTTCGATTTCAAACTCGAACCGATCCAGCGCGCCGACGCCGTGAATCACGCAAACTTCGTGTTTGATCGAGAACTCGCCTTTCGGCAGCGCTCCGACAGTGAACGCATAGATTCCGAAACTCTGGTTCGGCAGTTCCACTTCCAGCCGAATCGTAAAGTCATTCGGGTGCCCGCGTAGACCCTTGCGTCGGACTGCGCCCACCCCGCCGCGGAGTGAAAGCGCATGACCGGGTGTGACGCTCAAAGCGTCGGACGCGAATCGAAGGGCGTCAAGAACATTGCTCTTTCCGGCCCCGTTGGGCCCGACGAGGATTGTCAGGTCGCGGAGCCGCAATTCGGCTTTCGCAATACTGCGGAAGTTGCGAATGGCGAGCAGCCGTATTCGTCCACGCGCGTTCATATGTGTCACGCTACCTTCGCACAGGCCTTCTTCGCCGCGTCGGTGAGGTCGGCGGCGGGGATCAGTTGGGGGATGGCGGCCTCCTTGAGGAGTTTGCGGGCGCGCTCCACGTTGGTGCCTTCCAGGCGGACGACGACGGGGACTTTGAAGCCGACTTCCTTGGCGGAGGCTACTAGGGCCTCGGCGATGGTATCGCACTTGGCGATGCCGCCGAAGATGTTGACCAGGACGCCTTTGACCTTGGGGTCGGCGAGGATGATGCGGAAGGCCTCGGTGGCGCCCTCGGCGGTGACGGAGCCGCCCACGTCGAGGAAATTAGCCGGCATTCCGCCGTGGAGCTTGATGATATCCATGGTGGCCATGGCCAAGCCGGCGCCGTTGACCAGGCAGCCGATGTTGCCGTCGAGGGCGATGTAGGAGAGGTTGTGCTCCTTGGCCCGGAGCTCCATGGGGTTCTCTTCCGCGGGGTCGAACATGTCGCGCACGCGCTGCGAGCGGAAGAAGGCGTTGTCGTCGAAGTTGATTTTGGCGTCGATGGCGAGAATCTCGCCGCTCTTGGTCCGCACGAGGGGGTTGATTTCGGCGAGCGAGCAATCGTATTTGTAGAAGACGCTCACCAGGCCACGGATGACTTTCTCGGCGGCTTTGGCCTGCTCCTTGTCCTTGATCCCCAAAGCGGACACAAGCTGCGGGCATTGGAAACCAAGCAGGCCCAGGTGCGGGTGCAGCCAGCGCTTGACGATGGCGTCGGGGTTGCGTTGGGCGACGACCTCGATCTCGACGCCGCCTTCCTTCGAGACCATGACGACGGGGCGGCGCTTGGCTCGATCGACAACGACGGCGACGTAATACTCGCTGTCGATATCAACGGCGGCGGCGACGAGCAGCTTCTTCACCTGGATACCGCCGGGGCCGGTCTGCGGAGAGACCATGCGATTGGTGAGCATGAACGTCGCGGCCTGGCGCACCTCGTCGGCGGAGTTGCAGAGTTTGACGAACCCGGCCTTGCCGCGTCCACCGGCGAAGACCTGGGCCTTGACCACCGCCCGACCTCCGATCCGGTCGTACGCGGCGACGGCGGCATCGACGGTTTCGACGACCTGGGCTTGCGGGACGGGGACGCCGGCCTCGGCCAATAATTCACGGGCTTGGTATTCGTGGATTTTCATAGAACGTCAAGTACTTCCGGTAGCCTATCCTTTCGCCCCTTCTCCCTCTCAAGGGGCGGCCTGGGGTGAAGGTCCCCGACGCAAGGCGCGACGATCTACCGGCATCGCCGCGCGGCTCGGCATCATAATCACCCATCCAAGAAGCGGCAAAGCGGCTGTAAAAGGAACCCCTCTCCTGAGCCAGGACGATTGCGCTCCGGTGGCAGCGCGGGTCCTTACGTCCCCGGGGACGGTCTCACCGAGTGACGCCGGACACGAGGAGTTCCGCGGGTGTGGTGGGTCGGACCCCATCGGACCCGTAGCGAACGAAGTCGGCTTTGTTCAGCGTCAGCAGGTCGGTCAGCGAGTGCGTAAGCATCAGGGCCACAGTTCGTGTATCGTGAACCTGTACGCCTTGGACGCCGTGCCGCTGCACGAGCGCCTTCCAGATCTCCGGCGTAAGCGGCGTTTCCGTCAGGATTCTGACGCCTCGTTCGATTCGGCGGATTCTTCGCGCGGCCTCATCGAGTGGAAGATTGAATCCTCCCCGCGCCCCGGGTGGACGCGTACACACGTTCCAGAACTCAGCAAACTGTTGAAGGCCCGTGAAGATGGGTTCCGCTCTCTTCAGGAGCAGGCGGATGGCTCCGCGAACCACCGCGTAATGGGGATCCGTGCGATGGACGGCTCTCAGAAGAATGCCGCTATCGACAAACACCGGCATCAGTCATGGTCCGAGTAGAGGTCCTTCGTGGAGAAGTCGCGTGGTAGCAGCGGCAAATCCGGCAAGCCCTCGACCAGTTCGTCAAGCCAACGGTCGGGGTCGTCCACTCCGTTCGTGCCGTTCCCGCCGGCAAAATGCTTCTTGAGGTAGTCCTGAACCGACAGGCCTACCGCGGCGGCGTGTTCGGCGAGCGCCTTGGCCGTCTGCGCGTCAAGCTGAATGGTCGTGGGCGCCATCTTGTTCCTCCGTGAAAGTGTATCACACAGATGAGGTTGACGCCAAGGTCGAGTTATCCGAGTCGGCGACGGTGTCGATTGTCTGACGGCTTTCAGCGGGAAGGGGTCGTGGGTAAGATCGCGGTACTTGGGGATGGACGAGGAGTAACGCGGATGGCTGTGCAACGACCGACGCCGGACGTGATAGCGCTGTTGGTGTGCGATCAGATCATCACCGATCGGCTGACGGGCAAGCAGTCGCTGATCGGGATGTTCAGCAAGGTGCACGCCGTGGGCTTCCCGGCGACGCACCCCCAGCTTGCGGTGTTCGTGGCCCTCACCGACGGGCACGGTCGGACGGAGTTGACCATCCGCATCGTGGACAGCAACGACGCCCGGCCGCCGATCGTGGAGGGCCGCGGCGGGGTGGACTTCAAGAACCCGCGGGCGATCGCCAACCTGGCCTTGCAGTTTCACGGGTTGACCTTCCCCGCGCCCGGCGAGTATCGCGTTCAACTGTGGTCCGGGAGCGAGTTGCTGCGGGAAGCACGGCTGGAGCTAGTGCAGATACCGCCGCCCCGTCCGGTCCAGCCTCCGCCCGCCCCTGAGATCGGAACGGAATAACACAGCGGGGATCACTTCGCGGTTGCCTGGAAAGGCAAACGCGGGTACTTTCACGCCAAGTCTGAGGTTCAGTGGCGCCGCCGCCGAAGGCGGCTTTAGGCCGGTCCGTGAGTGTAAGGAGCAGCTCGATGAGCGATGAGGAAGTGGCTCTCGACCAGGAAGAGCAGGCGGCGTCGGAAACGCCGGAGGAGGAGCTTTCCGACGAGAAGAAGCTGATGGCTGAGCTGAAGGAGGCCATCACCGTCCAACGGGAGCCGGTCGGCGCCCTGCGGCTCAAACTCACGGTCAGTGTGCCGCGCGAAACCGTGGATCAGCGGATGGGCAAGGAGTTCGCGGATCTGAAGCGCGACGCGATGATCCCCGGCTTCCGCAAGGGCCATGCGCCGCTACGGTTGGTCGAAAAGCGGTTCGGCTCGGACGTCGGGGAGCAGCTCAAGGGGCAACTGATCGGCAGCGGCTACCTGGCCGCCGTCGAGAAGGAGAACCTCAAACCCCTTGGCGACCCGCTCGTCTGGGTCAAGCTGAAGGAGCAGCGTTTCGGCGAGAACCAAAAACCGAAGACCGTCGAGGTCGAGAAGCTGCTGCCGTTCGACAAGGCCATCGAGCACTTGCCCATGCCCAAGGAGGGGGCGTTTACGTTCGCGTGCGAGCTGGAGCTCAAACCGGAGTTCGAGCTTCCGAAACTGGACAAGATTCCCGTCGAGCGCCCGGCCATCACGATTGACGACGAGGACGTCGAAGTGGAACTGGAACGCATGCGGATGCGGAGGGGTACGTTCCAGCCGGTCGAGGAAGGGGCGGTAGAGCTGGATGACCTCCTCTACGTGGCCATGAAGTTTTCGGTCGGCGGGGAGTTGATCGAAAGCGAGGACAACTTCGACATCGCGGCCCGCGATCTGCGCATCAAGGGGATTCCGCTGGTCGGTCTGGGCGACGCGTTGGAGGGCCAGAACGTCGGCGACGAGGTGACGTTCGAAGCGACCGTGCCCGACGACCACGACAACCTCGACCTGCGAGGGAAAGCGGCCAAGTTCGAGTTCACCATTCGCGAAATCAAACGGCTGGAACTGCCGCCGATCGACGAGGATTTCCTCTCCGGCATGGGCTACGAGAGTGAAGAGGACCTGCGGAGCACCGTGCGATCTCTCTTGGAGTCCGAACTGGATCGCACGGTTAAGCGAAAGATGTACGACCAGGTGGGGCAGTACCTTCTCGAGCACACCAACCTGGAAATCCCCGAGGGGCTGTCGCAACGGCAGACGGACCGCTCGGTGGGGCGGCGGATGATGGAGATGCTGCAGTCGGGCGTGCCGCAGACGGAAATCGAACGCGCGCGGGATGAGATGCGGGCGAAGGCCCACGACCAGGTGGTCCGCGACCTCAAGCTCTATTTCATCCTCGAAAGGATCGCCGAAGAGCGCGAAATCGACGTCAACGAGGAGCAACTCAACGCGGCCATTTCGCAGATCGCGCGGCGGACGGGGAAGCGGTTCGATCGGGTGCGGGATGAACTGAGCAAGCGCGACGGTCTGACGACGTTGTATTTGCAACTGCGCGACGAGAAGGTGCTGGCCGTGCTGGTGGCCGACGCCGAGGTGACCGAGGTCGAAGGTCCGAAAAAGAAACCGAGCAAGGCGTCGAAGAAGAAAACGGCGGCGCCGGCGGCGAAGAAGAAGACCGCCAAGGGGAAGAAGAGTTGAAAAGGTCGGGCCTTCCGGGCTTTTTGCCGACAACAACGTCGGGGTAGGCGAACGCGACCGCCGTGGGATGGGGCGATTCCAAGCGAGGACAGTAGGGATGCATGAAACCTTCGGCCCGCCGGGCACTCTGGGTCAATATCCTCCGTATCAGCGCACCCGTGAGATGTCGATCACGGACATGCTGTTGGAGAACAGGATCATTTTTCTCGCCGGTCCGATCGTCGAGCGGACCGCGAGCATCGTGATCCAGCAACTGCTCTATCTTCAGTCCATCCGCCGTGACCAGGACGTGAACTTGTACATCAACTCGCCGGGGGGGCTGGTGGATCAGACGCTGGCGATCTACGACACGATGCAGTTCATGGGGTCGGAAGTGGCGACGTACTGCATCGGACAGGCGGCGAGTGGCGCGGCGATCCTCCTCATGGCGGGCACAAAGGGGAAGCGATTCATTCTCCCCAACGCCAAGGTCATGCTCCATCAGCCGTACGGGGGCATCACGGGGCAGGCCGAGGATATCCGCATCCAGGCGGAGGAGGTCCTTCGTGATAAGGCCCGCCTGAACGCCATCATCGCCAAATGCACGGGGAAGTCGGTGGAGACAGTGGCCGAGGAGACGGAGCGCGACCGGTACCTGACGGCCGAGGAATCGCTGTCCTACGGGATCGTCGACGAAATCCTCACCGACGACCGAAGAAAGAAGAAATAGGCACGATCAGGTTGCTGGGGAGATCGAGACCGGCTATGGGCGTCATCAACCAACGAGTACCCTTCGTCATCGAGAGCACGGGCCGCGGCGAGCGGGAGATGGACATCTTCTCCCGCCTGCTCAAGGACCGCATCGTGTTCATCACCGGCGGGATCGACGACGAGGTCGCCAACCTGGTCGTCGCCGAGCTGTTGTTTCTGTCGAACGAAGACTCGAACGCGGACATCCACGTGTACATCAACAGCCCGGGCGGGTCGGTGTCGGCGGGGCTGGCGATCTACGATACCATGCAATACCTGCGCTGCGACGTGGCCACGTACAACGTGGGTCTGGCGGCGAGCATGGCCGCCTTGATCCTCTGCGGTGGGGCGAAGGGGAAACGGTTCCTGCTGCCGAACTCGCGGACGTTGCTGCATCAGCCGCTCATCGGCGGGGTGATGCAAGGGTCGGCGACGGACCTCTCCATCGAGGCCGAGGAGATCATCCGCCTCCGCAAGGCCTTGTACAACATCATCTCCGCTCGCAGCGGCAAGCGGATCGACGAGGTGGAAAAGGATTGCGACCGCAATAAGTGGCTTGACGCGCCGGAAACGGTGGCATACGGGTTGGCCGACTCCATCCTGGAGCGAATGGCCGCCGCTAAATAGCACGCCGACCCGTCCATCCCACGTCCCGCGTCGCGGCGCCTTGTCTCCAAGCACACTCTTCCGGTAAACTGCGCCTGCGCCGTGCGCGGGAATACTCCGGCTTCCAGTCGTCAGTGGGGCGGAGCCTCTCCCCGCGCCGGCTCTGACGAACCAGACGAACATGGCCCGACCGAACACTCATCGCGACCACGCCAAAGGAAAGAACGAGACCGGGGCTTCGGGCGCGGGTTCGACCGAGGCTTCGCGCTCGTTGGACTTTATTCGGGCGATCGTCACCGAGGACCTGAAGACAAACAAATGGGGCGGGCGGGTGCACACGCGCTTCCCGCCCGAGCCCAACGGGTATCTCCACATCGGCCACGCGAAATCCATCTGCCTTAACTTCGGCATCGCCAAGGAGTTCGGTGGCAAGTGCAACCTGCGCTTTGACGACACGAATCCGACCGCTGAGGAAGAGGAATACGTCCAGTCCATCCAGCGCGACGTGCGATGGCTGGGGTGGGACTGGGCGGATCGCCTTCTCTTCGCGTCGAACTACTTCCAACAGATGTATGACTGGGCGGTCGAGCTGGTCCGCAAGGGGAAGGCCTACGTATGCGACCTCAGCGCGGAGGAAACGAGTCAGTATCGGGGGACATTGAGCAAACCGGGAAAGGACAGTCCCTACCGCAACCGCTCGGTGGCGGAGAATCTTGATTTATTTGAGCGGATGCGCAAGGGAGAGTTTCCCGATGGGTCGAAAACACTGCGGGCCAAGATCGACATGGCCCATGCGAACATGAACATGCGTGACCCGGTCATGTACCGCATTCTGCACGCAGTGCATCACAATACCGGCGACAAATGGTGCATCTACCCCATGTACGACTGGGCGCATGGTTTGGAGGATTCCATTGAAGGAATCACCCATTCCATCTGCACGCTGGAATTCGAAGACCACCGGCCCCTCTATGACTGGTTTATCGACTCGATCAATGAGGGGCGCGGGTCAGGCAGTCCCCGGGGTGAAAGGATCCACCATCCCCAACAGATCGAGTTTGCGCGTCTGGAACTTACCTACACGGTGATGAGTAAGCGCAAACTGCTTGAACTAGTCAAGGGTGGATCTGTTCACGGTTGGGACGATCCGCGCATGCTGACGATCTCAGGCTTGCGCCGTCGCGGCGTGCCGCCGGAGGCGATTCGTGAGTTTTGCGAGCGGATCGGCGTCGCCAAGTTCAACAGTACGATCGACGTGCAGTTGTTGGAACACTGCATCCGCGACTATCTGAATAAGAGAGCGCCGCGAGTCATGGCCGTGCTTCGCCCGCTGAAAGTGGTCATCGGCAACTACCCGGACGACCAAGTGGAAATGATGGACGCAGTCAACAATCCGGAGGACCCCAGTATGGGAACGCGTCGGGTTCCGTTCTCCAAGGTCCTGTATATTGAGCGGGATGATTTCCGGGAGGATCCCCCGAAGCAATTCTTCCGTCTCGCTCCCGGCCGGGAAGTGCGACTGCGCTATGGGTATTTCATCACCTGCAAGAGCGTGGTCAAGGACCCCAAGACCGGTGAAGTGACGGAACTGCACTGTACTTATGACCCCGCCACTCGCGGCGGAGATTCCCCCGACGGCCGCAAGGTAAAGGCCACGTTGCATTGGGTATCCGCGGCTCACGCCATACAGGCCGAGGCCCGCCTGTACGATCACTTATTCACGAAGGAAAACCCGAGCGACACACTCGAGGGCGCGGACTGGAAAGCGAACCTCAATCCGAACTCCCTGGAGACGGTGTACCCCGTTTACGTGGAGCCGTCGGTCGTCTCGGCGACTTCCGGGGCCCGTTTCCAGTTCGAGCGTGTGGGGTATTTCTGCGTCGATCCGGATTCCACGCCCGGTAGACTCGTGTTCAACCGGACGGTAACGCTGAAGGACACCTGGGCGAAGATCGAAAAGAAGCAAAGGTAGCGGGTTCGTCAGTGTTGTTGCAGCTCGGCGTGGCGGACCGCCAGGAAACAGGATTCACGCCTGATTGTGTCCGTTATTTGCTCAGGCCGCAGGTGATGGAGGGCGGGTCGATCCGGCGGCGGGAGCGGACCGCGTCGTCCGGGCAGCTGGCCTCGTCGGAAAGGAATCGTTGGGGTCGGAGCATCTCGTCCACGGTGTGGCCGGCGAGCATCAGTTCGACAAAAAGGGCGTGCTGCGAGTCCGGCACGTCAGATCGGGCTACGTGGGGGAAGCCCAGGGTGTGGCCGATCTCGTGGGCCGTCACGTTGGCAAAGATGGTCACCCACTCGTCGAAGGAATAGGGACCGGGGAGATTGAGTAGCTCCTCGCCGAAAACCAACGCACTGTTGTCGTGTTGGAGGTTGCAGGGGTCGTACTCGCCTTCGCCGATCTGGCCGCCGCCGGCCTGAGAAGGGGCCTGGACGAGGTAGACGCGGGTCACTTCGGCGCCGGCGCCGCCTTTTTCGTCTTGGATCGCGATGCTGACGGACGGTATCCCGCAGAAGATGTGGACGACTTCGCCTCGGACGGTCTCTTGGAAGGCGTCGGCGTCGTCAGCAAGCGTCCCGCCGTCGGTGGTGGCGAAGGCGGCGAAATCCAGGCCCGGGAAGTCGTCGCGGGGATAGAGCTTGCTCGCCCCGCCGGACCAGTCGAGGATCACCAGATCGGTCGCGGGCGACTCACCGTCGCACTCGGACACGAACAGGGCCTTGCCGGCGGGCGTGACGCTGAGCGCGTTTCCGCAACCGCCGGCGAGGAGTACGCCGCCGAGTGCCATCGTGACGACATCCGCGCGAACGCTTCGACGAGAATATGCGGACCTGGCCAGCTTCCCACCTCCCCCGGGCGGCACGCCGGCGACCCTGTGCGGGCCGACGACAATGGATGACCGCTACCAGGTTCTTGGCGGGTCGGGAGGGGAAGTCAACCCGGCCGTGAGATGAGGGTCACCCCTCGCCCCGCCCGTGGTCGAGCCGCCGAACTTATCGCACCCTCGCCGAAAAGTTCAGGGCGATGGGGCACTTCATCGCCGGGTCTGTCGCCGATTCATCGATCCACCTATAATCGCGGCCCGATAACCGTCGTGGGTTTTGATGATGGATCGAGGCAAGCGCAAATGCTGAAGTACCTGCACGTATGTTTTGAGGCCTTCGGCCATGCCTTGCCGGAGACGACGGTGAGTTCCGCGGAAATCGAGCGCGAGCTGGCCCCGGTCTACGAGCGATTCGGACTGCACGAGGGCCGGTTGGAAATGATGACCGGCATTGGCGAGCGGCGGTTCTGGGATGAAGGCGTGCTTCCCAGCGACGGGAGCACGCGGGCCGGTCGGCGGGCGTTGGAGAGGTCGGGAGTTGTTGCCGACCAGATCGAGTGCCTGCTGCACACATCCGTGTCGCGCGATTGCCTCGAACCGGCGACGGCGTCCGTGGTCCATGACAACCTGGGACTTCCGGCGAAATCCATCATGTACGATATCTCCAACGCCTGTCTCGGGTTTCTCAATGGGATCACGTCGCTGGCGAACATGATCGAGTTGGGCCAGGTGAAACGCGGGTTGATCGTCGCGGGTGAAAGCAGCCGGCAGCTTGTGCGGACGACGATCGCACAACTGCTCAAAGCCCGCAATCTCACGCGGCGGGACCTCAAGGCTGCGTTTGCGTCGCTCACCATTGGGTCCGGAGCGGTCGCGCTAGTGATGACCCACGACTCCGTTTCCCAAACGGGGCATCACCTGCTGGGCGGCGCCGTCCGCACCGCGACGCACCACAACGACCTCTGCCGGGGGAGCGCAGACACGGGCTTCAATGCCCAAGCGGCCATGAGTATGCGAACCGATGCGGAGACATTGCTGGAAGGCGGATGCCGGCTCGCGTCGGAAACCTGGGAAGAGTTTACGCGGACCTTGCAGTGGACCGGCGGCGATATCGACCGGTCCTTCTGTCATCAGGTCGGAGCGGCACATCGCGATCGGCTCTATGAGGCGCTGGGGATCGACCCGGCCAAGGATTTCTCTACGTTTGAGTTCTTGGGGAATGTGGGATCCGTGTCACTGCCGCTGACCATGGCCATGGGGATCGAGCGCGATCCGCCGCCTCCTGGAAATAAGATCGCCATGCTTGGGATCGGCAGCGGTCTGAGCAGTGTGATGCTCGGCGTGGAGTGGTAGTGGCGCACGATGCGTGACCCGCGATTGACCGGTCTCGGCGAGCTTTACCCTTTCAATTCACACTATCTCGATGTGGGCGGAGCGCGGATGCACTACCTCGATGAGGGACAGGGTCCGGCCGTCGTGATGCTGCACGGCAATCCCACGTGGTCCTTTTATTACCGCGAACTCATCCGGGGACTGCGGGATCAGTGTCGTGTGGTCGCGCCCGATCACATCGGGTGTGGATTCTCGGACAAGCCGCAGGATTACCCCTATACGCTTTCGACCCACATCGACAATGTGGGACGGCTCATCGATCAACTGGGACTCGAGGACGTGACTCTCGCCGTCCATGACTGGGGCGGGGCGATCGGATTCGGTTGGGCGGCTCGAAACCCGGACCGCGTGAAGCGCTTCGTGTTGTTCAACACTGCGGCATTCTTCGGGCCGATGCCTTTCCGCATCCGCATCTGCCGCTGGCCGGTGTTGGGTGAAGTGGTCGTTCGCCGGCTGAACCTGTTCGCGCGGTTTGCGATCCACATGGCCTGTCGCCAGCGCGGGGGGATGACGAAGGAGGTTGCCCGCGGATATCTATTGCCCTACAACAATTTCGCCAATCGCATCGGCGTGTTTCGCTTCGTCCAAGACATACCCGTAACCCGGTCGATCCCGAGCCATCGAGTCCTTGAGGCCATTGAGGCGGCACTGCCGCAGTTTCGTGATCGCCCCATGGTCATCTTCTGGGGCGGTAGAGACTTCTGTTTCACTGACTCCTTCCTCCGAAGATGGGTCGATCGCTTTCCCGAGGCTGCGGTGCATCGCTTCCCCGATGCGGGGCACTACGTCGTCGAAGACGCTCACGAACGCATTTTGCCGCGGTTCAGGGAGTTTCTCGGCTCTGCCCGAGAAGTCCCGTTGCGTTGAGGGGAGAGGGAGGTTCGGACCTAGCCCTGGAACGGCGTTGTCCGGTCAGTCGGTTGCGGGTATCCTCCGCGTCGGGGAACGAGGCTGGAGCCTGTGAAACTATGTCCAAGGAGCGGAAGACCTTGCGGAAAGAATCGTACGACTTCCTTAAAGCTCTCCAGGAAACGCCGTCGCCTTCCGGGTTCGAGCAGCCGGTTCAACGGATCGTCCGCAAGCGGATGAAGCCGTTCGCGGACAGCATCGAGACGGACGTGCACGGGAACGTCATCGTCGGCATGAACCCCAAGGGGTCGCCGCGGGTCATGCTCGCCGGCCACTGCGACCAGATCGGCCTGATGGTCAACTACATCGACGAGAACGGCTATATTTTCGTCCTCGCCATCGGCGGGATGGATCCCTCGGTGCTGCCCGGCTCGCGCGTCGTGGTTCATTCCAAGCATGGGCCGATCGACGCCGTGATCGGCAAAAAACCCGTCCACGTGCTCAAGCCGGAGGAGAAAGGGGCGAAGCTCGAACTCCGCGAGATGTGGGTGGACATCGGAGCGAAGAACAAAAAGGAGACCGAACAAGTCGTCTCCATCGGCGATCCCATCACCTTCCGTTTGGAGATGGTGCACCTGGGCAACGACCTGGTGACCTCGCCGGCGTTCGACAACAAGTGCGGCACGTTCGTGGTCATGGAGGCCTTGCGGCTCTGTTCGATCAAGAAGATCAAGTGCGCCCTCTTCGCGGTCAGCACCGTGCAGGAGGAGGTGGGGCTTCGCGGGGCGCGGACTTCGTGCTACGGCGTTGATCCGCAAGTCGGGATCGCGGTCGACGTCACCCACGCGACGGACTACCCGGAGATCGACAAACGGGTGAACGGCGACCTCAAAATCGGCAGCGGTCCGGTGATTTCGACGGGGGCGAACATCAACCCGCCGCTGGAGTCGCTGTTGGTCAAGACGGCCAAGGCCCGGCGGATATCCTTCCAGATGGAGGCCGCTCCGGGGGGCACGGGCACGGACGCGAACGCGATTCAGCTTTCCCGCGCCGGCGTGGCGACGGCCTTGGTGAGCATCCCCAACCGCTACATGCACACGCCGGTGGAGATTGTGAGTCTGTCGGACCTTGAGGCGGCGGCAAAGCTCATCGCCGAGACCGTCGCCGCCATCGACAGGAACACGAGTTTCATTCCCGAGTAATCCGCCCGTGACCGAACCCGCGCCGGGTGAATCCTCCAGCGACCCGAACGGGCGGGATGTCCGTCTGACCGACCTGGTCAGTCTCGCCACGCTACAGCAGTTGCAGGACCGCTTCGCCGCCCTGGGACGGATGACGGTCTGCATTGCCCGGATCGACGGCGAGCTGATTACCCGCCCGACGTGGGGTAGTCGATTTTCGGAGTTGATCGGGGCGTCCTCGCGTGGTCTCGGCTCTTTGGTCGAGGGCATCCGCCAGGGGGCCAAGAATCCCGACCCCGCCGCGCCGGTTGCGTGCCACGAGGGGATGCGGCTGTACACGACTCCGATCCGGCACGACGGTCAGACGCTGGCGTTGCTCGCCGTAGGTACGCGAAAGCACGCGGTGCCGACGGAGGAGCAGTTGCGAAGCATCGCCGGCGAGTACGAGGTTCCGCCCAACGAACTTCAGGCGGCTGCCGCCCTGGTCGACCCACGGCGCGGCGGGACCCGCGAGGCTATCAACCGCTTCGCCGACGTGCTCGCCCACATCATTGCTACGCTTTACGGCCAAGCGGAGCGGATCGCGCGACAGCTCGACGACCTGCGGACGGTGCACGGGCTGGCGGACCTCTTGTCCGGGACGCTTGATCTGCAGGAAATCCTCAACCGGACGGTTCGACGTGTGGGCGAGGTGATGCCGGTCAAGGCCTGTGCGATCCGGCTGCTCAACGCCGAAACGGGCGAGTTGGTGATTAAGGCCGTACACAACCTGTCGGATGAGTATCTGCGAAAGGGTCCGGTGCTCTTGGCAAAGAGTCTGATCGACGGGGCCGCCTTCGCCGGACAAACCGTGTACATCGAAAACCTCCCCACCGATCCGCGCATCCGCTACCCGGAGAATGCAAAGCGAGAAGGAATCGTCAGCGGCCTGTGCGTGCCGTTGACCTATCGCGGGCAGACTATCGGCATTATCCGCGCGTACACGGCCAAGCGGCATGTGTTCTCGGAGTCGGAAGAATCGTTGCTGCGGTCGATCGGGTCGCAGGCCGCTTCCGCGATCATTCACAGCCGCCTGTATGCCGAGCAAGCGGAGGGCGAGCGGGTGCAGCGGCAAGTCGAGGCCGCCGCTCAAATCCAACGTCGAATGCTCCCTGCCCGCGCGCCGACGACGCCCGGTCTTTCGTTTGGGTGTGTCTATGACCCCACACTCCAGGTGGGCGGCGACTTCTACGATTTCATCGCGCTTCCGGGAGGGTCTCTTGGCGTTTGCATCGCCGACGTCGTGGGGAAGGGGCTTCCGGCGGCGTTGCTGATGGCCTCGATCCGCTCGGCGTTTCGGGCGTATGCGGCCGGCGCTGCGGACGCGGCTGCCACCATCGCCCAAGCCAATCGACACATGTACCACGACGCACCGGTTACGGAGTTCGCGACCGTCATCTACGGCGTGCTGTCGCCCGACGGGCGATCCTTCGCCTACTGCAACGCCGGCCACCTGCCGCCGCTGCTGCTGCGCGGAGAACGCTTCACGGAATTGACCGCGGGCGGGCTGGCGATCGGCATTCTTCCCGATGAGACCTACGACCAGGATGTCGTCATGCTCCGCTCGGGCGATCTGA
Organism: Planctomycetota bacterium; assembly: GCA_043806315.1. Taxonomy (GTDB): domain Bacteria; phylum Planctomycetota; class Phycisphaerae; order UBA1845; family UBA1845; genus SBAX01. Next base: position 341 of record JAZDHF010000184.1, on the reverse strand, counting down.
TCGTGATGGTCACCGACGGGGTCACCGAGGCGATGGACTTCCAAGGGGAGACCTTTGGCCGTGAACGCTTGCTGTCATCCATCCGGCGTCACCGGCGTCTGGACGCGCAACAACTCGCCGGACAAATCCTCTGGGACGTGCGCCGCTTCGCCGGACTCGCCGAGCAGTCCGACGATATTACGATCGTCGTGGTGAGAGCGTCCTAACCCGGATTATTCATACCGCTCCGATTGGACGTGGCTGAGGCTGGGCGGGCGTCGGCCGTGATGCGTTGTGCACAAGTTGGGCAGGGTACGCGCAGAAAACCCCCTTACCCCCATCGAGAACCAAGCTGTCGGCGG
>JAZDHF010000183.1:0-2281 GCA_043806315.1 Planctomycetota bacterium | reverse complement strand
CCGATCCCTGCTGTTCATGCTCCACGATACGACGGCCTATCTCAAAGCACGTCATGACCTGTAAAATGTCTACACTGCGAACGGCCGCCTTTCGCGCCGTCAGGATGAGGTTGCGGATATCGGCAAGGAGCGTCTCAACCCACTCTGCCACACCTTTCGATTCCCTGATTTTATTTACGCTATCTGCCATAGCCGAGCTCCTTCAGATTGGCGGCGATGGCGGCGTCCAGCTTGGCGGCCTCGGCCTGCTGCTGTCGCAAGGTCGTGGTGAGTCGTTTCATCTTCTCCGGGAACGGTTCCCCGTCGGCCTCCTGCTCTGCTGCTCCCACATAGCGACCGGGCGTAAGCACGTAACCGTGCTTGCGGATGTCGTCGAGCTTTGCGGCCTTGCAGTAGCCGGGAACGTCTTCGTAAATGCCACGCCCACCCTCTCCTTGAAGTAGAGGGGATGAAATGGGGTCGTCGCGCCAGGCGTGGTAGGTTCCGGCGATCTTCGCGATGTCGTCGTCGGTCAGCTCGCGGTGAACGCGGTCCACCATCGAGCCCATCTTCCGCGCGTCGATGAAGAGCGTCTCGCCACGCCGGTCGCGGAAGCGGCCGTTCCTCTTGTTGCGTGCAAAAAACCACAGGCAGACCGGGATCTGCGTCGAGTAGAAGAGCTGGCCCGGCAGCGCCACCATGCAATCCACCAGATCCGCCTCAATGATGGCCTTACGGATTTCGCCCTCGCCCGACTGGTTGGAGGACATCGAGCCGTTGGCGAGGACGAAGCCCGCCAGACCCGTGGGCGCCAGATGATGGATAAAGTGCTGCACCCAGGCGAAGTTGTCGTTGCCCGCGGGCGGCACGCGGTACACACAGCGTTTGTCGTCCTTCAAGAGCTCGCCGCGCCAGTCGCTGTCGTTGAAGGGCGGATTGGCCAGACCGTAGTCGGCCTTGAGATCGGGGTGCCGGTCGTTGTGGAAGGTGTCGCCGTGGCCGATCTGCGCGTCGATGCCGCGGATGGCAAGGTTCATTTTGGCCAGACGCCAGGTGGTGTAGTTGGACTCCTGGCCGTAGATGGAGATGTCGCCGAGCTTCCCGCTGTGGGCCTCGATGAATTTCTCGCTGGAGACGAACATACCGCCCGAGCCGCAGCAGGGGTCGTACACGCGGCCCCTGTAGGGTGCGAGCATCTCGACCAGCACGCGCACAACGCGCGACGGCGTGTAGAACTGGCCGCCGCTCTTGCCTTCGGCGCTAGCAAAGCGAGCGAGAAAATATTCATACACGCGGCCGAGCGTGTCTTTGGCGCGGTCGGCCGCACTGCCGAGCGCGATGTCGCTAACGAGGTTGATGATCTGGCCGAGCCGCTGCTTGTCGAGCCCGGTGCGGGCGAAGTCTTTGGGGAGTACGCCCTTGAGCGAGGGGTTGTCGCGTTCGATGGCGCTCATCGCGTCGTCCACCAGCGTGCCGATGGTCGGCTGCGGGGCGCTGGCCTTGAGGTGGGTCCAGCGGGCTTCTTTGGGGACCCAGAAGATGCTGACCGCTCGGTACTCGTCGGGATCCTCGGGATCGGCGCCTTGCGCTTTCTGCAATTCGAGTTCGGCGTGCTTCGTCTCGAAGGCGTCGGAGATGTACTTGAGGAAGATCAGGCCGAGGACGACATGCTTGTATTCGGCTGCGTCCATGTTGTTGCGCAGGCCGTCGGCCATCTGCCAGAGCTTGGCTTCGAAGCCAAGGTTGGCGCCGGTGTCATGGTTATTGGTTTTTATTTTCGCCATGAAGTCTCCTATGATTTGGTGCGTATTCGGAGAACAGAGGTACGGCAAAGATGTCGTTCTGCTACGACGCTCTGTCGTCGGTCGTGACCATGCCCCGGAGTGTTGAGAAGCCTTGAAGACCGAAAGCGTGCATGCAGAATAATGGTTATTGTGAACGCATCCGGAACGACGCGCAATGATTCTGTAAGGTGGTTCGAAAAGCCTTGTTATAGAACCATCTTACAGCCGGTTTGTCAATAATATTTCACGCTAAAGACGTATCCTTTGATTGACACGTCAGGCCTTACGTCTTATAGTTAGGTAAACCTTTTACATTTTTCATGAGGAGATCTTATATGGAATCCGAAAAGGTGGTGCTGACGGTATCCGTGACCGGGTCCATCGGCGATCGCTCGTCCAATCCCGCTCTGCCGGTTACCCCGGAGGAGATCGCCAAGAGCGCCGTCGAGGCGGGCAAGGCAGGCGCCGCAGTCGCCCATATCCATGTCCGGGATGTCCAGACCGGGAAACCGTCGATG
>JAZDHF010000182.1:0-20092 GCA_043806315.1 Planctomycetota bacterium | reverse complement strand
AGTACCTGAAACGCTCCCCCAGGAACCTGACGCTCGGAGACTTCTGGCGCGGCGTAGGCCGTTTGGGCGGACATCCCGGGCGCAAAAACGACGGGCCGATTGGCTGGCTCCGTGCGTGGCGCGGTTGGCAGTGCTTTCATCCGATCCTCTTGGGAGCCGTCCTCAATGAGGAACGCCACAAAAAATGTGGGTAACAGCAAGTGGCAAGGCGAGGGTGGATGACCCTCACCCCAACCCTCTCCCTGGGAGGAAGAGGGGGACGGATCGAGAGTTGAAGAGTTCAAGGGGTTGAAGGGTGAGAAGGGTTTGAAGCGGCGGGGATCCAGGACTGAAGGTCCTGGGCTAAGAGTGCATCCTAGTACCCCTCTCTCCCGCTGGGGGAGAGGGTAGGGTGAGGGGGTTTCAGGACGCACTCTAAGGTCGGGTCTCCCGATGGGACACAACGCGCGGCGGGGGGTCAGCCGCCCGGACGGCGGAACAGGATCTCGACCATCGTGGACTGTCGGACCGTTTCCGGAAGCTGGAAGACGAGGTTGCCGGCGGGGTCGCGGGCGACCTTACTCAAGATCAGGTGGTTCACGTAGACCCAGGCCTCGTCGTCCTTGGGCCCGAGGATTCGGAAGGCCGGCGAAAAGAACGGCCGTCTCCGGCCGTCGAGGACGAATCGTACGCGGCCCTGGTCGGGCGTGAGGTCATAGGTTCCGGTAGACGGATCGAACCCGTCGGCGCGGTGGGAGGCGCCGCCGGTTCCTTCGAGGCTCAGGACGACGGGCGAGCCGACTTCGACGCGGATCGGAGCGGGCTGGGAATACTCCACGGCCCGCGCCGCGGCATCGGCGTCAGGGACTTCGCCCGATGAGCCGAGGACCAACTGAGAGGCCCAACGAACGACCTCTCCCGGCGCGCCGGGACTCGGCGGCCCGGCCACGAGCGACACCCGACGCCGTTGGGGATCCGTTTGCTCAACGATCGGGCCCGATCCGGACCCGGGATTGAGCATATAGACGAGAACGGTATCCCTCGGTTGACTGCGTAGCGTCGCGTAGACCGGCACCGGCGAGATGTTCGTCTGCCAGGGGTCGTCCGCAGACGACGCGATCGTCACCGCAAGTCCCAGGCCCGGCGGCGACCAGGCCTTGGTCCTCCCCGTTGCTTCCACCGTCACGAACACCTGCCCGCTCGGATAGATCGTGTACACCCACCGCTGAAACGGGCGACTGTCCAACGGTGCCTCGGGATCATCGACGAACCGCCATTCGGACGCGACGACCGCCCGGACCGCGTTCATCTCCACGATCCGTTGCCGGGCGACGACGGATTTTCCCAGCGGCGAAAAGTCACCCAACTCCGACCCTTCGAGACTCAGGGCAAGTCCGGACGCACCCACGACGACCGGACTGGGCCCCAGCGTGGTCCCCTGCACCAGATTCCGCAGTCGGTTCGGATCGGCCGCGAGGTTGTACCAGTTCGTGATTTGTCCGTTGGCGAAGGCCAGCTCGAAGCGCCCCCCCGCACCGATGTTCCAACGCCGGCCAACCTGTTGAACGTAGAGAGCACCGTTGCTGCTGCGCGAATCCCCGACCAAGTCCACGCGGTTGCCGGTGAGTAGAATGTCGTCGAATCCAACCTGTACGGGCTTGGACGCGCCCGATACGGCCAGTCGAATCTCCCGCACGTCATCCAGCGGAATCTGCTCGGCCACCTCCGCAAGGTCGATCCGAATGCCGTTCCAGCCGCGTTGCAGGACGATCGAGGATTGCGCGGAAACCCGTTGTTCCGGCGGACCCGAGGCCATGACGACGTCGAGGGCCAGGCCGCGCTGGGGCGCGTTCACCGACATGAGCAGTAGGTCGTAAGGCCGCCAATCCCGCTTCAGATACCACTGCGCGTCCGGACGATTCGCAATCACGATGGTATCGTCGGACGATCCGGCCGTGAGTCGTAGACCGCCGGCGCCCGTCTCGACCCGTCCTCCCTTGCGGTCCCAGACACACTTCGCCTGTTCCGAAACGCTGATGAGTTGGAACAGGTCCATGTGCTTGGGGTCCTCGAAATCGGCGATGACCAGGAAACGCCCGGTCTGCAGTTCGGGGTAGCCCTGCATGAGGATGTCCGCCCGCGTCGGACCGCTCGGCCCACCGTGCTGGAGGGCCCGACACCCTCCGAGCAACGAGCCGAAACACAGAAACGCAGAAACGCAGAAACGCAAGCTCGCCCTGGGCCTCGAAGGGAACGAACGACCGGTCCTGTTTTCTGCGTTTGAGTCTTTCTGCGTTTCCGTCATTCTCATCGCGGACGAGCCTAGCCCAGGAGCGGACGGTGTGCAACGAGTTGGACCTTGTCCGAGCCTCGAAGGATCGAAAGCGCCCCGTTGTAGGACTCCCCGCGTCTCGCGTACAATCCCTTGGCCGATCCCGACCTAGGCCTTGGCCGGATCGGCGGAGGATCATGCGATGGCGACGAGCGCAACCGAAGTCCAACACGCGGCGTTATGGCTGATCGGCCCGGACATGCCCGGGCTGCTGCGACTGGGGGCCAAGTACGTCGCCGAGCGCGGCGGAAATATCGACAAGGACATCGCCGACAAGTTCGGCGAAAAGGCCGTCGTCTTCATGAGCGTCACGGCCAAGCCCGCCGACATCAAGCGGATGGAGCACGACAAGGACGCCCTGAAGACGGCGAGCGGTTGCGGCGTCGTCTTCCAACCCATGAAGCAACCCACGGTTCCGGAAGGCTTCCAGGGCACGCTTCACGGCTTCGACATCGTCACCGACGACGCACCGGGCCTGGTGGCCGAGATCACCGGCTTACTCGCTGAGTCCGGCGTTCTGATCGTGGGACACACGGGCGAACGTCACGTGGTCCCCGGCCCGCGCTCCCAAGTCCAGGCCGGTCAGAAGTACGTCGTCATGCTCCCCCACGAGTTCGACCACGTGGGCTTCACCCGCGCCCTCGACGCCTTGGCGAGGCGATTCAACGGCACCCTGAAGACCCCCCTCCGCACCGTCCCCGGCCTGCTGTGGTGGTGGTGACGGACGAAGGACGGAATACAGAAGTGTTGTAGGAGTCGGACATGAGCATGTGGACCGTTCATCGAAGAGGGCTCGTCGTGGCGACGGCCATGAGCTTATCGACGACCATCTTGGGTTGCGGGGTCGTCGGAGTGACCTGCGGCGACTTGGCCGCGTTGCTCTGCGGCGAAGGGTTGTATTGCAAGTACACGGACGCAAGCTGCGGAACAAACGGCGACTTCGGCGTTTGTGCGCTCAAGCCCGAAGTCTGCACTGCGGTCTTCGCCCCGGTTTGCGGCTGCGACGGTCACACTTACGGCAACGAATGTGCAGCCGCCGCGGCCGGCGTCAGCATTCGCAGCAGCACCCCCTGCGACACCGACGGGCAACAGCCGACCTGCGGCGGGATCAGCGGATTCCTCTGCAACGAAGGGGATTTCTGCAAGTACGGTTTGGGAACGTGCAACAACGGCGACCAGTTGGGCGTGTGCATGTCGATTCCCGACTTCTGCACCGAGGAGCTCGCTCCGGTCTGCGGGTGTGACGGCAACACCTACGGCAACGAATGCGAGGCCGATCGCGCCGGCGTCAGCATTCAAACCACCGGCGAGTGCCCGTAACTTGACGGTCGAGCGGAAAACATAACATGCAATTCGCCGAGGTCGTCAATCTGGATTCATTTCACGAAAAAGCGTTGAGTTAACCGCGTGTGCGGGAAACGCAGCGCCGCTGTTTATGGGCGGCACGAGTGTCGTTTCCGATCCACGCTTATGGGTTGGGCGTCGACGACGGAGGCGGCAGGTGCGTCGTGGTGACGTAGACGGGGTCGAACGTGCCGCTCGTCGGACCGCGTGGACCGCCTTGAGAAACATCGGGCACATTGTCGGAAATAGTGGAGAACGTGCTCGTCAGCGTCCCACCCAAGACCCGAATGGCGCTCAGTACGGCCACCACGAAGAGGGCGAGCACAACCGCGTACTCCACTGAGGCGAGCCCGTCTTGCTCGCTTACGAACATCCAGGCCCGTCTTCGACAAGCACTGACGAGCATATTCATGGTCCGTTTCGACTCGTTCCTGATGCGATATCCGCCCCGACGCGGCAACGTCCTGCGTCGCCTGTTTCGATATTGTTGGGACCTGTGTGGACCGTGGTCAAGTTACTTGATGGAATCTCGCACGCGGGATCACGCAGTCTGATAAGACCCCTGTGGATGACCTGACGAGGAGCAGCTCAGTGGTTAGCGGTCGTCCCGGGAATCCGCGGACCATGGCGACAGACGGACTTGGACGACCGAATGCCTGCAAAGAATCGGCAGCCGAAAAGATTCCCCAACTTAGGGTACACGACCAGAGGTGGTTTGAAGGGGCGGGTATGTTGCTTTGACGGGGGCGGGTGCGGAGAATCCAGGAATGGGCACGTCCCGGTCGCTTCCGGTCATCCTGCCGGTCGTTGAAGGCCAACGATGGTCGTGCCACTCATGCGGGGTGTGCTGTCGGACCCTCGTGGTTCACTTGACCGACGAAGAGCGACGGCGTCTCGACGAACAAGGTTGGGGCGAGGAACTGGGCGTCGCGCGGTACGTGGAAATCAGTCGCGGGTGGGCGCTGAACAAGCAGCCTGACGGGGCCTGCGTCTTTCTGGACGGCGAGAACCGCTGCCGGATTCACGCCAAGTTCGGCAAGGCCGCCAAGCCGTTGGCGTGCCGAATGTTTCCCTTCTCCGCGCGACGGATCCGCGGCGCCTGGCAGGCATCGTTGCGGTTTGACTGCCCCAGCGTTGCCGCGTCACAGGGTGAACCGATCGACCGCCACCGCGGGTGGCTCAACGAGCTTGTTCAGCAAATAGCTCACGGCAAGGAGCCCGGCGAGGATGTCGCGGATTTTCATCGCGGCGTTCGGGCCACGGTCGAGGAACTGCGAACGCTGACCGCTCGGCTGTGGCGCTGGCTTTCCGACCGCGGGTTGCCGGTGACGGACCGCTTGATCGGCGCGGCCCGTTTGACCGAGACGCTCCACGGCGCGAATCTCAAGAAAGTCCGGGGGCCTCGCTTCGCGGAATTGCTGGACTTGCTGCTGGAGGCGTTGCCGCGGGAGTGCGCCGAGCGGCCCGCCCCTCCCACGGCGAAGCAAAAAGCGATGCTCCGTCAATATGCGTTCGCCCATGCAGAGCACATCAGCCTGGCGGAGATACGATCGGGCCTGGGCGGGCGATGGGCCAAGCGCTGGCAGCAGCTTCGCTCTGCGAAACGGTTCCTGCGAGGCGCGGGTTCGGTACCGAACTTGCCTGGATTTTCCGCGGATGTCGCGTTCGACGCGATCGAAGCGGTCGGCGGAGCGGTGGAGCGCCGCGAGGAAATCGAAGACCTGGTCCGTCGGTATTTGACGGCACGGATCGAAGGTCGCACGGCGTTCGGCGAGGGGTTTTACGGCTGGTCGGCGTTCACCGGGCTTGGGGCGTTGTGGCTCTCGACGGCTGCGGCGGGGTGGTTGGCACGCTACCATTCGGCGGTGGAGCGACGGGCGTCCGTTTCCTTCGAGGATTTCGCTCGGGCGCTCGGAATCATCGATCGGGCGGCGACGCGGCTTCCGGCGCTGGGCGCCGTGAGTGAGCGGGTGCGCGTGTCGTACCTGCTGGCCGATGACGGTCTCGCGCGGCTGATTTCAGCCTACGCCGCCCTGGAGCCTGTGGGGTGAGCGTCACCGTCGGCGAAATGGCCCGCGCCATCGAACACACTCTGTTGCGTCCGGAAGCGACGCCGCAGCAGATCGACGCCCTTTGCGATGAGGCCGTGCGGTACGGTTTCGCGGGGGTGTGTGTGAATCCGATGTACGTTCGCCGGGCGGCGGAACGGTTGGCGGCCGCAGGCGCGGAGTCGGCGGCGCGACCCAGGCCGTTTGTCGTGGCGGCGGTGGGGTTCCCGCTGGGGGCCAACCTGACGGCGACGAAGGCCGACGAAGCGCGGCGGGCGATTGATGATGGGGCGACAGAAATCGACATGGTTGTCGCACTGGGCGAGTTGATCGCGGGCAACGGGAAGTACGTCCGCTCGGACATCGAAGCCGTCGCCCGCGTGGTCCATCAAGGGCCGGGAAACCGGTTGTTGAAAGTGATTCTGGAAACTACCGCCTTGACGACGGATCAACTCATCCTAGGTTGTCGCTGCTGCGCGGAGGCGGAGGCGGATTTCGTCAAGACCTCGACCGGTTTTCACCACAGCGGCGGGGCCAGGGTGGAACATGTGCGGCAGCTTCACCGCCATGCGTCACCGCTCAGGGTGAAGGCGGCGGGAGGGATTCGGACGGCGGCTGCGGCGACGGCGCTGTTGGAAGCGGGGGCCGTCCGCATCGGTACCTCCGCGGGTGGTGCGATCATGGAGGAGCTTCGCGGATCGCAGTCTTGACCAGGGCGGCGGGCGGACTACAATCCCGCGCGTTCCTTGGTGAGGAGCGTTTCCAATGAGAGACGAGATTACTAGCGTATGTCAGTCGTGCGGCGCGAGCGTCTACAAGCAGCACGTTGAGTCCGGCATCGCTCGGTACCAGGACGGCAAGCTGCTGTGTTCCCACTGCGTGGCCGAGTATGAGCACGCCCACGACAAGGAGGGGGCCGTCGATGAGGCGTACGAGCCGATCGAATTCAATGATGAGGACCGGCCCAATGCCCCGGCCGTCGATCTTTCATCGAGCCGTATCCACGCGGCCAGCGCGGCTACGCTCGGGGTCGCCGGAGCCTGGGACGACGCCCGGTTCAAGCGACCCTTGCACCCCGACTCCGTGGGTGCAATTCGCTGCCGGACGTTCCATTGCAAGCTCAGCGAGGCGGCCGTCGATTTCATGAACAACCAGATCAACGAATGGCTCGACCACAACGACAAGATCAGCATTAAGTTCGCCAACTCCACCATCGGCAACTTCGAAGGCAAGCACACCGAACTTAACCTGATCCTCACCCTGTTCTACTAACCCGGACGAACGCTCCTTCACCACCTCCCCACCGGCGGTTGGTTTTCTTGGAGGGACCGGCGAGGGCGGTCCGAAGATGGGGTAGGACGCCGACCCTGGTTACGTGAACGACGGGTAGAGTTGCAATGGCCGAACCGCTGCACTGGTGGATCGTCTTCAACGTCTTCATCCTGGTGATGCTCGCCCTCGATCTCGGCGTCTTCCACCGCCACGCCCACACCGTCCGACTGAAGGAAGCGATCGGGTGGAGCATCTTCTGGGTCATCCTGGCGTTGCTGTTCAACTTGGGCCTGTATGGGATTTGGCCGGATGGGCAGGGAGGCTACACGCCGGCGCAAGCGGGTCTTGCGTTCTTCACCGGGTACGTGATCGAACGGGCATTGAGCATCGACAACATCTTTGTTTTCGTCGTGCTCTTCTCTTATTTCAAAGTCGCCTCGCAGTATCACCACAAAGTGCTCTTCTGGGGGATTCTGGGGGCGTTGATCCTGCGAGCGATCTTCATCTTCGCCGGGGTGGCGCTGATCGAGAAGTTCCATTGGACGATCTACATCTTCGGCGTCTTTTTGATCTTCACCGGCATCAAGATGGGGTTCGCCAAGGGAACCGAAGTTCATCCCGAGCGGAATCCGGTGTTGAAGCTCTTGCGACGATTCTTGCCGGTCAGCAAGGACTATGTGGAGGGGCGGTTCTTCACGCGGATCGACGGGCGGCTGCTGGCGACGCCGCTCTTCATCGTGCTGATGATGGTCGAGACGACGGACCTGGTGTTCGCCATCGACTCCATCCCCGCGATCCTGGCGATCACGCAGGACGCCTTCATCGTGTACACGTCGAACATCTTTGCGATTCTGGGATTACGGGCGCTGTACTTCGCACTCGCGGGTGTGATGGACCTCTTCGAGTACCTCAGCTACGGTCTCGCGGCGGTGCTCGTGTTCGTGGGGGTCAAGATGCTCCTCGACGCCGGGTGGGACTACAACATCCCGATCGCCTGGTCGCTGGGCATCGTTGGCGCACTCCTCGCCGTTGCGACCATCGCGTCATTACTGCGCCCGCGGAAACGAGGCTGAGTCCCGGTGCGTGCTCGCGTGTGGAAGGTCATTTCAATCCGCGCCACGGATTGACCGATAATTTTGGCAGTTTCGTGGGCATAGGGTCAGACGTATGACATCCGTCGTTCGAGCGGGGCCGCGCATTCCACGTCCAACCATCGGCCGCGGCACGCCCGCTTGCGTCGGATGGGTCGTCCTGATCGTCGCGGGAACGGCGAACCTCGCTTCGCTCCTCGCGTCGCAGTTGTGGGTCTATCCCGATTCGATCGACTACATTCAATTGGCCGGCGGCATCGCCGATCGGTTCGATCTCACCAACGAGCTGTTCCTGGTGCGGACGCCGGGGTATCCGCTGTTCCTCGCGATCGTGTTTTGGATGTTCGGCGCTTCGAGCCCCTCGGCGATCCTTGTCGCGCAGCACGCGATGGCCGTTGCGACGGCGGTGCTGACGGCCGCGATTGCCTGGCGTCTCACGTCGTGTCGAAGCACGGCCGCTCTGGCCGGAATCCTTTGCGCGTGCAGTCTCCAAGTCCTCGCCTACGCAAATCTGGTGCTGACCGAGACGCCGTACATGCTCACTTTGATTGCGGCGGTCTACTGTCTGGTGCGCTACCATCAAGACGAAGAGCGGCGATGGCTGGTCGCGGCGTCGCTGCTTTCGGGAGTCGGCTACCTGCTGCGCCCCGTCGCTCTGTATCTGGTCGCGGTCTGCGCCGCGGCGGCTTTGCAGCGGGCGTGGACGATGCGACGCGCGCCGCACCTTGCCCGACGACGGTGGGGTCTTGCGGTTGAGCTCGCATCGGCGTCCGGGCCTGCGCTGCTCGTGGCGGCCCCGTGGATGGTGCTCACGATGTCCTCGCACCACAGCCTGCAAGCGGCCCGATGCTTGGATTACGTGCTCTATCTCCGGGCCGCGACGTTCGACGGACTGGACTCAACCGAAAGCGCCGCCATGACGGACATCCACAGAGTCGTCGACGAAGCCGAACGCACCGGGCGCCTCGGACCCAACGCCGACTACCGCGACCGAGCGACGGTCATCAAGGCGTATCAAGCGGTTCGCCACGTGGGATTCGCGGAGTCAAGCGCGGTCCTGGGGCGCGCCGGGCGTGACCTGATGGTGGAACATCCTGGGTCCATTACCCTGAGCACGTTCAAATATGCGGTCTGGATGCTCCTTTCGCCGGACCCCGTCTATCGGTTTCAACCCGGAGGCGCGCCGGGAAAGGAGGGTAAGAGGGATACCGATGCAGTGATCTATGACAGCGGCACCTATGCCTTCGGTGACGGATCGTGGGAATGGGTGCTCAAAGACTATCGACACTACCTTCCACTAAGCGCCCAGCCCCGTGCACTCACTCCGTGGTGGACGGCGCTCGTGACATGGTTCCATCGACATGCGGAACACGGGCAGACGATCGTGCGCTTGGGTGATTCATTGTTTGAGGGATGCATGTTGTTGTGTGTTGTGGGCGGCGTGATCTCCCTATTCCGCCGCGACCCGGCCGCGTGGTTCATCGTCGCGGCGGTCATTTCCCTTCATGTACTGGTATCGACATTTCTGGGCGGACCGCAGACGCGCTATGCGGCACCGGTCAAGCCCATCCTCTGCCTGTATCTCTCGCTGCTGCTGGTAGCCGCTTTCGGATCGCTGTGGCGTGCGGTCCGTGTCCTTGTGCGTATGGCGATCAACCGCAAGATGAACGGCATTGGACTCGAAAACGGGTTGGCCCGCGGATCTGCATGACCGGTCCCTGGAGGGTATCATCCACTTCCATCTGCTGCACATTGGAAGCAGCAGCGAACCGGCAGCCACCGACCGGGCACGAAAGATTCCTCCTGGATGGCGAAGAAGCGGGCCAGCAATGCCCTCATCTCGGGGATGCGCCATAGGTGCAGATGGTAGTCATCGCCGCCCCAGGCGATCCGGCCGCAAAAGGGCAATCTATTTGCCCCGGTACGGCGAAGCAGGTTCTTCATTCGATGAATCAGATCATCGTTGGGCAACGTAATCACCACGCGACCGTGCGGCGCTAAAAGCCGCCGTATCTGTGCCAGGACCGCGTCGGGGTCAATCACGTGTTCCAGAACTTCGCTGCAAATGATTTTGTCGAACCCGCCATTGGGGAGATTCAGGTGCTGAAGTTCGCCTTTTAGCAATTGCACCTGATAGCCGGCTAGGTTCTTGCGGGCCTTCTCCAGCATACGGCCGGAAACATCGACTCCGGTCAGGCGGGAATGCGGGAATAGGCGCAGAATGTGCCCGCCGCCGCATCCCACTTCCAAAATCCGATCGGGCGGGCAGGCGTGCGCCATCCGCGCAATGCAGCGCAGCCGATGCGCCTCGATGCAACGAATGAATATGTTGGAGCGCTCGTAGTACTCATCAATGTCGTGTTCGAGCGCAAATGCGTCGTTGCGCGCCTCCACGTCGAGGATCATCGCTGGAAGGGATGGACTCATGGCTTGGCTGGGAGCGTCGTCGAAAGCAAATCCGACCGCAACCATGTTGGCCGTTGCGGACGAGGCGCCGGTTTTGTCATTAGACAAGTCTCGAAGCGGAACTTGACCAGTTCCCAACAAATGCGAATGGAGGCAAGGATGGGAAAACGCGATAGGAACGAACTGCCGGCATGGCGAGCGTCGAAAACCGTATCGACTTCTTCGATCGTGTAGCCTCCGGCACAGACGGCAACGCCCAGGAGACTCTGAAAGTACTTATAGTAGAACCTGTGTTCCAGAACACTACGCAGGACATCGCGATGACAGAGGATGAATCCGGACTTGTTGTCCCGCAGGGATGTACCGAACGCCCCATTCAGGAGCCGGTTGAGTCCACGAGTGAACAGTCTATGGCGGGTCACCAGGGAAGAGGCGTGCCGTACGCCTTGGACGACGTCGGCGGGACCGTGGACGTACGCCCGTAGGAGGTGGGGAATGTCCTCAGGGCGGTTCTGCAGATCGGCGTCAATGAGACAAATCAGTCGTCCGCGCGCTGCCGTCAGTCCGGTGTGCCATGCGGCCTCAATGCCTCCGTTGGTGGAATGTTGAAGCCCGCGGACGCGAGAATCGGCTTCGGTACGTGCAAGCACCCGCGCCCAGGTTCGGTCCACACTGCCGTCGTCGATGAGGACCAGTTCCGCCTGAATATCCAGGGCGGAAAAAACGGCAAGCGTTCGGTGGACGAGGAGTTCGATGTTCGGCTCTTCGTTGTAGCACGGCGCGATTACAGAGAGGGTGACGTGGTCAGGCTCACGGTCCGAACTGTCACTGCACTGGATCATCGAATCGCACTTCCAAGCGTCAATTCAGGGTCGAGGAGGCGCGGCATCTCAGGAAGCAGGACGTGTTCGATGGGGGCACTGTGAGGCCTCTCCGGTTGTGCGGGGCGAGCCATAAGGCTTTTGATGCATTCGGCCGTCATTAAGGCATTCCAATGCTTGCGGTCGAAGCTGTGGGTTCCGTGCATCCAAAGATTGACCGGCGTGGGCAATCCGTCCTTAATGGGCCGATGGAGAACCAGCGAGTTCTTCGGCAGAAGTTTTTCCGCGGCGCGGTGAACGATCCACTTGCCGACTCCGTCCCGGTAGCGCAGCGAATCGTCGAGCGAAAAAGCGAATTCCACAAGGCGATAATCCAGGAATGGACAACGTCCCTCGACACTGTTGGCCATACACATGCGATCGGCCATCTGCAGGAGCGGTTGAAGAAAAATACGGCTCTCGATGTAGCAGATGTTTTCCAACATGGATTTGCGTGCGCTCCAGTGGTCGGTCAGGAACATCTTCATCAAGCCGGCCCCGATCAGTCCGGAGCGCGAAGCCATTCGGCAGAAGCGGTCCAAATCGCCGCCGTCGTAGCGCTCGAGCATGGCGGAATAATGCCGACGCTTGGGGTCATCGCAGCGGCGCGTTTCTCCGAGAAGAAGCTCGTTGCGGGCATAACCCGCGAAGAGTTCGTCCGATCCTTCGCCGGTGAGGGCGACCTTGAATCCGCGCGCATGGCAAGCTTTGGCGAGGCGGTAGAGAGGGAAGACACTGAACGATCCCGTGGGCATTTCCAGGTGATAGCTCATCAGTCCCAAATCGTGAAGGAACTGACCTCGCGTGGGGCGGACAAAGTGCGTCCGGATACCCAGACGCAAAGCAAGATCGCGGACATACTGCTCCTCGTTGATGGTGTCCTTAAACTCGTCGAACTGGCAAGTGAATGCCTCTTCGACGCTGCTGAGTTTGGCGATGATGCTGGAATCCAGTCCGCCGGCCAGGAAGAGGCTCACCGGCACGTCGGCCCGCAGCCGTAGTCGAACAGCGTCCTCCAGAAGCTCAAGGAGGGAGTTGACGGCAGTCTTCTCGTCCGTGATTCGTCGACCGACGGGGTGTTCGACATCCCAATAGCACCGGGTGTAACAGGTTCCCTTGGTAAGGTCGTACACCAGGTAATGCGCCGGACGCAATGCCAGAATGCCGCGATACAACGTATGCTCGTTGAAACAGAACTCAAACAGTTCAAAAAGTTCGTGGGCCGTGAATTCCAGATGCGAGAAGGCCTTGATCTCCGAAGCGAACTCGAACGTGGACTGGCCGAGGCGGTAGAAGAAGGGCTTCTTGCCCATTCGGTCGCGTGCGCAGAAGAAGCGTTTCCCATCCCATACGGCGAGGGCGAACATTCCGTTGAAGCGCTGGAGGCAATCCGGTCCCCACTGGAGGTAGGCGGCCAAGGCGACCTCACTGTCGGTGTTCGTCTGGAAGCTCCATCCGAAGGCGGCCAGTTCGCTGCGCAGTTCGGGATAGTTGTAGATTTCTCCATTGAAGAGAATGTAACTGTCGCCCATGCGGACGGGGAGGTCGATATCGCGGCGATCCACGATGTTGAGTCGAGTCTGGCCGAGGGTGACGATGCCGTACTCGGGGACGTCAAGAGTCACGAGGCGGGACTGGTCCGGGCCGCGATGGTGGAGGCGACGAAGACTGGCATCGTCAAAGTCGGTGTTGATTCCGCCGAGAATGCCGCACATGGTCAGACTTTCTTCGCCCGGCAGCTTATGCCCGCGTCCTGCACGTTCCAGGCTTGGATTTCCCAGCCCTCATTAAACCATTCACGAAACTCGGACGGCTCGAACCGGAAGCAGTACTCCGGGTGATACCAATCCAGGTTGATAATGTTGTTGGTGAAGAAGTCGAACTCCTCATTCCAAAAGCACTTGAGAACGTTCCAGTGGAACAAACGCTGGAGGTCCACCGGGCCTTTCTGGATTCCGAGAAGGGGGATATCTTGTTCGACGTCGACGGTGACCTTCAGGCCGGCGAGCGTCCGGCCCAAGCGCGTGATCGCCTCACACACCGTAAGAGCGTCATCGACGGGCAGCTTGCTGATGCGGGCGCGGACGTAGTCGTCGGTGAACTCGCGGACCACGGCCTTCTTCTTGTAGACGTAGCAGCAGATTCGTCCGCCCGGCTTCAGTTTTCGGCGCAGAATCTCAAACGCCGCGCGGGGGTCGGGCGTATGGTGAATGACCTGGTCGCAGTTGATGAGGTCGAAGAACTCGTCCGGGAAGGGCAGGCGGTGCAGGTCGGCGTGGACGAAGGCCAGGCGCGGTTGGGTCAGCCGATCACGGGCGACCTCGAGCGCTTCCCAGGCGGTGTCCACGGCGAACACCGCGGCGTCGGAGTTTTCGGCGAGGTTCGCGGCGTCCCGGCCGGCGCCGGTGCCCGCGTCCAGGATGAACTCGGCGCCCTCAAGGAACCCGCGAAGGGCGTCGATCTCGAAGAAGCCGTAACGCTGCAAGTACCACTCGGTGTAAAAGCGACGGGTGTGCTCGAGATAGTAGCGATGCTTGGCCCACTTTTGGGCGAAGGAGCGGACGGTCTGAGTCCGCGACACGTCCGTGGGGACGAAGCTGGGGATGCCGCCGCGGATGCGATACGGTTCCGCGCCGTCGGCGGTGAGCGTACCCTCGAGGACATCGTCACCGGCGGATTCGAGGACACTGGGGCGCAGAGGCCTCAACGTCTGCGGACAGACGAGATGCTGGAGGTGGGATTTTCTCATAATCCGTTCACGGCATCCGCGGGATCGCTCCGCCCTCGAAATCCACCGCCGTACCGAGCGTTAGGGGATGCCGATTCCCGCCGTGGATATTCGGACGTTGGCGGGGTGGTCTTGAGCCTAGAATCCGGTGTGGCGGGCGGATCCTCTTGGGGACGACTGGCGGAGGCGCCGGGCGGGGGATAGACTCTCCGGCTGTGACTTTTGTGGCCGACTTAGAGCCTCCAACAGAACCGGGAGCGCGTGCGACCGGTCTTGGGTTCTTCGGCCCTCGGGGCTTGGCCCCGCGGCTTGCGCTTGGGGCTCTGTTAGACGCTCTTGGCCGAGAGCGGGGTCGAAGCCGTCCAGCGGGGCTGAGTCTGAGCGGCGAGAACGTCGATCATACAGAGGTGTCCTATAGGCCGCTGGGGTAACGTGCGGGACCCGCATAGGACGGGCCTTCGCTTTTGAGGATTCAAGGAGCATTGCCATGACGTTTCGTCGAAGTCTAAGAATGTCCGTTTTCGCCGTCGGGGCGGCGATCGTCGCAGCGTCGACCCTGTGGGCCGGTGGGGAACGCAGCAAGCCGGTTAAAGCGCAGGACGTGACGCTCGTGGGAAAGGTGGTCGATCTCCAGTCGCACATGAGCGGCAAGTTCGCCGGCGGAAATCCGGCTAAGTCAACCCAGGACTGCATCCGCCAGGGTGTCCCGGCGGCCTTGGAGACCGACGACGGGCTGGTGGTGCTCGGCATGGGCGAGCGCGGTCCGAGCCGCACGCTACTGCCGCTGGCGTACCAGCGGGCCGAGGTGAAAGGCAAGCTCTACGAGAAGGACGGACTGCGGTACCTCGACCTAACCTCGGCCAAGCCGATCAAGGAGGAGGGCGAGGAGGGCGAGGAAGACAAGGGCGGCGACGAGGAGGCCGACGAAGAGCCGTAATCCGCCGACGACAACGCTTGACCCTTTACACCGACCGCACGGTTGAAGCACGCCGCGGCCCTGAGGCGGCCGCCCTGAGTCATCATGCTTGCAATCGTTGATTTCCTTCCCGATCACCCCGTGTTGACGCCGCTGCTGATTTTCCTCGCCCGGGTCACGGACGTGTCGATGGGCACCGTACGGCTGATCTGCATCACCCGCGGACGCCGGCTGATGGCCATCCTGCTCGGCTTCTTCGAGTTGCTGATCTGGGTCTTTGCGGTGTCGAGCGTCTTCGCCCATCTCGATCACTGGATGAACATTGTGGCCTTCGCGGGCGGATTCGCCGCCGGCAACGCCCTGGGCATGTCGATCGAAGCGCGGCTGGCCTTCGGCGTGCAAACGTTGAGCTTCATCTCCCGAGGCCGGGCGAACGCGGTCGCGGAGCGATTGCGATACGCCGGATTGCCGGTGACGACGCTGTTGGGCAGCGGCCGCGACGGGCCTGTGGTTCTGTGCATGGCCGTCGTCCCGCGCCGACAAACGCCGATGACGATCAAGATGGCCAAGGAGATCGACCCCGACGTGGTCGTGACCGTCGAGGATGTCTGCGAGACGACGGCGGTCCATGCGGGCACGTATGGCGGAGGCAAGGTTCCGCTGATCCTTGCGGAGCGCCTCCGGCCTTGGAGCCGCGAGAAGCCACAGCAGCCGCAAGAACCGAACTGACGTAGCCCTCCCCTCGGCGGGGTCGGCCCAGTCCCGGTGCGCCGGGACTCACTTTCCTTTCGCGTCCTAAAATCGTGAGCCTATCCCTCTGTGGAGCGCCTGCTCCAGCAACTACCTCAACTTTTGAGACACTATGACGCGCCCGGAGGAATTTTCTTCTTGCTTTGACGTCGTAAATCAGGTAAAGTAAGGGGTTATCGGAGGTGTGCTGAAAAGGAGCCTGGCCCGCTTTAGGCGTCGACGGCACGCATAGCGTCTCCCCTTCCTCTGGGCCAGCCGACCGGGTTCGGCCACCTAACCTGCGTGGGGTCGATCATCTCCGTGACGATCGGTCCCTACTTCGTGCTTGAATAACTGGCCGGATTTGTGGGAGCGACGTTGGGCCTGCCGTGGCCCTGTTGCAATGTGCGTCGAACGGAGGGTGTAGGTCACACCTCGATTCGTGAAAGGAAAGGGAACGTGAGGGCAACGGGTTCGTATCGGTTTTCGTTGGTCGTCGTAATCGCGGGCGCCATCGGGATGATTGGGGGCGGCGTATCCCCCGTCGTGGGTGAGACACAAAACGGCAAACGACTCACCACGGCCCGTACCCCTCCGCCGTCCTCCGACGCGACCCCGCAGGCGGTGATGCGTTCCGAGGAAAGCGCGACGGTTACCCGCAGGGGCGGTGAATTCGATCGTGTTCGCGCCGTCGCCCGGGCCTCGGGTTCGGTCCGGGTGATCGTTCAACTCGATGTGCCGAACCTGAACGCGTTAACGGCGGCATCTACAACGGCCAAAGGTCGGGGGGGGGTCGCCCAGGCCGACGGACAGCTTTCCGGCGCGATCGGCAACGTCCGCGGAGGCGAACTCGCCAAACTGGCCGGGACCCAGCACTCCGTCAACCGGACGTACGCCTCCGTGCCGTTTATTGCGCTGACCGTGTCCGAACAGGCGCTCAATGTCCTTCAGGCTTCCCCCGGTATACTCGGAATTAACGAAGATCGTTTGGCCGCTCCGACACTCAACAACACCGTCAACATCACCGGCGCCTCTGCCGCGTGGGCCCAAGGGTCCGACGGCTCCGGGTGGTACGTCGCCATTCTCGACACGGGCATCCGCGCCAGCCACAAGTTCTTTGCCGGAAAGAGCATCGTCCAAGCGTGTTTCGCCTCGGGAGAAGACGGGTTCCCCGGCGTCGGAGACTGCCCCAACGGACTCTCCTCGGATACCACCAGCCCCAACGCCGCCCGACACTTTCCGACTCCGCCTACCTCCGATCATGGTACGCACGTCAGCGGAATCGCCGCCGGGAACGATCCGACACGCCTACCACCGCTTTACGGCATCGCCCGCGGGGCGGACATCATCGCCATCCAGGTGTTCTCGCAGTTCTTCGGCCTCGGCGACGTGCGCGCTTATTCATCCGACCAGATGGCCGGGTTGGACTACGTGTTCTCGCTTCGTGGGACCTACAACATCGCCTCGGCGAACATGAGCCTCGGCGGGGGCTCTTACAACAACCAGGCCGTATGCGACGCCGACAACGCCGGCGTCAAGGCCGCCATCGACAACCTCCGCGGGGCCGGCATCGCCACCTGCATCGCCTCCGGGAACGACGGATTCTGCGGCAGCATCAGCGGACCCGCCTGCATCTCTTCCGCCGTCGCCGTTGGTGCTACGACTGATTCCAACGTAGAGGCGAGCATCAGCAACTGGGATCCCACCCTGCTCGACATCTACGGCCCTGGCGTAAACATCCTCTCCTCGGTTGGCACGTCGGACTCGAGTTACGAAGGCAATTGGAGTGGCACGTCGATGGCCGCCCCGCATGTGGCCGGCGCCTGGGCGATCCTCAAGCAGGCCGACCCGGGGGCCGACGTGGCCACCATCCTGAGCGCCCTTCAAACAACCGGCGATCCGGTCACCGGGCGGTGTGTCGGCACGCCGACCCAGCGCCGAATCCAGATCGACCTGGCGCTGGGCACGAGGAGGACCAAGTTCCTACAACTGCCGGACGACACTGGCGAAGACACGGCGTCGAACCTCGACCCGACGGACATGTCGCCCAACTCGGTCGTCGCGGACGACTTCGTCTCTGATGGCCGACCGATCACCGCTGTCCGCTGGTGGGGCAGCAACCTGAGCGCGGGAAGCGCGGCCGCGACGTCGGCACAAGCGCAAGCTCCCGATCGACGGGAATCCGCCACGCTCGAGACAAGCGCGTCGATCCCGGCGTACACGGAATTGGAGCTTGCAAGCATGATGGCGGAGAAGGCGCGGCAGGCCGCTAGCCGACCTACTCCGGCGTCTGACCCGCTCGATGAGCCTCTGGCGGGTGGGGATACCTGCGCCACCGCGACGGTGATTCCCGCCCTGCCCTACAGCGACTCGGGCAACACCTGTGCGTTCGAACACGACTACGACGAAGTCTGTCCGAACACTAATCCTGGAGGGCGTGACGTGGCCTATGTATTCACGCCACCCACCAACATGGTCGTCGATATCAGCCTATGCGCGAACTCCGCTTATGACACCAAGCTCTACGTCTACGAGGGATCATGCCCCGGTACGGACGTGGCTTGCAACGATGATATTTGCAGCACGCCGAGTTTTCAGCAGGCCTGGGTCTCATCTCTTTGGGGCGTCAGCCTGACCGGCGGGCTCACCTATTACATCATCGTGGATGGGTATTCCACGTTAGATTGCGGCAATTACACGCTGGACATCACGTTGTACGTACCGTGCGACGTCACCTGCGACCTCGGCGCGACTCCCGAAAACGAGCCTAATTGCGGGATGCCCAGCGATACCGTCAATGGTGGTTGCAACTCGACCCCGTCGGTGTTCACCCCCATCCTGTGCGGCGACACGTTCTGTGGGACCGGCGCGTACAACGGTACGAACCGGGATACCGATTGGTACAAGTTGGTTCTCGGTGTGCCCGCGACGGTGACCTGGACGGTCACGGCGGAGTTCCAGGCACTCGTCGGGATTGTTGAAACCGGCGGTGTCGACACGTGCGAGGGGATAACCGGCTTCCGCGTCTATACGGTACTGCCACCCTGCACCACGGGCAGCGTGATTGACTTTTTGCCCGCGGGAACGTGGTATCTCTTCGTCGCCCCGGATTTTGCGGCTCTGGTTACTTGCGGCGCGGAGTACAACGCGGCACTGACTTGCGGCCCCCCGCCAGTCTGTGGAAACGGGATCGTTGAGCCTGGGGAGGAATGCGATCCGCCCAACGGCACGACCTGCAATGCGACGTGTCAGTTTGTCACTTGCGGCGACGGTGTGGTCGAGGGCAACGAGCAGTGCGATCCGCCCGACGGTCTTTTCTGCGACAGCACCTGTCAACTGATTCCCAACCCGCCGATCGACGGGTGGCTGGTCAGCTTCCATGAGC
This sequence comes from Planctomycetota bacterium, assembly GCA_043806315.1. GTDB lineage: Bacteria > Planctomycetota > Phycisphaerae > UBA1845 > UBA1845 > SBAX01. The sequence continues at coordinate 1,002 of JAZDHF010000182.1, read as the reverse complement.
CGCTAACCCTCGGAGGCGCTCCCTCGCCGCCGTTGGCGCTCTACTTCTGCGACGCCACGATCGTGACCGTCGCGGCCACGTCGTTTGGGGCTTGCGACGCGCACCCGGTTCGTCAATATGACGTGGACCTCGTCGATTGCTGTCTGCTCCACTCCTACGCCGACAGCCGCAACGGTTTGACGCCCGGCCAGCCTGGTGCGTTTCTAGAAACTGAGTGCTTCAACTACGACCTCGACATTCAGGCCGTCGTCGGGCATACGTTTCTCAGCGCCGACGGCGTGTGTACGACGGAGGTCTTGACGGGCAACACGGCCACCATCGACTTCTGGGGATGGCATACGACAAGCGTAGAGCACGGTCTGCGACCGGCGTTGCGGAGCATGGTCAGCATGTCCGGTCCGGACTGGCTGTACGGACCCTGGGCGAACATCACGCCGACCTGCTCGGCGCCGAACATGGCGTTTCAACTGCTCACCGATACCACCACGGTCGGCGGCGACTGCAACCACAACGGTATCCTCGACGCCTGCGAATCCCTCCCGGACTGCCAGCCGAACGGCGTGCTTGACGAATGCGACATCGCCGCCGGCACCAGTCAGGACTGCCAGCCGAATACGATTCCCGATGAATGCGACATCGCCTCCGGCGCCGCGGACTGCCAGCCGAACGGCGTTCCCGACGTGTGCGAGCTGGCAGGGAACGACGCGAACGGCAACGGCATTCCGGATGAATGCGACCCCCCGGGGAACATCGTGTGGGACGCAAATGAACTAAGCCCGGATCGCACGACTCGGTCCCTGAGGTTCCGCGTGGAGGGCAAGACGGACCCCTCGCTTGAGGACGCCATCAAGGTAACGATGGTCGATCTGCAGAATCCGCAGCCGGAGAACGCCGTGTGCTGTCCGCCGCAGGACTTCTCGGCGTATGAGTACGGGGCGAGTTGTACCGATCCAGGCGGCTGCGCCCGCTGGGTGGGCGAGCCGGGGACGTTCTACGAGGCCC
>JAZDHF010000181.1:0-19254 GCA_043806315.1 Planctomycetota bacterium | reverse complement strand
AGGATCTGCGAAAATATAATTTGAGCGAATTATTCTTGTCGCTGGGGTGTATGGGTCGATGTTTGGTTCGTGCAGGATGCAACCACGGTCGAACGGATTCGGCAGAAGTTTCGGGCGTTGCGGCCCATGATGGACGAAGCGACCCTTTTTGTACTGGCAGCGGATGTGCCAACGAGTCCGGCGGACGCGAGCAAGGACAACTTCAAGAAGAATACGCTGAGCATCGTCCTGCGCATCACGTTGGGCGACGTCAATGTCGTTCTTACGGCCGATGCAACGTTCGACACGGAGGACGTCATCCGGTCGCGGTACACGCAGGCCAATTCGATGGCCTTAGTTTCCGAAGTACTCAAGCTCGGCCACCACGGCAGTCGCGTTACCTCGACGAGCGCGGAGTGGGCGGAGGCGGTCCATCCGCGGACGGCGATTGCAAACGCGTCGGCGACGAAGTACGGGCATCCGGCGAAGGAGGTGCTGGAGCGAATCTCGCTTCACACGGCCGATGATGATCCGCCACACACCGTCAAGTGGGGCGTGTCACTCGGCGAGAATCATTTCCGGTACGACACGTTGTCTGGCGTCCAGGAGTCGATTTACACGACGGCGTCCAACGGAACCGTTGTCGTTGAAACCGACGGCCACGCATACTGTGTCGTGCGTGAGAAATAGCGCGACGGTGCGCCGCGGGGTCTATCCTTGCGGCCGGTTCAGAATCCTCGCCACGGCTTGATGAGTCCATTCGGACGACTTGCCGGTCTTGGTCGGGACGCCCCGGTCGGTCAAAGCCGCGGCGATCCGTTCGAGGGTCCGGCCCGCGGCGCGCCAAGCTCGGATGTCGGCGATGACGGCCTGCTCGGCGTCGTTGGGGATCGCGCGACCGTTTCGAGGCTGAGCTTGCGAGGGCCGCGACGTGACGCCCAACAAACGGGGGCCGCGACCGTTGCCAGACGGCGCGACCCCAAGACCAATTGAGCTTGTGCTCACCAAGTTACCCGATCATCGACCATCGGGCAAGGGGTGGATCGGGCGATGTCCGGCCCACGATGACCGGAAGCCGAGCCTTTCGGTGGCCGAAGGCAACGATGGCCGGGTGCTGCTGACCTGCCATGCACAATGCTCGCTAGAAGCGATTTGTACGGCACTCGGACTGACGGTGGCCGATCTGTTTCCGCCGCCGGCTAGTCGCCGTCGCATGGGCAAGGAGTGTAACAGCCGCGAGGTCAAGGCGTACGACTACTGTGACGAACACGGGAAAGTGCTGTTCCAGGTCGTGCGATACCAACCGAAAGGTTTCTCACAGCGCCGGCCGGACGGCCAAGGCGGCTGGATACCGAATCTCGACGGCGTCCGCCGCGTGGTTTACCGAGTCCCCGACTTGCTTGCCGCCGATCCGAACGCCTGGGTCTTCATCGTCGAAGGCGAGAAGGACGCCGATCGTCTTGCCGCGGCCGGATTGATTGCGACCACGAACCCCGGCGGCGCGGGCAAGTGGTACTTCGTCGATGACCGGCCGCTTCACGGTCGCAAGGTCTGCCTCATACCGGATAACGACGGCGCAGGCCGAAAACACACGGACGATGCCGGGCAGAGCCTCCACGGGAAGGCCGCCGATCTTCGGCTGGTGGCGCTGCCCGGCCTACCCCGTAAAGGGGACGTTTCGGATTGGTTTGACGCCGGACATACCGCCGGAGAACTACTCCTCCTGGCCAAACAGGCGCCGCGATTCGTCGCGTCACCGACAAACGACGGGGCTTCGACACCGGTCGTCGTACGGCTTGCCGACGTTCAGCCGCAGCCCGTCGAATGGCTTTGGTTGGACCGGATCGCAAGAGGCAAGTTGACACTCGTCGCCGGCGACCCTGGGCTGGGCAAGTCCTTCCTGACGTTGGATTTCGCCGCGCGAGTGTCGTCGGGGACACCGCTGCCCGACCGACGCGACGAACCGATCCCGCCAGCCGGCGTCGTGCTGCTGTCTGCCGAGGATGATGTTGCAGACACAATTCGACCCCGGTTGGATGCTGCCGGCGCGGAAGTGTCCCGGATCAACGCCATCCAGGGAGTGGAGTGGAGGGACGGCACGACCGGCAAGACCTCACAACGGTCCTTCAATCTCGAACGCGACCTCCCGGCGCTCGAACAGGCGATCCAGCAGACTCCCGACTGTGGACTTGTCATCATCGACCCGATTACCGCTTTCTTAGGCAAGGTCGATTCACACAAGAACGCCGAGCTTCGGGGGTTGTTGGCTCCGTTGGCCGAGCTTGCAGCCCGACACAAGGTGGCGGTCGTCGCCGTAACGCACCTGAACAAGAACGAAGGCATCAGGGCGCTATACCGCGCGATGGGCTCCCTGGGATTCGTCGCGGCGGCGCGTGCCGTTTGGCTGGTGGTCCCTGACGCCAACGATCCTGAACGCCGTCTGTTTCTTTGCGCGAAGAACAACCTAGCAGCGCACCTACCGGGCTTGGCGTACCGGCTTGAACCCCAGGGCACCGCAGCCGTCGTGGCATGGGAGGCTGAACCTGTGACCGTGACGGCGGACGAGGCCCTCGCTGCGCTCATCCGTCAGGGGGAAGAACGCAGCAAAGGCAAGACCGAGGCGTCGGCGGATTGGCTACGCGGCCAACTGAAAGACGGACCCGTCCCCATGAGAACGATCGAGACCCGAGCGCAGGATGCCGGGATGACGTGGCCTTCTGTACGCCGCGCAAAAGACCGGCTGCACGTCGCCGCGTTGAAGACGAGCTTCGGTGGCGGGTGGGTTTGGGCGCTTCCCACGGCCGATGGGGACACGCCGAGACCGCCCGATCCCGAAGGTGCGCAGAATCCACCGTCTCCACGGGTTGAGCACCTTGAGCACCTTGAGCATGTTCGGGAACCTCCCATCCATGCCGAGGACGACTCTCAAGGTGTCCAAGGCGCTCAAGATGCCCAACCTGGGGCCACGTCGGGCAGTGAGCACCTTCCATGCGAAGTCACGATCCCGCCTGGCTGGGAGCCGCTCGGTTGGGCGGCGGAGTTGGAACGGAAAGCGGGCTGTTGTGAATCGACCAACCCGGCGCTTGCCGTGGAGTACCGACGACAGGCGACGGCGATCCGTGCGGCGGGCGTGAATCCGAAACAGAAAACGGAATCGACTTGACAAGCTATCATTCGCATGATATTAGACTTGACCAGATATCGTTCGCATGATATGGTGTGTGTATGAAATCGAATCCCAGTAACGAACTGGCCGACGTGATCCTGGCGGCATTCAGAGTATCCGGCCTTTCCGTCAAGCGGCTGGCCGTCGAAAGCGGTGTCCCGTACGCCAGTGCGCACGGGTTCATTGCTGGGCAACGTGATGTAGCGCTGAGCACGGCGGCGCGGCTCTGCAAAGTTCTAGGGCTGCAACTGACGACCCGCAAGGGCCGAATCCGAAAGTAGGTGCATCATGCGACTTTTCCAAACAACGTACCATGACCGCGAGGGGCGACAACGAACCGCGTCGCGGTGGTATGTCGAATTCCGCTGGGGCGAGCGGGTCCGACGGCTGCCCGCGTTCTCCGACAAGCGGGCGAGCGAAGCGTTTATGCGCCAGCTCGACAAACTGATGGCGCGGCGTATCCCCGGCGAGCAGCCTGACCTCGAACTGACCGCTTGGCTCGAAACCCTACCCGTCGCCTTGCGAGAGAAGATGGGGGCGATCGGCCTGCTCGACGCCGACCGCGTGGCGTCGCTAAGCCGCTACGGGACCACCTGAACGACTACAAGCGATCGTTGGTCGATTCCGGGGTGACCCCGGAGTACGCCCAAAAGGCGTTCCACCGGGTCACGGCCATTCTGGACGGGGTCGGGGTGACGTTCCTATCTGAACTGGACGCGGCGGCGGTGGGGCGGTTCTTGGCTGACAAGCGCGCCAAGCGGGCCGACGACAAGAAGGGCTTGGCCGCCAAGACGACGAATCACTACTTGGCCGCAGTGAAGGGCTTTGTGACGTGGCTTGTGAAGGAACGCCGGGCGTTGACGAACCCCCTCGCACACCTTTCGGGAACGAACGCCAAGGCCGATCGGCGACACATTCGGCGACCGCTGGAGCCCGACGAACTGCGGAGGCTGCTGACCATGACGCGTAGCGCGGCGGATAACTTCGGCGTGACTGGCGAAGAACGCTACTGGCTGTATCGCCTCGCCGTGGAGACCGGCCTTCGGGCCAACGAATTGCGGAGCCTGACGCGGGCGAGTTTCGAGCTGGATGGGTCTGAACCGACGGTGACGATCGACGCTGCGTCGGCCAAGAATCGACGTGCAGCGACACTGCCCCTACGACCGGACACTGCGGGCGAGCTGCGGGCTTTCCTGACAGGCAAGCATCCGGCAGCGTGCGTGTTCCGGCTGCCGCGCCCGGAGAACATCGTCCAAATGCTGCGCGGCGATCTGAAAACGGCGGGAGTCCCCTACCGTGACGACATAGGTCGGGTGGCCGATTTTCATTCGCTTCGCGTGACGTTCGCCACGATGCTGCTGCGATCGGGCGTCGACGTACGGACTGCCAAAGAGCTGATGCGCCACGCGACGATCAATATGACTGCCGACGTGTACGCCTGTACCCTCCGCGGATCGCTTAACGAAGCCGTCAGGCGACTGCCGGACCTATCCACGTTGCCGACCGAACGACTTCGCGCGACTGGCACGGAAAACGCCGATCCGCGCTTGGCGCTTTGCTTGGCGCTTCCGTGCGCCCAACAGCTCAACGCGGTGCGCGGTGGTGCAACGTCGATGCCGGTGGGGGCCGATCCGCAACCTATGAAAAGGACTGGGACTTACGATGCACCGGTGGGCATTGCCGCGCATGAAAACGCGGGCCGTTTCCAGCCCGCGATATCACCCCCAAGGGGATTCGAACCCCTGTCGCCGGCATGAAAAGCCGGTGTCCTAGGCCTCTAGACGATGGGGGCCGATGCGCGTATACGAACGTCGAGGCGACCGAGAACGCGATGAGGACTGTATCCCCGGCGCGATCGACGGTCAACGCCGCGAGGGTCGTTCATCATGCCCGACCGATCTCCATGCAGCGCCGTCGTCGCCCTGTGGGTGATCGCGGCCGGCGCGATATCACCGGCGTCGGGTCAGGTGGTGGTCTATTGCAGCGTCGATGAGAACGTGGGCCGACAAGTGCTCGATGCGTACAAGGCACGCACCGGCGTCGAGGTCTCCGCGATCTATGATTCCGAGGCCGGTAAGACCACGGGGCTGGTGCAGCGGATCATCCGCGAGGCCCAAGCGGGGCGACCTCGCGCCGACGTGTTCTGGTCCGGCGAGCTGTTCAATACGATCCTGCTGGCGCGGTTGGGGTTGCTCGAATCTTACGAATCGCCGCAGGCGACGGATATTCCCGCTCGGTTCCACGATCGCGAGCGTCGCTGGACGGCGCCGGGTGTCCGCGCCCGCGTGCTTGCGTTTGATCCGCACCAGACCCCGGATGCGCAGTTGCCGAAGCGATGGGAAGAGCTCGCCGCGGGCGATTTCGCGAAGCGTTCGGCCATCGCCAATCCGCTGTTCGGCACGACGCGCGGACACGTGGCGGCGATGTTCGCGCTCTGGGGGCCGCAACGTGCGCGGTCGTTCCTCACCCGACTGCGCGACGACGGGGTACAGGTCGTCGACGGCAACAGTGCGACGGTTCGAGCCGTTATGGCGGGTCGCGCGGCGTTCGCCTTTACCGACACGGACGACGTCTTCGAGGCCAAGCGCGGCGGAGCATCCGTGGACTTGCGGTACCTGGACATGGGCGGGGGCGGGACCTTGCTCGTCCCCTGCTCCGTGGCGATCATTCACGGTGGACCGAACGCGGCCTCTTCGCGTTCGCTGGTGGATTTCCTGGTCTCGCCCGAGGTGGAACGGATGTTGGCTCAAAGCGAGGCGCGGTTCATCCCGGTGCGCGAGGCGCTTCGCAGGGAACTCAACATCGCCTGGCCGCCGGAGACGATCGTGGACTACAACGCCGTCGCCGACGCCATGGACGAGGCCGACGCCGCCGTCCGCGAAATCCTGATCCGGTGATCCGCCGCGCGCTCACCTCTGCACTCCTTCTCACGGGTTGGGCGGTCTTCGTGCTGGCGTTCGTCTGGCCGACGATGGCGCTCCTCGCCGGGTGTCTCGCTCAAGGTCAAACGCCGGAAGGCGGGTTCGCGATCTCCGCCAGACAATGGGGATTGCTGTGGCGGAGCGGATGGTTGTCGGCGGCCGCGACCGTCGTCTGCGTCATGGTTTCTCTTCCCGGCGCGTATCTGATCGGGCAATCGCGGCGGATCGCTCATCAACCCGTGATCGCCGCGTGCCAGTTCGCCGTTCTGTTGTGTCCGCCGATGGTGTATGCGTTCGGATGGGACCGGATTCTCCCGAAGGGGTTTGACCCGGACCTGCGTTGCATCGGTGTATGGGCGTTATGGGCTTGGCCGATCCCCGTAATGGTGATCGGCGCGGCATGGTCGGGCAGCGGGCGGCGGGCGTATGAGGCCGCGTCGCTCGTCGCCTCGCGCGGGTCGGCATTCACCTACGCCGCCCTCCCCACGCTTTTCCCGCACGTCGCCTTGAGCGCCTTGATTCTCTTTGTCATTTTCTTCGGAGACTACGGCGTTCCCAGCTCGTGCGGACTGACGGTCTACGCGACGGAGCTGTTGGGTTGGGCGTCGAGGTCCGCACGCACGATCGACGTGGTCTGGCCCGCGACCGCGCCGACGGCCGTGACCCTCCTCGTCCTGCTCACCATCGTCCACTTTTGGCGGCGATGCACCGCGGATGAACCCGGCGACGGTGCGGCGTTCACAAAATCGCCCTTGCTTCGCCTTACCGTCCTCACGTTCCTCATGGTTTCCGGGCCGCTTCCGATGGGCATGTTGGTCGCCCGCTTCGCATCGTTCCAGACGATCATCGACGCGTTTCGGACCTACGCCTTCGATCTGGGATGCTCACTGGGCGTGGCGATGGTGAGTGGAGTTGCGGCATTGGCGATGGGTTTCGGCGTGGTCATGGCAGCGCGTTTGCGAAGTCTCACGACGGCGTGGGCGATGGTCTTCGGCGCGTTGCCGGGGGCGTTGATCGGGGAAGCCCTGGTCACAGCCTACAACCGCCCGTCGCTCGGTTGGCTTTACGATCATTGGCCGATCGTGGCCTTGGCGTACGTCGCCCGCTTCGGATGGATCGGCCTGCTCGTGGCCTTGCTGGTCTTGCGGCACCGTGTGGGCGATCTGTCGGCGCAGGCCCGCACCGACGGAGCCAGCGAGAGCGGCATCCTCTCCCATCTTCTGATCCCCATGAATTGGGCCTTACCGGCCGCCGGGGTCGCCGTCGTGACAGCCTTGTCCCTCGCCGATTTGTCGGCCTCCGCCCTCGTACGCGTCCCGACCTACAACCCCATCGCCTACACCGTGATGGACAAGTTCCACCGCTTCGAGGACGGGATGATGGTCGCCCTGAGTCTGTGGCTGGTGGCCGCCGCGATTCTCCCCGCACTGTTTCTCGCGTGGGCACCGCGACGACGTGGCTAACAGAGTGCGTGAGAAGCATCGCCGGCGGTCGGGAAAAAACGAGTTACAAGTTACGAATTACGAGTTACGGATTACGAGACGCGGGGAGGGGTCAGAGGCCCGGCGCGGCGGGACGACGAGCAACCCCCTACCATCCCCCGTTACCAAGGGGGGACCCAAGGGGGGTTCCGAGAGGGTCCGGCACGCGACCCGCCAACTTGCCGAAAAAGGGTAAAATGTCCCCCTCGTCCCCCTTGTCCTCCCGGCTACTATAGGTGGCGGTCTCGATGTTCCCGGTCTTGCACGCAAAGAGAGGACCTTGCACGCTTCATGGCGTGGACTACAGCCTCTTTGTCCGGGCGGTGGTTCGTTGCCACGTCTCAATGTAAAATAGCGACACGGTGCTCGCCGCATGGATCGCCAAGCGCGCGATGCGAGCATCGGCGGGGACCGGGTGCTTGCCTCTGCCGTGGGCGTCCCCCGCGTGCGTTCGAAGCGAGCCGATTCCGCCGACCACGTTGAACAGACCGGAGAGGATGGTGCGGATGTCCTGCTCCCATTCCTTGGGCAAATCGTCGCGCCCCGGAGACAGATTGAGGTGTTTGGCGACTTCACCGACCACCCCCTTGATGTCCTTGTTCGTCGGATATGGTTTGCCCAGCTCGTCGAGAATGCACTTGCACACGCTCTCGACGGTGGAACAAGCAGCCGTGATGGCGTCGGATGGGTCCGTGTCGGCTTGGGTCAGGGCGCGATCGAAGTCGGAGTGTACCGATTCGAGATCGAGCGCCTTGGCCTTCTCTTTCAATGCTGCTGCTGCGACCGTGTTCGTCGCGAGTGCCACGACTTTGAAGGTCTGGCCGATCTTGCGCAGTTCGTACCCGTCGAACGTCAACCGTCTGTTCAAATAGTCAACGACTGCGGCGAGCTTCGCGGTGTCGTCGAGATAGTCCCGCGGGTCAGCGGCGGCTTCGATCACACGGATGATGGTTGCTCGCCCGTCAGGCTGCTTGTTCTCTTGCTCCAACACGACGCGTACGGTCGGAACTCGGGAGGCGTTGCCGATCCGGAGTGTGATGTTGAGCCCGCCAAAAAACCGCTCCAACTTTGGGCCGCTGCGATAGACTCCGATCGACGGTGTTGAGTCACCTGCCGATCCGCCAGTGACCACCTCCGCTAGTGCCGTGATGGTCTGCGTGCTGAAATACGGTGATGCTGCGCTGAAGTCCATAGCGGCCATTCTATTGAACGCGCGTGCTCCTCGCACCGTGGCACACCGGCGAGTCGCGGTTCAAATACTCCACGAACAACCCTCCCGGACGGACTAAGCTTGACCATTCTACGCCGCAACGGGCGGGTGCGGAAAGAAAGGGAAACGCTCCGCGTTCCAGGGACTGAAGTTACCTGGCAATCCGCCGCAGGCGGATGCGCCCTACGGGCGATGGGAAGCCGGTTCCGCGCCACTGACAGGGGACGGCACCACATCACGCTCACCCCGGGCCTCTCCCTGGGAGGGAGAGGGGGAGTGAAGAAGGGGACACCTTTCCACGGGCTCCGCTCGTCCGCATGAGCGGACTTGCTCCACCCGTGGGTACATTCTTTCGCCCCGCCGGGGCACTGCCGAGCCGTCTGTCACGCCGCCCGAAGGGGAGCGAGGTCGGCCTGTTTGATGGGCGGGAAGCCGAGTTCCTTTAGGACGCGGTTGACGGCCGCGACGGTGACCTTGCTCGGGGCGGTGATCTCTATGCCGATGGGCTTGCCGCGTTGGGTGAAGTCGATGACCAGCCCCCCCGCGGCCTTGGCCGATCGGCGGCTCCGATCTCGCGATGCGCGCGGCAGGTAGAAGTATGCCGCGATCGGGCGGCCATGACGGTAGATGATCTCGAGGTACGATTCCTTCATCTCATTGACCTTCGATGGGATAGGCCGTCACCACGACTAACACCCGGGCATCCGCGTCCGGCTCGACGATCACTTCCCACCGGCGTCTCCGGTGGCGGGCGGCGATCGCTCAGCGACCCGGCTCGACGTCGGGATGATAAGAGGTCGCTTTGTTCAGCATCGTTCGCAGGTTCACCTCGGAGAAACGCCGGTCTTCCATGCGTTTGAGGAGATGCGGGGTCAACTCCAACTCCCACGCCCACCATTCCGGCCATCGTCGCGGTCGCAGAGCCTACCTCCATCGTGAAATCCAACGCCAGCACTTCCTCGCGGGCGATCCGCCGGAGCGGAATTGTCAACGGGCCCGCGGGGAGCGTCAACCGGGTCCCCGCCCGGCGTTGCGTACCCTGCCGAAAGCCCGACTCCCTATGGTTCGGGTGGGTGGCCCACCTCCTTTGGAGGTGGGGGAGGCGACGATCGTGGACGGATGGCGCTACCAGAAGATCGGGACTCGCGGCCCAGGCGCATATCATCGACTCCCCCAGGTCCAAAGGACCTGGGCCACCCGTCGGTCCCCTCGACGAACCGACCTCCTATGGTTCGTCCTTGACGGTCGGTGGGCGGGCGGCGGGGGCGTCCTCGATGAAGAGATGCAGGGCCGCCTCGGGGACGTTGCGGATCTTCTGATAGGTCCAGGGTTGGGTAATGCTCAGATAGGCCATCGAGCCGGTCAGCCCGGTCAGACCCAGACAGCAAAGGACGATGAGCGGCGTGACTACGGCGTGGTACACGAGGAACCGCCGCCGGTCGTAGGCCGTGACGATTTCGTCGATCGCTTCAAGCATCGGCAGCCCCAAACTGCGCGACACCTGGCTCGAACTGCGGAAGACGTGATCGAGAACCTCGGCGAGGATCACGAAGAGCACACCCGCGGCGATCCCGGCCACCAGGGCGAGCAAGACCACGCTCGTCGCCCTGGGGGATACCGGGGTGTTTCCGCCGCGGGCAGGCTGGCCTTCGGAGAATTGCAGCAGCCGATCCTGCTCAACGGCCTTGATCGCCGGCTCGATCGTCGCCAGCGTCGACTCAAGTTGCCCGTGCCGCTGCTTGGCCTTCTGCACGTTGCCGATCACTTCGGCGAACTCCTCCTGCCGGTCGTAGACCTCGTCTTTCGCACGGTTCAGCTCCGTCAGCGTCAGCTCGTTGCTTTGCAGACTGATGTCGATTTCCTTGATCTTGGCGTTCTGCGCCGCGACTTGCACCAGCATCCTCGCCCGATCGCCCAGCCACGGGGCCGCGGACGCCGTGATCTCGCTCGCCGAACGGAGAGGTCCCGCCGGAAGCCCGCCGGAGGACGCGACCGCCTGACGGTCCGAGGCCCGCTGCTGTTCCAGCTTCTCCTCGATCCGGCGACGATTGGCCAGCAGCTCGCGAATCTCCGGGTGCTCGTCGGTCATGCCCCGCGTCTCACGGAGTTTCGCGACCGCGCTGTGAATCTCCTGGATCTGTGCGACGAGGTGGATCGCCTCGGGGCTCAGGTATCCGTCGTCCGCATGGGACTCCTTCGCATCGGCGAGGTCTCCGACCGGCGCGAGCGGCTCAGCCGCGGCGAGGAGTTGACGCTGGGCGTCCAGTTCGGCCGCGTACTCCCGGCGCCGCAACAGCAACTCCCGCCGCTCGCTTTCCAACTGCGCCAACTTGCCGGAGATGGCTCCGGGATCGGTCGGGTTCACGTGGGGGTTGGCCAGACGAAGGCGCGTCTCCTCCCGCTCCGCCCGCAAGACCGCCTCCATGGCCTCCGCCGCCTCGCGCACGAAATAGTCGCGCTGGGAGACCAGGAACTCGTGAATCCAGACCAGCGTCCGGCGAATGTAGGTCTTTTTGACCTGATCGACGAGGCCCTTTCCGATCGCTCGGTCCGGTCCCGTATACGTGATTTTGACGATGTCGATCAACTCGCTGGGCGAGGTCGTGGCGATGGTCAAGTTGCCGCCCAGGGAGCGGGCCAGTGAATCACGGCGCCGGGTCCACTCCGCGGTCAGCGCTCCGTCGGCGTCGCGTTCCGCGCCCTTGAGCAGGCCGAGTTGTTCGACGACCTCGGCCATGCACTCTGCGGAGGTCAAGTCTCGGACCATGGTGTTGCGGAAGTACTTGAAGGACGCCGCACCCGCCGACATCGGCAGGTTGATCATCACCGGGTCGTTGCGGCACTCGAAACTCGTCGAGGCACTGTACGTCCGTGGATAGTAGAGGCTGGTGACGAACGCGGCGCAGGTGACCAGACAGAAGGGAACAAAGAAGCTCCACCGGTGCAGGGAGAGCAGGCGGAGCACGTCGTGGAGTGTTTTGCGGATCTCGGCGAAGGGACGGTCGTCGTCCGCGGTGTGGTCGGCCCGTCCCAGGGCTCCGTTGCCCGGCGGCCTCGTCGCGTTGGACCTATTCCTGTGTTTGGCCATGCACCCCCGACCTCATCAGCCGGACGACGCCGCAACAAGCGCTGCCCCCTCCCCAGGGCGGCGCGGAACACGCGACGGCCTCTCGAAAGGCGTAATGACGACGTACCGTGACCGAGCGAGTCCGGGCGCGCCGGGACTCCCCGTCTTTCGGACGCCACCCCAGCGCCCTTGAGGGCAAACCCCTAGGCCCGTCCCCTACACGACCCATTGCAACCGGACGCGGATTATTGGACGGTAGGCTGCCGCACTCCGGCTCTTGACTCAGACGCCGGACCAACTCGGGCCGCTCTGATCAGAGACTGGAGGGAGGCGGATCGAATGAAAGGCGTGACGAGAACCAATCTCTTCTTGATGTGCGCCGCGTTCGTGATCGGCGCGGTCGGAGCTGTTCTTTGGTTTCGCGAACCGATGGAGCCGTTGACGCGCGAGGGTCTCGCGGCCGCAAGGCAGCGATGGCGGGCCGCCGCCGTGCGCGCCTACGACGTTCGATATCGGATGCACGGCAGTAAATACGTTATCCATTGGCGGGACGGAATCGTAGAAGAGGCCTCGGTCAACGGTCGGCCGCCGACCACGAGTAACCTCAACGTCTACTCGATCGACGGCCTGCTCGACACCCTCGAACAAGAGTTGGAAAACTTGACCGATCCCGCCGGGCCTTTCGCCGGACGTGCGGAGACGGTGCTGATGCGGGTGCGCTTCAACCGTGAGCTTGGCTACGTGGAACGCTACCTGCGCAGTTCCGGCGGCCAAGGGCGCGGGGCGTCCATCGAGATGATCGAGTTTACGCGTCGCCAGTAACCGACGGCGCGCCAGCGACCGTCGCAGAATCCGGCGCGGGCGTATAGAATCCGCCCAGGGACAGGCTGCGGAACACGCTCTGGAGGAGTGGCCGAGTGGCTGAAGGCGACGGTCTTGAAAACCGTTAGGCGGGAAACTGTCTCGGGGGTTCGAATCCCTCCTCCTCCGGTTTTTCGATTCGAGGGACCTCAGCCGTGATCGCTGGACGGACGACTCCGGCCCTAACTTGACCGGCGCGCCGAAACCGCTAACCTGATGCTTCCTTACCGGGGACGTAGCTCAACTGGGAGAGCGCCGCGTTCGCAATGCGGAGGTTGAGGGTTCGAGCCCCTTCGTCTCCAGTGACGGAACCTACGCCAAACGCTCCGTAGCGTACCTGCCTGCGTTGGGGCCGCGCGGCTCGTAAGGCTGGTGAATCCGGTAGTCTACTTGGTTCCAGCGATTCGGAGTTCGCCACTTGTTTGCTGACGCCGTCACTCCGCCTTCCCTCATGGAACGCCACCCCTTGTGCGTGGCGCGGTTTTTCTGCGCCTGTCGCACCGCAACCCCTTGACAAATCTCAAATCTGATATATGCTCTATTTGAGATAATTGAATAGGTCGACCGGCCCCCCGGCCGTGGAATCCAAAGGGGACAGCACTAGCAGCGTCTAGTCGCCATGGCGTGCGGGTTCCACCTTGAATACTTTGCGGTGCGATCGTAGGTCGCTTTCCGCAGAGAGGAGATGCGCGTTTGCGCTTCAAGGTGGAACTTCACCGCGAGGTAAGCTGGTTCATCCGGCGCCAATGCTCGGCCGATGAAGCTAGGGAGTTCTATGGTTGGCTTGAGCGTCTTCGAGACGACCCAGTCACAGACACGCACGCGATGGTCGACAGAGAGTTGGCGCCCTATGCGCTGCGCTTCTTCCGATTCGGCCGGAACATCGGCATCTTCCGGCTTGATGGCGTGCAAGAGGAGGTCTTAGTTCGCCAATGTCGCAGGTTTCGAGGAGAGCGCACTCCGGCGCGGCGCAAGCGCGGCACACCCTGACTCCGCTGCAGAGCGACGGTCATGGGCGCAAGCGAACCGACAACCCGCGTCGGCGTATCGAAACCGAGGATGATGAGCACGTCTACTTGGTTCACGAGGGGCGGGCGACTCACGTGGTCTTGCCGGTCGAGGTCTACGAGCGTCTCGTGAAGTCGGAGATGGCCCTGCACACGATCGCCGCAACTGAGAACCGGAAAGCCGATGATTGGATCGATGCCCAGGATTTCGGCATCGAACTGGCGAGGGACGCGGTTGTCCAGGCCCGGAAAGCGGCGGGGCTGACGCAGACGCAACTCGCCAAGAAGCTCGGCGTCCCGCAGTCGCAGATTTCGCGGATTGAACGCAACCCCGACCGCACCACCGTCCGCACGCTCAAGCGCATCGCCAATGCCCTCCGCGTCGATGTCAGCGCTTTGATTTGACCGTTCGCCGACTGCAATCCGACCGGAACCGTAAGCGACAATTGGCAATCCACCATCACCGATCGGTGCCAGAGGAATGTCACCGTGTTACAGTCCCGTCGCCGCGGCCAGCAACGCAAGCCCCGGACCGACCACCAGCCAAAAGGGATACGCGAGGTAGTTGAAGACGCCGGCGTAGACCGCTCCGATGAAGATAAGGAACCCGTAGGGCCGCAGGACCGCGTACAGTCGCCCCAAACTCCCCGGAAACAGGTGTTCCAGCACCCACGATCCGTCCAGCGGCGGGATGGGAATGAGATTGAACAAGGCCAGCGCCACGTTGATGACGAAGCTGAGCTTGAGGATCATGCACAGCGGGCCGAACACCGCCGCCAACGCGAAACCCGTCGCCGTCACCGGCGCTTCGAGGTCCAAGCTCGCGAGGTGCGCGACCATCGCACCGGGGACGGCCATGCGCACCGCACAGGCCAGCCCCACGAGCAACAGCAGCGACGCACACGCCAGAATCAGATTCGACCCCGGCCCCGCGATCGCAATGAGGATGTGCGCCCGCCGATACCGCGGCAGCGTTTCCACCCGCACGGGCACCGGTCGGGCGTATCCGAACACCGGAAGGCCCGCCGTCGCCAGCAGGATCGGCAGCAGGATCGTTCCGAAGGGATCAAGATGGGCTAGGGGGTTGAGCGTGACCCGTCCCAACGACCTGGCGAAGCCGTCGCCGAGCCACCAGGCCGTGATCGCGTGGGCGGCCTCATGCACCGTCAGCGACAACGCCACCACGAAAATCCCGCACGCGATGATCCCCCAATTCCGTCCCTTCGCGGCCGGCCCTGAAAACAAGCGCTCGCTGTCGAACTCCGGCAGGTGCTTCCGCAATCCCCAAATCGCCAGGGCGGAGACTGCGGATCCCAAAACCAGAAACACGAACGCCCACGTGCAGATCGCACGCGAGTGCCCCAAGGCGGCCGTCCGGCGTACCCTCCGCCGATGGAGGATCAACAGGACGATCGTGGCGATCGCCGGCAGCAATCCGACGAAGGGGACGAACACCACGGCGGAGCAGATCAGCGCCCAAACCGCGAGCGGCGAAACCGTCGGCCACAGCAAGGGCATCGACACGGCGGGGCTTTCCTCGGTCGTCTCGGCGACCGACCGTCGTTCCGGCGGCACGCCCAAATGGGCAAGCAGGGGCGCCGCCTGCTCCGCCCGTAGGACGAAGCCGATCGACGAATCGAACCGCTCAAACCGGACGATGAAACCGTCGCCGTGAATGGCGATGTAGATGTCCCGACGCCACTCGCTGGCCGGAAGCTCCATCGTTGCGACCGCGCCGTGGAGAACGATCCGCTCGGGCGGCAGTTCGATCCGCCAGGGCACACCGTGTCCGTCGAGCCACTCGAACGCGGCCCCGTGGGCGTCATCCGGCATGGTCGAACTCGTCGTTGCGGAAGCTGCTGCCCAGATACGTCGCCCGCACCAACGGGTCGCGGACGATCTCCCTCGGCGTGCCCTCGGCCAGTTTGTGCCCCTCGTTGATGATGTAACTGCGGTCCGTGACCCGTAGCGTCTCGCGCACGTTGTGGTCGGTCAGCAGGATGGCGATCCCGCGATCCCGCTTCAGATGGAGGATTTCTTTCTGCAAGTCCTCGACGGCCTTGGGGTCCACCCCGCTGAACGGCTCATCCAGCATGATGAGCTTCGGCTCGGTGACCAAGGCCCGCGCGATTTCCAGCTTCCGCCGCTCCCCGCCGGAAAGCGTCCGCGCCAGTTGCTTTCTCTGCTCGACCAATCCGAACTGTTCGATGAGATGATCGGCCCGCTCCCGACGCTGCCGTTGATTGAGGTTCCGCATCGTCTCCAGAATGGCGATGAGATTGTCCTCCACGGAAAGCCGTTGAAACACGCTCGGCTCTTGGGAGAGGTACCCCATGCCGAGTTGCGCTCGTTTGTACATGGCCAGCGTGGTGACATCCTGCTCGTCGAAGGTGACCGATCCGGCGTCCGCGTCGATCATGCCCACGGTCATGCGGAAGGTCGTGGTCTTGCCGGCCCCGTTGCGGCCCAGAAGCCCGACGATCTCGCCGCCTTGCACGTGAAAGGTCAGCCGGTCCACGACCGCCCGGCCGTTGTAGCGCTTGACCAGCTCCTTCACTTCCAGCAGAGGCGTCGACGAAGGTTTCGGCATCGCGGGGAATTGTAACCTATCAGAGCCGCGAGCGGGAGCGAGGCGGACCTGTCCGAACCCCAACCGCAAGCGCGGGGTCTGTCCGACCCGCGAGCGGAAGCGGCCGGTGTCGGCAAGAGCGAACCGACCAAGCCGGAACGAACCGGGGAAAAGGAACCTACCTCAAGCGGTGAACCGTCCCAGAGCACCGTTCCCGTTGACAGGCCATCGGCCCGCCGTGAACATACGCCCTGCCGATCACCACAGGGAGCATGCATGGCCAGCACGATTGCCGGTCCGAAGGACGCGCTGAATCCAACGCTGGAGGAAGCCGCCGCTACCGTCGCTACTCTGGTCCAAGACTTCAGTGCCAACGACAAGTACTACCTCTCGTCCTCCTATCAGGAAGCCGCGGTCCGCGATGACTTCATTGACAAATTCCTCTTTGCCTTGGGCTGGGACGTAACCCACACGATCCAGAAGAACCCCTTCCAGCAGGAAGTGAAGGTTGAGCGCAACGTCCAGATGGCTACCGCCCAGCGCCGCGCCGACTACGCCCTGTCGCTGGACCCGAACTTCGATTCCCCCGTCCTCTACGTCGAAGCCAAAAAGCCCGCCGACGACATCGCTACCCGCGACAACTACTTTCAGATCATCCGCTACGCGAACCAGCGCGGGCACGACTTGGGCATCCTCACGAACTTCAATCAGCTCCACATCATTGACTGCCGGTTCCAGGCGAAGATCGACACTGCGATCTACCGCGTGCTGAAAAAGTACCATTACTCAGACTTCGTTATCCCGGAGAAGTTCGCGGAAATCTTTTTTCTGTTCTCCCGCCCAGCGATCACCGGCGGCTCCCTCCAAAAATACGCCGAGAAGCTGGCCAAGCGCAAGGGCAGGCCCGGCCAGAAGGCGTTCCTTCCACTGGCGTACAAGCCTATCGATGAACGCCTGCTAGAAACGCTGGATGTGCTGCGCTCAACCTTGGCTCGTGCCCTCAAGAACAGCAATCCAAAGTTGGATTCCGCCGCGTTGACTGAGCTGACACAGCGAATCATCGACCGTCTGGTTCTTATTCGTTTTCTGGAAGATAAGCTGATCGAGCCCGATCCCATCATTCCGAGCCTGGGCGAATCGACCGACCGTAGCGCCTGGCAGGATTTCCGCGCCGTTTGCCGAAAACTCGACAAGACCTATAACGGCATCGTCTATAAGTTCCACCCCACCCTCGACGCTCCTGACGGACTTTCAATCGACGACAAGAACTTCGACGACGTTCTGAACGCATTTGACTACCACAAATCAGAGTACCTTTTCAACGATATTCCACTCCACATTCTCGGTTCGATCTACGAACGCTTCCTCGGCAATGTCATCGTCGCCACGAAAAAGCGCGCCACCCTTGAGCCGAAACCCGAAGTCCGCAAGGCCGGCGGAGTCTATTACACTCCGAAGTACATCGTCGACTACATTGTCCAGAACACCGTCGGCAAACTCATCGACGGCAAGAGTCCGGGGGAGATATCGAAGATGCGGTTTGCAGATATTGCCTGCGGCTCTGGTTCTTTCTTACTCGGCGTCTATGATTGCCTCCTGAAATACATCACCCACTGGTACAACGAGCATCCCTCCAAAGCGCCCAAGCCCGCCGTCATGAAACGCAACAATGCCCTGTACCTTTCCCTTCAGGAAAAGGCGCGCATCCTCACCGATAACATCTATGGCGTCGATATTGACTCCCAGGCCGTTGAAGTCGCCCAACTTTCCCTCTACCTCAAGCTCCTCGAAGAAGAAACTACCGCCTCGGCGCGACAATACACGCTGGACTTTCATCGCCCTCTTCTCCCGTCCCTTGCGGACAATATCAAGTGCGGGAACTCACTTATAGACAGCGAGTTCTACAACGACAACGTGGGTCTCTTCGACGACAAAGAGCTACGTACCAAGGTCAACACGTTTGATTGGAAGCCGGAGTTCCCCAACATCTTCAAGGACGGTGGGTTCAACGCAATTGTCGGCAATCCTCCGTATGTGAACGCATGGGAGCTTTACGCGTCCGTGCCTGAGATTCGTGATTACATTAACGCCGACTCGACCTACACGACGGCTGATCGTCACTGGGATCTTTACGTAGTCTTCATCGAACGGGCCTTGAGCCTCCTTAAGGAATCAGGAAGCCTAGCGTACATCATTCCGTACTCGTACGCGATTCAAAAGTACGGCATCAACTCTCGCCGCATGGTTCTTGACAATTGCACGCTGGAAAGCGTAGCGGACCTGCGCACTGTGCGTGTGTTTGGGACCGTCCCGGTAATCACCATCATTCCGATCATTAAGAAGGAGAAACCGAAGGCGAGATGGAACGTTCAGATTCGGAAACCCGGGCCGACAGCGACCAAGCTGCATGCTGGGACCATTGAAGACGTTCACGTGATTCCACAATCACTCTTCCGTGGTTTGCACGAATGCATGTTGCGGCTCGACCTCAACAGCGGGGTCCAGGCGCTTTGCGACAAAATCGACTTGCTTAGTGTTCGCGTTGGCGACCTTTGTTACGTCAACTACGGCGCCCAGATGTCGAGCAAGGAGAAGGGCAGGTTTGGCAAGGACTTCGTGCTCCGTTCCAGCGCTGCGTCCGCGACGTGCAGGAAGACCATCAGCGGGCGGAACCTTTACCGTTATAGAGCCACCTGGGATGGCAGTTACGTGGAGTGGAAGTTGGCCGACCAGATGTACGGTTCGCGCGAAGCCAGATTCTTCGAGACGCCTAAGTTGATGATCCGCGACATCACGGGGACGCACCGCCTTGAACTGACGTATGACGAGTCCAAGCTATACTGTGATCACACGAGGGTGAGTGCTACGCTTAGTTGAAATTCAAGACGAACGGCTCCATGAATGATGGTGGTCAAAGGTCCATCAGACAAGGAGCCATGTGATGAAGAGGAGTATCGTTCGGATCGGAGGAAGGGGCAAGCGGTTTACCTCGG